>CAIOKD010000001.1 GCA_903858835.1 uncultured Verrucomicrobiota bacterium
GGCCACGGGTCTGCTCGAGGCGCGCACGCGTCGAGCCTTCGCCTCGCTCGACGACCTCAAGGCCCGGACCTCCCTGGGGCCCGGGGCCCTGCGCGCCCTGGCCTCCATCGGCGCGCTCAACGCCTGGTCGACGGACCGACGTTCCGCGCTGTGGGATGCGGAGCGTCCGCTGCGCCGCGGCGAACTCCCCGTGGGGACCGGTCCGGCCGAAGGTCCCGCCCAACCCCGGGGCCCCGGATCACCACTGGGCCCCATGTCGCCGGAGGAGCGGTTGGCCGCCGACTACGCCACGCTCCGCCTCACCACGGGACCGCATCCGATGGCGCTGCGCCGCGCGGGCCTGAAGGACACGGTCTGGCGGAGCGACCAACTGCGGGAGGCGCCGGACGCGACCCACGTCCGGGTGGCCGGCCAGGTGATCTGCCGGCAGCGCCCCGGCACCGCCAAGGGCGTGTGTTTCGTAAGCCTGGAGGACGAGGCCGGGATCACCAACGTCATCGTCTCCCCGGAACTGTTCGAGGCCGAGCGCCTGCGGATCGTCACCGAGCCCTTCCTGCTGGTGGAGGGCGTCGTGCAGCGACGCCATGGCACGGTGCACCTGCGCGCCCTGCGCCTCGAACGTCTGCCCGACCACGGTCTCCGCACGGCCGATTCGCACGACTTCGGGTGAAGGAAGTCGGCGCACCGCCCGGGTTCACCGCGACCGGAGACGGAACAGCCGGCCGGCATTGGTGGCGCTGGTGGACCACTGGAAGCGGACCCCGTCGTTCAACGGGACCCCGTCCACGGGTCGCCATTGGCGCGGGAGTTCCAGCGTGGACTCCTGCAGTTCGAACCCGGTGGCCAATGCCGACCAACTCAAGACCCACAAGTCGTCGCCGAAGCCGGTGAGGTCCAGGCGCAGGGGCACCGCGCTCACCGAGACCGAGGCTCGGTTGTCCGTGGCATCCACATCCGGCGTGAGCGTGCTGGCGGCCCATTCGAACCGCGCCACGGCCTCCGCCGGGATCCGGACGCGCACCAACGCCGTCCATTCCGACTTGGCGGGCAGGGTTCCGACGATGAAGGCCACCCCGCTGGCCCCCGACTGGAAACTCCCCCCATCGGCCAGGGTCGCGCCGAGGAACTCGGCCGGTGCCGGCAGGGTCAGGCTGCCCGTGACATTCGTGGCGGGCAACGGCCCCAGGTTCCGGGCCTTGAGGGTGAGCCGAAACTCGGATCCGACGACGACCGGTTCGGCCGAGGAGGCGATGGAAACATCGAAGTCGGCCGTGGTTCCCACCAGGAAGTCCTGGGGAGAGACCGCCGACCCGGCCGCCGTCTCGACAGTGATCCGGCCACTGACGGCACCCGGTGGAACCTTCACCAGGAGTCCGTTGGTCAGCGCGGTGACCGTCGGTGCGACCACCCCGCCGAAGCGCACCACGGCAGGGGGGCCCAAATCGGCGCCCACGATCCGCACCTCCGTGCCCACCGAACCCAGGGCCGGGGAAACACCGTTGATCACAGGAACCGGCCCCTGGATGGCGATCGGTCCGCCAGAAGCCTCACCGCCGGGCGTGACCACCCAGACCGATCCCGAGGAGGCCCCCTCCGGCACACGGGCCGTGACGCGGCGGTTGTCGAGCGCCGCGATCTGCGTGGACGCCAGCCGGTTGGGGCCGAACAGCACCGCCGTCGTCCCCAACAGGTTGGTGCCGTTCAACGTCACCGTCTCGCCCACCTTCACCAGGCTGGGA
>CAIOKD010000002.1 GCA_903858835.1 uncultured Verrucomicrobiota bacterium
CCCGCGGCCGGCGGCGCCATGAAGCTGGGTGAGGCCTTCTTCAACGACGCGGGAACGCCCTTCAAGGGGGCGATCAACGCTTCCCGGCAGAACGGAAACCCGGGCCGTGTCGCGGGCGATCCCCGCCCGGGCGCGGTGAACTTCATCACCGGTGCCGAGGCCTCCCCGCATGTCGTCGAGGGTTTCAACAGCGACAACCGGTTCACCGGCGGGTTCGACCGCTTGGGCGACGGGCGTTACGGCACCGTCCAGACCTTCAAGCTCGATCCGGCCACCCTGGCCCAGACCGCCCTGAGCAAGGCGCAGGACTCGGCCAACGGCCGGCGCACCTCGGGCACCGCCCCCGGCAACCAGATCACCCGCTTTGGCGGCGATGTGGCCGCCTTGAGCGACGGCAACTTCGTTTCCGTGGTCGAAGACCGTTCCAACCAGTTGCGCACCGACGGCAACTGCGCCACTGCCACGATCTTCTCGGCCGACGGCAAGGTGGTGAAGGAGGCCTTCAAGGTCGCTGACGGTGACCTCTGGGCCAACGTCGCCGCCTTCAAGGGTGGTTTCGCCGTCCGCGTCGCGGGCAAGTTCTACTTCTACAACAACGCCGGCGAGTTGCAGGGCGAACCGGTCGCGCAGACCACCTCCGGGGAGAACTTCGACGCCGGTCGTGGAGACGGTACCCGCCTGGGCGGCCACATCAACCAGCCCTGGGTCTTCCTCGTGGGCCGGGTCGTGAACTCCACCGCCGTGCGCGTGGCCATCTGGGATGCCCGCACCCGCACCCTGGCCACCCTGGCCGACGTGAGCGAGGGCGGGTTCCGCGCCGATGCCGACCGTGCCGTGGTCTCCGCCGACGGTCTGGGCCGCTTCACGGTGGCCTGGGTCTCCAAGCCCGACGGTTACGAAGCCCAGCAGGTGGCCGCCCGTGTCTTCGAGATGGACGAGGCCACCAAGACGGTCAAGCCGCTCACGCCCAGCTTCCTGCCGTTCGTCAACGCCTCCCCGGTGGGTGGCATCCGCTCGGTCGGCATGAGCGTCGCCATGACCACCCAACAGATCCTGGTCGCCGCCAAGGGTGAGATCAATCTGCAGAACAAGCCCGACCAAGGGGCCAATTCGACCAAGGAAATCAACTTCTACACGGTGATCTCGCATCCCGCGCCGAAGGCGGATACCACCCCGGCCGCCGGCGGTTCCACCACCACGGCTCCGCGCATCTCGTTGGCACTGGTCAACGGGCAGTTGTCGATCACTTCGGATCCGCAGCCGATGCCGGCGGGCTTCGTCTTCGAAGTGGCTCCCAGCCTGAGCGGGCCATGGACCCCCCAGCCGGGAGCCAATACCCCGATCACGCTGCCCTTGGGCACCGATGCGGCCCGCTTCCTGCGCGCCGTCAAGCGCTGAGTCGGGAGTGGTTCAACACAGGGGGACTGGAGCGATCTCCAGCCCCCCTTTTTCATTGCAGCCTGGCCGGGTGACCGCTGGCCATCCGATCCCCGTTGGTGCAGGCTGAAGGAATGATCTCCCTGCGTGGTTCCCTGATCGGGGCGTTGGCATTGGCCGCGGTCCTTCCGGTCTGTTCCGAGACCCTGTGGACGGCTCGCCCTTTTTCCTCCGAGGGCTTCACCACCGGCATCGAAGGGCCCGCCTGCGACCGTTCCGGTGCCGTGTTCTGCGTCGGCTTCGGCGATCCGAGGAACATCGCCCGCGTAACCCCCGACGGGCGCGCTGAACGGTTCGTGGCGCTGCCGGAGGGCAGTGCCGGCAACGGGATTCGTTTCGACCGTTCCGGCCGGATGTACGTCGCGGACTACACCGGACACAAGATCCACCGCATCCATCCGACGACGCGCGATCGGGTCCAGGTGGTGCACGAGCCCCGGATGAACCAGCCCAATGACCTGGCCATCACCGAGAATGGCACGCTGTACGCCAGCGACCCGAATTGGAAGGACGGCACGGGGCAGTTGTGGCGCATCGATGCGCAGGGTCGGGCCCATCGCGAGGCTGAGGGCATGGGCACCACCAACGGCATCGAGGTCAGTCCCGACGGCAAGCGCCTGTATGTTAACGAGAGCGTGCAGCGGCGCATCTGGGTCTTCGACATCGGGGCCGACGGCCGGCTCGGCAAGCGCCGGTTGTTCAAGGAATTCCCGGACCATGGTTTCGACGGCATGCGCTGCGACGTCGATGGCAACCTGTATGTCACCCGACACGGCAAGGGGACCGTGGTGAAGCTGTCTCCTTCGGGGGAGATCCTGCGCGAGATCGACGTGCTGGGCCCGCATCCGACCAACCTCTGCTTCGGGGGTGACGACGGATGCACCGTCTATGTGACCGAGGCGCAGGCCAAACGCCTGGTGAGTTTCCGGGTCGATAGGCCCGGTCTGGAGTGGGCCCGGTGGAAGGCCGCCCGATGAGCTTCATCGCCTGCGACTGGGGCACGTCTCGACTGAGGGTCCGGTGGCGGGGTCCCGATGGCCTGAAGGAGTGGGCCTCCGACGACGGGGCTTCCCGATTGGCCGCCCTGGGTTGCGATCGTGCTCAGGCCTTCGATGGGGCCTTGCGCGTGGCTCTGAAACGACTCGGGGCCCCGGCTGGATTGCCGGTGCTCGTCTCCGGCATGGCCAGCTCGAGCATCGGTTGGCAGGAGTTGCCCTACGCCCGGCTGCCCTTTTCTCTCGGGGGTTCGGGCGTGGTCGGGCGATGGCTGGACCTGGGCGACGGAGCCAGGGTCTGCCTGATCTCTGGGGTCCGCGACGGGCACGACATGATGCGCGGCGAGGAGACCCAGGCGCTGGGATGGGCCGAGCAGATGGAACACGCCGGTGATGCCCTGCCGGCGCGGGCGACGCTGGTGCTTCCGGGCACGCATTCGAAGCATCTCCGGGTGGAATCCGGGGTGTTGACAGGCATCTCGACCTTCATGACGGGCGAACTGTTCGAGGTGCTCCGCCACCACAGCGTGCTGCGCCACTCGGTGGCCTCCGATGCAACCTCCCACGGAGCCGACGGTTCGGAACCTCCGCGAGATTCCATCGCATTCGCGGAGGGGGTCCGGGCGTCGGCCGCTCCCGGGCTCGCCGCGGCCCTGTTCCAGGTCCGTAGCCGACAGGTATTGTCGGGCTGCGATCCGGTCTCGAATCGATCCTTTCTCAGCGGGTTGCTGATCGGTGCGGAATTGAGGTCCCTGCAGGCTGGCGATGGAACCTTGATCCTCGCCGCGGGCAGGGAACTTCGTGAGGCCTACACGCGGGCGGCCACCGAGTGCGGATTGTCGGAGCGTTGGACCGCCATCGAGGTCGACGGGTTGGCCGAATTGGGGCAGCGTCGCCTCTGGAGACGGTGGGCTTCCGGCCATGGGCTGGTCGCATCACCGGATCCGGATCCCTGCGCCCGTCCATGAGCACCGCTTTCAACCCCGACCTGTTCCGCTCGCTGCCCATCGTGGGCATCCTTCGCTTCTTTCCCCTTGCCCAGGTCGAGCATCTGGTGCCCGCCGTCATGGCTGGCGGCCTGGTGAACCTGGAGGTGACACTCAACAGTCCGGGCGCGGCCGACCTGATCCGCCTGACCCGGGACCTCATGGGGAATCGCGGCAACGTGGGTGCGGGCACCGTCACCTCGATGGAGGATCTCCGGTTGGCCCTCGATGCCGGGGCGAGCTTCATCGTCACCCCGGTGGTTCTGCCGGAGGTCATTCGGGCCTGCGTCGATGCCGGGGTCCCGGTCATGCCCGGGGCGATGACCCCGACGGAGATCTTCACCGCCTGGAAGCTCGGGGCCACGATGGTCAAGGTGTTCCCGGCCGACCAGTTGGGGCCGGCTCACCTCAAGGCCGTCAAGGCCCCTTTCCCACAGATCCCCCTGATGCCGACCGGTGGCGTCACGGTAGAGACCCTGCCCGCCTTCCGGGATGCCGGAGCCGACGCCTTCGGCGTGGGCGGCCCATTGTTCGATCCCCGTCAGGTTGCCGCCGGGCATTGGGATTGGTTTCGCGAGCGCGCCTCCCGGTTCCGCGAAGCCTACCTTGCCGCCTCCGTCACCGGTGTCCGCTAAGACCGCAGCCCCCGAAGCCAGCCAAATTCGCCGGCGCTCCTCACCGTTCCCGATAGCCTGTCCCCACTGAAGCCCCACTGAAGCCTGTCCCCGACGGACCCCCCTGGGCCTTCGCTGCCCATCCCGGATCCGCTCTTGAGAGCCTGTCCCTTGGTGTCCTTTGGAGCCTGTCCCCAAGTCTGACCGAGGCGCCCCACCCGGACCTTGGCGGACCTCGGAGCCTGTCCCCAAAGCCTGTCCCCAAGGAATGGCCTTCTCTCCTCGAAGCCTGTTCCTCGTTACCCGAAGCCAGCCCCTCGTTTCCCGGAAAAACTCCCGCGAGGCCTCAAAGGCCTTTGACGCCCCGTGAGCGGCGGCTTTAATTGAAGGCATGAAGCGCGTCCGAACACCGATCCGGTTGGGCGTTGTCGCGGGGTTGGTCCTGTGGCCCAGCCTGATTTCTCCGGCTTGGGCAGGCGACAAGGCCCAGACCTCCGGGGCCATCCGAACCGACGAGGTGCCGGGTTCCCGTCTGCAGTCCGAGGCCGAACGGGTGGGCACCATGAACAAACTGCTCCGAAACCGTCAATTCGACGTGTTTCGCGCCGGAAATTCGCTGGGTGGGGCCATCGACGTCTCTCTGCCTGCGCCCTCCAAACCCATCCCCAATCTCGACCCGAAGGCCCAGCAGCGCCTGATGGATGAGTACGATCGCAAGAAGAACTGGTTGGTCGAGCCGGGCTCGGTGAAGCCGCGCGAGGTGGAGAAGGCCGACGAGATCGATGCGGTCAAGCCGACCGAAGACGACGAAATCCCCAATTTCAGCCGGGAACGGGGGCGTTCGCGTCGCTCTCGCAGCGAATCGGCCCAGCGGAGCGATTTCGAGGAATCCGAGTCCGAGGGAAAGTCCAGGGGCTCACGGAAAGACTCGCGGATGGCGGCCGATGACGCCCGCGCGGAGTCCCGTTCCGCTCAACGCGCCGCCCAGGAGGCCATTCGCAAGGTGGATGCTTCGGGCTCCGAGACCGGCCAAACCAAGACCATTTCAGAGATCCTTGCCCCCGAGGCGGATCACAAGAACTGGTTCAAGGCGTCTCCCCCGGGCGAATCTTCGGGAACGTTCACATTCAATGGCGCCCCGTCCCGCCCGGGTTCCGGTCTTGGGGAGGGTTTTTCGTCGTCCTCATCGTCCTCAGCGGCCCGCGCGGGGACTAGCCCGGTTCCGACGGGCGCCTCAGATCTTCTGGCGACACCCTCTGCTGGGTTCGACGGCGATCCGGGGCGGCGGTTCGATCCGACCGTGGCTCCGGGATCGGCATTCTCCAACCCCACCGCTTCCGATTCCGGGTTCTTTCCGAAATCGGGCGCCGGCGCCGCCTCCGTGACTTCCGACTCCGGTTTTGGAGCTTTTGGTTCGGGTGGAGGCGGGGCTGGCCGGGGCTTGGAAGGCTCGGTTCGATCGCTTTTCACTGCGCCCTCCAGCGATTCCGGGTCGGCGATCCGTTCCTCACCCGTATTCACGCCCAGGCCGGCGGTCCTTTCCTTCCCCAAGAATGGTCCCTTCTGAATGAAAGCCTTCCTATTGGCCTGTTGGCTCGGTGCCGGGATGCTGTGGGGCGACGAGGCTCGTGTGGTGAAAGTGCTGCCCCATTTGGTGGATCATCAGGGCCGTCACACGCTCTCTCCCAGCCTCTACGAGCGGGATGCCTACCAGGCCGAACTGCGCCAGCACCCCGAAAAGCGGGCAGGGATGCAATACGAGGTGCTCTGGACCGCCTCCCGCCGGGTCTCCGGCCCGTTGAAGCTCCGGTTGGAACTTCGCGGTGCCGAGGGCGAAGCGTCGGAGACCGTGGAAACCGCCGTAAAGCGGGGTTTTTGGGGCCGCCGATGGTCCCGGGTGCTTGTTCCGCGCGACCAATTCCGCCGTCTGGGCACCGTGAACGCCTGGAAGGCTACCCTCTTGGAGTCGGGGAAACCCCTGGCTGAGGCCCGGTCATTCCTTTGGTGACGCTTGGCCCAGGGGTGATCGGTCTTCCAGCATTCGCCGCTGCCGGCGCCACAGGGCGAAGCCTATCAGGCCGAGAGCGCCGATGGTTGCGTATTCTTCAGGCTCGGGCACTGCTGAGAAGGTAACGTTATCGAAACGCCAGGTTCCCGCGCCGGAGTAGCTGGAGCCCAGCCGAGTGGCGGTGTATCTGCCGTCGCTGGTATCGGCGAAATCGGAAACGATCCTAACTTGGAGCCATGCCTGCTGGCCCGCCTCGGGGGGCAAAGACACAGTCCGCTCATACCAGGTCTCGCCGGAACCCGAGGCGGCCGGGGTGACCGTGAACCGGCCCGCCTCTTGAAACCGGGTGCCGTCCGATGACCACAGCACCCGCTCGGCGTTGGCCGAGGTGTTGCTATGGCGGATTTGGAATGATAGGGCGACGTGGTCGCTGCCCTCTGTGGAAAGCCAGAATTCCACCCCAGCGGTTCCCGGTAGATTGCCCTGGCCTGGGAACGCCTTCAGGTTCCATGCACCAGAGGCCTCCCCATCATGGCCCGCCGCGAAGGTGGCCGAGGTGCCTCCGACGAGTCGGGCTTGTCCCACACCGATCCGGGGCACAAGTGAGGCTTCGTTGAAATCCCATCGGGTGATCAGGACTTGGCCGCAGAGGCTAGGCAACAGCGTGGACAGTGCTGTGGGCAAGCACCACCGATGCAAAGCCGGAAGCGGCGGAACCAATGAAAGGCGGGGGCTCATATTTCCCAAGCCTTCGCAGGTGAACGTCCCGATCTTTCAGGGTCGGACCACTTTTCTGGGCTAAGATTCCCATTTACGGGGAGAGTTTAAAAAGATGGTGCGATGGATGGGATGGTAAGGTCTTCCAATCCTGTAAAAACCGAGTCAGGAGTGGGTCAAAAAATGGGTTGCCGGTGTCTCTACCCGGGTGTATCGGTGACGGTCACCTAACCTAGAGACGGGTCCGCCGTGGGCCAGTGTCTCGAACCCTTCCGGGGCTTCGGGACATTTGCCGTCGGCGGATCATCCCTGGGCGGAAGCGAGTCCTATGAGCCAAAAACATAATAATCTGCTGCGCTGGATGACGGCAGCCGGGCTGGTCTGCAGCTCGGCCTTTGCCGCCACCAACGTGGTGAACTTCAACACCGCTGCGGAGCTCCCCTTCAAGGAAGTGGGCGCTGCCGCTGCGGAGTATCGGGCCAGCGGCGGTGCCACTGGCGGCGCCACCGATGGTTATCTCTCCATCACCGACGCCAAGAGCGGCCAGCGCGCCACCGTGGTGTTTGACGACCTCGACAAGGGTCTGGTCGTCAAGGCCTTCACCTTCGAGTGCGACCTCCGCATCGGCGGTGGCACCTCGCAGCCGGCCGACGGCTTTTCGCTCAATTACGTCCGCGCCGATGATCCGCTGGCCGCCAACGGCTCCCCTTTCGCCGGCACCGGCAACGAGACCGACCTCCCCGAGGAAGGCTCGCTCACCGGCCTGGGCATCGGCTTCGACACCTGGCAGTCCGGCGACCATCCGGGCGGCATCCGTGACGTGGTCGGCATCAGCATCCGCGTCGAGGGCGCTCTGATCACCCAGCTGCCGGTGCCCCTGCGCCCCGGCAACGTCTGGCCCGGCGGCACCTACGACGAGGCCCCGTTCCGCAACCTGCCGACGACCGACTCGAACTACGCGTCTTCGATGCAGACCGGTGCGCTGAACACCACCGACGACCTCAACGGCGACGGAACCGCGGGCAACGACTCGGGCGTGGGTCAGGTGACCTTCGACGATCCGAGCTGGGGTCTGTGGGTCAAGAACCTGAAGTGGGAGAAGTTCAAGGCCCAGCTGACCGAAGAGGGCAAGGTGAAGATCTTCTGGAAGGGCGTCGAGTTGACCCCGGCCGGCGGTCTGGCCAGCTCCTTCACTCCGTCCCCGGGCCGGCTCGTCTTCGGCGGCCGCACCGGTGGTGCCTGGGAAGTGCACCATGTCGATAACATCCGCCTGGAGACCGTCCCGGCCAACGACGTGATCATCGGTGGCGCGGTGGGCAGCCCGATCGGCTTCTCCATCACCACGGTGGATTCCGGCGAGGCCGTGGCCGTGTCCACGGGTCTGTCGATCAAGCTCAACGGCGCCGACATCTCCTCCAAGGTGACGACCTCCAAGAGCGGCATCACCACCACCATCGCCTATGGTGACGCGGCCACGCCGTTGGCTTCTGGCTCGACCAACACGGTCGTGATCAGCGTCAAGGACACCCTGGGCCGCACGGTGACCGCCACCCGCGAGTTCGTCGTGGGCTCCTACGTCACCATCCCCTCGGCCCTGGCCGTCAGCGGTGTGGATACCTCCAAGAAGGGCTTCAACATCCGCACTCACCAGACCGCCCGTCGTGACCAGCCCAACACCATCGCCCGCGCCGAGCAGCAGCTCGCCGGCCTGCGTGGTGACAACGTGGCCGACCTCACTGGCTTCACCGGCGGCGTGTTCGCCGAGACCGGCGTGATCAACTACAGCCAGCCGGTGTCCGGTTCGGATGCGACCCCGGGCCAGAACGGCGCCTTCTCGGCCTCCGTCGCCGCTGTGGAGCGCCAGATCGCCGACAACGCGATCCCGGGCATCCCGAGCGGCTCGGAGTTCCAGCCCAACGGCGATCTCTACACCGACAACATCGCGGCCGAGATCACCACCTACCTGCAGTTCCCGACGGCGGGTGTCTACACGTTGACCTTCAACAGCGATGACGGCTTCCGCACCACCGTGGGTGGCAACAACAAGGAAGTGCTCAACTCCGTGATCGTGAGCGAAGCCGACTACGGCAAGGGCGCGAGCGACATCAATGCGACCGTGTACGTCCCGGCGGCCGGTTACTATCCGTTCCGCACGGTTTGGTTCGAGGGCGGCGGCGGGGCCAACCTCGAGTGGTCCGCCCAGCGCGTGGCCCCGAACCCCTCGGCCCGTTACCTCATCAATGATGCCGCGGCCGACGCCGTGAAGGCGTTCCGCGCCACCAGCGCCGCCGCTCCGGCCGCCGTGTCCTTCATCCATCCGTTCCGCGGCTCCGGCGGCGGCTACGTCCCGACCGTGCCTGTCGTGGTTTCCGTGACCGAAGGCAGCAGCGCGGTGTCGAGCTTCAAGCTCCTCGTGGACGGCGCCGAGGTCTCCCCGACCAAGGCTTCCGCGGGCGGCGTGACCACCTACACCTACAAGCCGGCGGCGAACTTCGCCGCAGGCAGCCACACGGCGATCGTGCGCTTCACGGCCGGTGCCCAGCAGTATGATGCGACCAACACCTTCAGCATCCTGAACGCCGCCAGCGTCCCGAGCAGCCTCGCGCTGCCGTCCTCCGCGGTGAACACCGGCAACAAGGGCTTCCTCGTGAAGACCGTGCAGCAGGAGAACGGTGAGAGCATGGGCAATGACACCTACCGGGGTCAGACCCACATCGCCGGCCTGATCGGCACCAAGAACGTGGCCGACCTGAGCCTCTTCGGCGCCAACGGCTACTACGTCGAGACCGGCGTCATCAACTACAACCAGGACGCCGTCTCGAGCGGCTACTTCCCGGATGATCCGGGCGTTCCGGGCATCCCGGGCACCACCGGCAACACCGACAACTTCGTGCAGGAGATCCTGACGGTCCTCGACCTGAAGGCCGGCTTCTACTGCTTCAACGTCAACAGCGATGACGGCTTCCGCCTCGACATCGGCAACCCGGGCGAGGCCTTCACCTTCCCGCTGGTGGTCGGCGAGTTCTCCGGCGGCCGCGGCAATGGCGGCGGCATCGGTTCCGGCACCACCTTCTTCTTCAACGTGGAGAAGGACGGCCTGTATCCGGCCCGCCTCGTCTGGTACGAGGGTGGCGGTGGCGCGAACGTCGAGTTCAGCACCCGTCAGTTCGACCCCGTCACCGGTGACGTCCTGAGCGGCAACCTCATCAACGCCGACGGTGGCATCAAGGCCTACCAGTACCCGCTGGCGAGCAAGGGTGTTCCCTTCGTGAAGTCCTACGCCCCGGCCCAGACCGGTCGCGCTTCCAGTGCGGCCCCGTACCGTGCCGGTACCGACGCGGCCATCACGGCCCAAGTCGCCCAGGGCACCGGCCCGGCCCTCACCACGGCCAACGTCTCGGTCAAGGTGGACGGCGTCGCCGCTACCCCGACCGTCACCACCGCCGACGGTGTCGCCACCGTCACCGTGGCTGCTCCGGCCAGTGGTTGGGCCGCCGGTTCGACCCACAAGGTCGAACTGACCGTCATCGACCGCACCGTGTCGTGGACCTTCGGCGTGGGCAGCATCCGCACCCCGGTCTTCGCGATCGAGGCCGAAGACTTCGACAACAATGGCGTGGCTCCGGCCTCGACCAGCGTGATGCCCTACCGTGGCGGCGCCCTCGCGGGCCAGCCGGCCACCAACAACAAGGACTACACCCGCGGCAGCGACGGCTCCTCGCCGATCTACCGCATCGGTGAAGATCCCCAGGCCCCGATGGACCGCACCGGCGACCGCGACCGCGGCGTGGGTGAGCTCAACGTCAACTACAAGATGGGCTGGATCGGCGACGGTCAGTGGTACCAGTACACCCGCACCTTCCCGGCGGGCGACTACAACGTCTACGCGGGTCTCTCCCACGGCGACGGTGCCGACAGCGCCACCCGCATGAAGGGTCAGTTCGCCACGGTCGCCAGCGGCAACGCGACGGTCGTCGGCAGCTTCGAGTCGCCGTCCACCGGCGGCTGGGGCAACAACGCCCTGGTGCCGATGCGCAACGCCGACGGCAGCCTCGCCTCGGTGAAGCTCAGTGGTCAGCAGACGGTGCGTTTCAACGCGTCGAACGGTGACTACGACTTCCTCCTGTTCACCCCGGCCCTCCCGGGCAACGTGCTGAGCACCGGTGACACCATCGTCCCGAGCTCGAAGAACCATCCGGGCGGCGAGGCTGCTCCGAACGTCCTCGACGGCAAGAGCTCCACGAAGTACCTGAACTTCGACAAGCTCAACACCGGCTTCACGGTGACCCCGAAGGCCGGCGCCTCGGTGATCACGGGCATCTCCCTCACGACCGCGAACGACGCTCCTGAGCGCGATCCGGCGACCTGGCAGATCCTCGGTTCCAACGACGGCACGCCCTTCGAGGCCATCGCCTCGGGTTCTGTGAACGCCAATCCGGCCCGGTTCCGCACCGAGACCCTGGCGTTCTCCAACACCAAGGCCTACACGACCTACAAGGTGGTCTTCCCG
>CAIOKD010000003.1 GCA_903858835.1 uncultured Verrucomicrobiota bacterium
ATGGCGCTGACGACGCAGATGGATCTCGCCCCGGCCTCGACGACCGCGTCCACGGTGCCCAGATGGATCCCGCCGATGGCGAACCAGGGAACCCGGACATGTTCCCGGGCCCAGCGGACGTAGTCGAGGGTCACCGGGCGCGCCGTGGGCTTGGTTCCGGTCGCGAACACCGGACCGATGGCGACGTAGTCGGCCCCGGCGTCGACGGCCCGCGCGCATTGGTCGGGCGCATGGGTGGACAAGCCCACGCGGCAACCGGCCCGACGCCACGGCAGGTCGGCCACCCGGGAGTGTCCAGCATCGAAGAAATCCTCCTGGCCCAGATGGACCCAGGGCGCCCCTACAGCCACAGCCACCTCGGGATGATCGTTGATCACCAAGCCGACTCCGGCATCCTCGACCACGGGCAGGACGGCCTCGGCCAACCGGCGAACCTCATCGACCGTGGCTCCCTTGGCCCGCAACTGGATGAGATCGGAGCCACCCTCGCACAACGCCGAGGCGACCGCCGCAGGATCCCGCCCATGGAGATAGGCCGTGTCGACGAAGGTGTAGAGCCGACAGTCCTGGATCGACCTCATGACGGAAGGAAAGCGACCGATGATGTCGCGGGACGATCCAGGTTCACCGGCGAACCGTGGTGTGCTCGCTCAACCAGAGCATGTCGGGACGGCTTGCCGTGCCCGGATACCCGCTCCCGTGGACCCCGTGGTGATCCACGTTGGAGGTGGGGTTGTTGAAAGTGCCACTTGCCCAGCGATGCGATTCGGCGTGGCCGTCCACGAAGGAAAAATTGGAATTGCGGCCATGGTAGTTGCCCGGCACGTGGTAGGCACCACCGGAGGACGTCGCCATGTTGACGCCGAAAAAGGGCCTGCAGATGCCCTTGGGATGGATTTCGCCGTGGAGGAAGGCATCCCCGCTGTTCACCACATCACCGGTCTTCCGGAAGTTGCGGTAGGTCCGGTCATCGCCGAGCGCACTGGTGGGATAGGGCGCCTCATCGGCCCAGTTCACCCAGGGATTCTGGCCGTAGGTCCTTGGATTGGTCTGACGGCGACCGGCGACCATCTCCGTGTAGCGATCTCCCGGGCACTTGAAGGAACCACGGGCCGGCAGATACGGGGCCAACAGTGAAACCCGAGGATTGACCAGACTTGAGGCCGAGGCATCCACCAGATTGTTGCCATCGCGACCCTCGACCCAGTATTTGGGCACGTAGTTGGCGGGCGGATTGGTGAGGTTGACGTTTGGGTCGCCCGCGCCGTTGGGCGGGAAGAAATCGCGGTTCTCCGCAACGTAAAGCATCGAAGCGATGGCCAGTTGCTTCTCGTTGTTGATGCACGCGATGCCCGTCGCCTTCTGTCGCGCCCTCGAGAGGGCCGGCAACAGCATGCCGGCAAGGATCGCGATGATGGCGATCACCACGAGCAATTCGATCAGCGTGAAAGCGGCGGACCTCGACGGACGTAGGGATGGGATTCTCACAATGTTTTTGGGGCCTATCCGGTCAGCCTAGGGTACCCGCCTCGGGGTTCAATCCTGAAAGGAGTTCCATCAGTTCGGCCTCCGGGCCTTCATGATGCTGTTCACGTGCCAGTTGCAATGCACGCTCGAACGCGAGCCGAGCGGCGACCCCGTTGCCTTGGGCGAGATCGCATTTGCCGAGGAGGATCTGGACCACCATCCAATCGGGCTTGCGGCGCAGGGCCACCTCCAGGTGTTCGCGGGCCCCGGAAAGGTCTCCCGAATCGAACAGCGCCCGCCCCAGGCTGAACCGGGCCAATTCGTTCTCGGGGTATTGCCGCACCATGTCCCGTTGCCGGGCAAAAGCATCGCTCACGGGTGATTTGTACAATGGACTCCGGATCGAATCAGCGACGTTTTTGAGGTGGGCTTCCGGACGAGGCATTTCTACGAGCGACCTCCCGCCCCGCGAAGGCCATAGAAACCCAATCAGGCCCGCACCGTGCACAGGAAAAAACCCCCGCAGCTTGCGCCGCGGGGGTTACCCCAGATGAGTCAACAAACCAGGCTACCCAACCCGGCCTGACAGATTCCGTAAGCCAATGCAGTGCCAAGTCTGGAAAACATCCATGGGCGCCCTTTCCTGAACGGTTTGTGGATCTGGATCGCAGCGACATCAGCGGTGAACGACGGGGCAGGAGCGCGGCTGTGCGAGGAACACGCAATCCATGCGCGGGTTCCACGCCGATCCCTCCCTCAGCCCCGCCCTACTCGTAGCGCAGGGCCTGGATGGGCTCGAGTCGGGCGGCCTTGATGGCCGGCAGGAATCCGGCGATCACACCGACGGTCCCGCTGAAGGCCACGGCGACCGCCTGGGCCTCCCAGGTGATGATCGGCGTGTTGCCGGTGGGCGCGATAAACGCGAGCAGGTCGACGATCAACAACGAGGCCGCCAGGCCGGCGAGGGCACCGAGCATCGAGAGCACCACGCTCTCGACGATGATCTGGATGAAGACATCCACGCCCGTGGCCCCCAGGGCCTTGCAGGTACCGATCTCTCGGACCCGCTCGTTGATGCTCGCGAGCATGATGTTCATGATGCCTATGCCGCCGACCAGCAGGCTGATCCCGGCGATGATCCCGCCGCTCAACCGGGCATTCTTGATCTGCTTGTTGATGCTCTCCACCTGACTCTCCTGGGTCTGGAACGTGAAGTCCTCGATGCCCCGGTGCGTGACCAGCAGGACGTTCTTGGCCTGTTGGAGAGCCGCCTCCATCCGCTCCATCGACCTCACCTTCAGGTCGATGTCGCTCAGGCGCGGATCCGGGATGCCGTCCGCATCGCCGGCGATCCGGAATCGGACCCAGGCGGTGTTGAGCGGGATGTACAGGGTGTTGTTCTTCCGCCAGAAGGCCCACCCTCCTTTGCGTCCCCACCCCCGCGATTTCTTGGCCTCCACGGCGTTCGTGGAGGCGCCGGCCTGTTTCCGGAGGGCGCGGGCCTTGAGGTCGGCCTCGCTGGCGTAATGGGTGAACATCCCGACGATGGTGAAGGGTTGCCCGTTGATCTGGATCGTCTCGCCGATCGGGATGACCTCGCGGCCCACCTCGTCGGGATCGCCGAAGAGGGAGTCCCGGATCCCGGTGCCGATGACGCAGACCGCATGGGCCTTCTCCTCGTCCAAGGCGTTGAAGAACCGCCCGTGCTCGACCGTGTGCAGGTTCATGTCGAGGACCTCGGGCCAGGCACCGACGCATTCCTCGGGACTGGCCCGCTTGTCGCCACGGGAGACGATCACGTCGGGCACGGCCATCTCGGGCGAGATCACCTTCAGGAGCGGCGCCCCGTTCTTCAGGGCCACCACGTCGGCCAGGGTGCGGCCGGGGGCCTGGTCGGCCAGATGCTCTTGGTGGGCCGGCACCGCCTGCCGCTGGAGCAGCACCTTGTCGGCCCCGCCCATGGCGATCATGGACTCCCGCATGCCGTTCTCCATCCCCTTGATGATGGCGCTCATGCCGACCAGCGAGGCGACCCCCAGGACCACGCCGAACAGGGTGAGCAGCGAGCGGAACTTGTGGGCCCAGACCTCCTTCAGCCCGATGAGTATGGCGTTGAAGAGGTTCATCAGTCGTACCGCAGGGACTGGATCACATCCATCCGCGCGGCCTTCACGGCGGGAAAGATCCCCGCCAACAGACCCACCACCACCGCAAATCCAAACGCCAGGGCCATCGCGCCGCCGGTGATCACCGGGTTGTTCCCGGTGGGAGCCACCCAGGCGATGCCCATCACCACGAGGCGCGAAAAGGCCAACCCGAGGAGTCCCCCCACCACGGCGATCACCGTGCTCTCGACCAGGATCTGGACGAAGATGTCCAACCCGCCCGCGCCCACGGCCTTGCGGATGCCGATCTCGCGGATCCGCTCCGAGATGCTCGCCAGCATGATGTTCATGATACCGATGCCCCCGACGAACAGGCTGATCCCCGCGATGAGTCCGCCGCTCATGCGGGCGTTCTTCACGAAACGGTCGATGTCAGCGCTCCAGTCTTCGAAGGTCCGGAAGGCGAAGTCCTCGATGCCCCGATGGTTCACCATCATGATGTTGCGGATCTTCGCAAGGGTCTGCTCGATCTTGGAGAAGTCCCGCACCTTCAGTTCGATGTTGCTCAACCGCGGCTCGGGAGGCGCGTTGGAGAGGCCCGCCTGGAACCGGTGCCACATGGTATTGAGGGGCATGTAGACGGTGTTGTTCTTGATCCAGAAGGCGAAGCTACCGCTGCGCCCCTGGCCCCGCGCCGGACCTTTCGGCGGGGCCTTGCCCTCGGACTTGAGCCGTTGGCGCTCGGCCTCGCTCTCCAGGCGTTGCTTGCGTTCCTGTTCGCCCTCGTAGCGTTTGAACATCCCGATGATCGTGAAGGGCTGGCCGTTGATGGTCATGGTCTTCCCCACGGGGACGACCTCGGCCCCCGTGTCCTCCGGCCGACCGAACAACTCGTCTCGGATGCCCGTGCCGATGATGCACACGGGCCTCGCCTCGGAGGCGTCGATGTCGTTGAACATCCGCCCGTGCTCCACTTCGTGCTCCATGATCCGCACCTTCTCGGGCAGGATGCCCCCGGTCATGAAGGTGCGATGGTACTTGCCGTTGGCCTGAAGGGTCGGATCGAGCTCGAGGCGCATCTCTGGCGCGATGACCTCGATGTCGGGAACGCCCGCCTTTAGGGCCTCGACGTCGGCCAGGGTCATGCCACGGGCCATGTCCCGCAGGTGCCGCTGTTCGACAGGGACGCGCTGGGCCTCCATCCGCACCTTCTCCAGGCCGCCGATGGCGAGCATCGCCTCGCGTTGGCCGTTCTCCATGCCCTGGACCATCGCGCTCATCGCCACGAGCGACGAGACGCCAAGCACGATGCCGAGCATGGTGAGGGCACTGCGGAACTTGTGAGCCCAGATTTCCTTGAGCCCGACCATCACGGCGTTGCCCAGGCTGGTCTTGTCGACCGGAAGGTCGGTCAACTGGAGTTCCGTCGAAGGCACCCGGGGCGACTCCAGGCTCATGGGTTCCGTCCTCCGTGCGCGGCCCCGGGCAATCGGTCGAGTCCCGCCAACTTGGCATCAACCTGGTGGGCAATCTTCCCATTGCGGATTTCGATGCGCCGAGGCGTCACGGCGGCGATCTCGGGATTGTGGGTCACCAGGATCACCGTCCGACCCTCGCTCGCAAGGCGCCGGAAGAGGGCCAGGATCAGTTCGCCGGTGTGGGTGTCGAGGTTGCCCGTCGGCTCGTCGGCCAGGATGATCTTTGGATTGTTGACCAAGGCCCGGGCGATCGCCACGCGCTGCTGCTGACCGCCTGAAAGCTGGTTCGGACGGTTCTTCAGCCTGTGGCCCAACTCCACCATTTCGAGAGCCTTCTCCGCGCGCTCCCGTCGTTCTTTGCCGCCGATGCCCGCGTAAATCATGGGCAACTCCACGTTCTGCAGGACGTTGAGTTTGGGCAGCAGATTGAAGAACTGGAAGACAAAGCCGATCGTGCGGTTGCGCACCCGGGCGAGTTCCCGGGCCGATGCCCGGGCGATCTCGGTGCCCGCGAGCACCACATTCCCACGCGTGGGCGAATCCAGGCACCCAAGGATGTGCATCAGGGTGGACTTGCCGCTGCCAGAAGGGCCGATGATGGACACGAATTCACCCTGCTCGAGGTCGAGCGAGACATCGTCGAGGGCACGGATCTCCTCGCCACCGAGGTGGTAGATCTTGGAGACGTTGCGAAGTTCGAGCAGCGCCATGGTGGGGTCGGTCTCAGCGGGGGCGGCTGGCCGACTGGGCGGCGACCTTGACGCCGTTGGTCGCCCCGCCGGTCCCCATCTCTTTGGAGCGGTCCTCCAGCGAAACGACCTCACCGGCCTGCAGTCCGGAAGTCACCTCGGCGAAGAAATAGTCGGTGACCCCGATCTTAATGGAGCGACGTTCCCAGGATTCGTCCTTGCGCACCCAGACGTGCCGCTCGATCTCACGGGTCGCGGGATTGGTCTCGGTGAACACCGCCGCCAAGGGCGCGGCGACGACGTTTTCCGCGCTCGACACCGGGATGGCGATGTTGGCGCTCATGCCTGGGCGGATCTGGTTGCCGACGTCCTTCAACAGGATCCGGGCGGCGAAGCCCCGAATGTTGTTCTTGAGGGTGGATTGAGGGGCGATCCGCTCGACCTTGCCCATCACCTTGAGACCCGAAACGGCCTCGACCGTGACCTCCACCTGCTGGTCGACGTGCAGGCGCGTCACGTCGGCCTGGTTGATGTGGGCATTGACGATCAGGTCGTTGAGATTGGCGATGGTCAGGACCTCGGTGCCCGCGTTGAAGCCCCCGGAACCGGAGACGGCCTGCCCCACCGAGATCGGCCGGGTGAGGATGGTGGCATCGAACGGAGCCATCACCTCGGTCTTGCGCAGGCGCTCGACGATCAGATCCAGCGACTTCTCCCGGAGTGCCAGTTCGTTCTTGGCCAAGTCGTATTTGGTGCGGCTGTCCTCGAACAACTCCTGGGAGATCAGCTTGCCCTCGAAGAGTTGCTTGGCCCGCTGGAAGTCGCGCTCCGCCTGGCCCAATTGCAGCCGGGATCGCTCCACGTTCTTCTCCTCCTGCTGGCGCTGAGTCTGCAACTCCCGGTCGTCGAGCTTGAAGAGCAACTGCCCCAACTTGACCCGATCACCCACATCGACCGGCAGCACCTCGATCTTGCCGTTGACCTCGGGCCGCACGCTGACCTGCTCGGCCGGGGTGATATCGCCGGCGGCATTGATGGAGAACTTGATGTTCCGCGTCTCGATGACCGCCGTGTCGACCTTGGAGCCGGCCTGCGGCGCGCCGCCCCCGCGCTGCTGGCGCTGGGAATAATACCACCCCCCCGCCCCGAGGGTTCCGCACAACAGGATCACGATCAGAATCTTCATCGATGACTGGGTCTTGGATTCATGTTCATACGAACACGTACGATCCACCAAACAAGTTTTCCCGGTTTGTCGGGAAAATCTTCCTGAGTCCGGTTAGCTTCAGACGTCGCCCATGACGCCCTCATTCATCCTTGTTGCATGCCTCAGCCTGCTGATCCTGCGCTGGCTCGGGCAGGGACTTCTCGACCTCCTGAACCGGCGACATGTCCGTGCCCATGGCGATCATGCCCCGGAAGCGGTGCAGGGCATCATGGACGGCCCCACCTACCGCCGGTCGGTCGAGTACACTCTGGCCAAATCGCATTTCGGACAGGTCGAGGAATTGTGGTCTCTCGCGACGAAGATCGTCTTCCTATGCTCCGGATTTCTGCCCTGGACCCTGGCACTCTGGAGCGACCGGTTCGGACAGGGTGCCTTTGCCCAGTCCGGATGGTTGTTGGCGGTATCCTTCATGATGGGCCTGCCGGACCTCCCGCTGGAATGGTGGTCCCAGTTCCGGCTCGAGGAACGCTTCGGGTTCAATAAGAGCACCCTGAGGACCTGGATCACCGACCACCTGAAGATGCTGGTGCTGAGCACCCTTCTCGGCCTGCCCCTGGTCACCGGCATCCTCAGGTTGACCGTCTGGATCGGCGAATCCTGGTGGCTGTGGGCCTGGGCGCTGCTGATGGCCTTCCAGGCGGTGATGATGATCCTGGCCCCCATCCTGATCCTGCCCTGGTTCAACAAGTTCACCCCCCTGCCCGACGGATCGCTTCGTGACCGTCTCCTCCGGTTGGGCGAACGTACCGGCTTCACGGCCAAGACGATCCAGATCGCCGATGGCAGCCGTCGATCCGCCCATTCCAACGCCTACTTCACCGGCTTCGGCCGGTTCCGGAAGATCGTGCTGTACGACACGCTGGTCGCCCAGTTGACCGAGGTCGAACTGGAGGCGGTGCTGGCCCACGAGATCGGGCATTACCGGCGGGGTCATGTCCCCAAGATGCTCCTCTGGGCGGGAGTGTCATCGCTGGTGAGCTTCGGCCTGCTGGGCTGGCTGGCCCGCCAACCAGAATTCCTCGAAGCCTTCGGCTTCAAGTCCTCCTCCGGACTCGCTCCGGTGCTGCTTCTGGCCGGGTTGTTGGGCGGCGCGATCACCTTCTGGCTCACTCCGCTGGGTACCCGCCGCTCTCGGCGGCATGAATTCGAAGCCGACGCCTATGCCCGTGGGGCGATGGGCGAAAGCGATTCCCTCATCGGTGCCCTGCGCAAGTTGCATGAGAAAAACCTCTCCAACCTGACCCCACACCCCTGGTTCAGCGGTTTCTACTATTCGCACCCGACCCTTTTGGAGCGGGAACGGGCCCTTCGCGCCGCCTCGGGAGCCCATGCTCCCACCGGCTGAGGGTGGTTCGTGCTCGGTGATTCCGAGGGCATCCGGGCCGGATCATCGGTACATCCGACCCTCCGCCAGCGGGAATGCATCGGGAATGTGCCGGACCTCCCGGACCCCGGGGCCGTCGAAGAGCACCTCGACGATGTCGAAGCGGAAGGCGACCCGAGGCCGGCCCAACTCGTTCAGATAAGCGAGGGCCGTATCGGACAGCATGCGCTGCTTCGGTCGTCCCACCGCCTGAGACGGGCGCACCCAACTCTCCGACGAGCGGGATTTCACCTCCACGAAGACCAGCACCTCCCCCTCCCTCGCGATCAGATCGATCTCCCCGCGCCGGTGCCGGTAGTTCGTGCAGAGCACCTTCATTCCCAACCGCTCCAGTTCGGCGCGCGCGGCTTCCTCGCCATGCCGCCCGAGGCGAAGGTGGGCCCCGGGTTCGACAGGCTTGCCGGGTTTCCGGAATCGGTTCCAAAGACTCATGTCGGGAACAACTCGGGCTCGGGCCGTCGCAAGGGCGCGAAACTCAACCGATGGATGGGACAGGGTCCCAACCGGGTCACCGCTGCGAGGTGTTCCGGTGTGGGATACCCCTTGTGAGTGGCGAACCCGTACCCCGGCCACCGGACCTCGGCCTCGCGCATCCCCCGATCCCGGGTGACCTTGGCCAACACCGAGGCGGCGGCGATCGAGTAACTGAGGGAGTCGCCCTTGACCAAGGCCGTCTGGGGCAGGCGCAGGCTCCGGACAGGGCGTCCGTCGACCAGGGCGTGCTCCACATCCGCTCCCAAGGCGGCCAGGGCCTCGTTCATGGCCCGATGGGTGGCCTCAAGGATGTTGATGGCATCGATCACAGCGGCATCCACCGAGGCGATGGCGAACCGGATCTCCGGATGCCGGGTGAGCCCATCAAAGAAGTGCTCCCGTTGGCTTTCGGACAATTGTTTGGAATCGTTCAACGTGGCCCACGCTTCCGGGATGCCGTTCAGCACCCAGGCCGCCGGAAGGATCACCGCCGCCGCAACCACCGGACCCGCCAGGGGGCCACGGCCCGCCTCGTCGACGCCTGCCAGTGTGCGGACACCGGAGGCGAGCAGGGATCGCTCGTGCAAAAAACGATCCGGGCACTGGCGTCGCGGCATGACCCGATGACACCTGCGATGACCCGCCCCGTCAAAGGCTCCCGGCATGAAAATCGCCGCCGCCGGCCCAGGGGCTGAGTGCGCCCTGCCGGGCGCACCATGAAAAAAGCCCGCCGAAAGGGCGGGCTTTGAAATTCATTCGGAGGTCCGTGCTCGGGGCCCGGCCATGTTGCGAATGGCTCAGCGGGCGTAGGTGCTGCGCTCCTTGAGCCAGTTCAGGTCGATGCCACGGTCGGCGGGCGCGCCACCGATGGCGGCCGTGCGCTTGGTGATGCTGGGGTCGCGCCACTTCTTGATCTCGGAGTGCCCGTCCGCGAAGGAGAGACCGCCGGCATTGTTGTGGTAGGTGGCCGGGATGTCCACGTAGCTGGCGGAATTCGGATCCACCACGAACCAACCATCGTTGATCGAGGCAGGGTTCTCATCGATGGTCACCCAGGTGTCGACGGGACGCTGGATCTGCGACTGCCTGCGGAAGTTGGTGATGCCGTTGCCCTGATAACCTCCGGTGGTGGCATCGGCCGCCCAGGCGTTGATCGGATTCATCCAGGCGTTCATGGACATCGAGCGCACCGTCGGCAGGCCCGCGCCGCCGTAGGGACGACGGGTGCCGCCCTGCCAACTGTGGCGGTCGGCAGGGCACTTGTAGGGCCCGAGCGCGTTGACGAACGGATACATCGCCGAGTGCATGATGAGCAGGCTGTTGGTGGCGACATTCGCCACATCCATCGTGCCCATGCACCACTGATTGAGGGGGTAATTGCGCGTGGCGCTGACCGTGGACACGAGGGAATCCAAGCCGGCGGTCTTGCAGACGGCGTCGGAATTGTCACCGGAGTACAGCGTCCAACCCAGCATCAGCTGCTTGCCGTTGTTCATGCACATGATGCCCTGTGCCTTGGATTTAGCCTTGCCCAAGGCGGGCAGGAGCATGCCGGCCAAGATTGCGATGATGGCGATGACGACCAACAGCTCGATGAGGGTGAATCCCTTGCGCAGGGATGGAACCGAGGTTCTTTGAGAAATCTTCATGTTTTTCCTACAAGATAATGATCAGCCTCCCATAGCAACGCCGGTCTGGCAAGTTGGCGAGACCTGAAAAATGGAGCATTCATCGCCACAGACCACCGCCGATGGCCATTGAGCACCTCAACCCGCGCCACCCCCGGCCACCTGCTTGGGGTCGCCTTGGATGAGGGCCGCGGCATAATCGCGATTCATCCGGGCGATGAAGTCGAGGGAGATCTCCTTGGGGCAGACCGCCTCGCAACTGCCCGTCACGGTGCAGGCGCCGAAACCCTCGGTGTCCATCTGCTCCACCATCGCCTTCACGCGCTTGTAGCGCTCGGGTTGACCCTGCGGCATGAGCCCCAGGTGAGAAACCTTGGCGGCCACGAACAGCATGGCGCTGGCGTTCTTGCAGGCCGCCACGCAGGCGCCGCACCCGATGCACTGGGCCG
>CAIOKD010000004.1 GCA_903858835.1 uncultured Verrucomicrobiota bacterium
AGCGACTGCATCGTGACCAGCGGCAACGCCGTGAAGATCGTCCAGCACGCCCCGAAGGATCGGCCGTTGCTCTTCGTTCCCGACGAGAACCTCGGAGCCTGGGTCATGGAACAGACGGGGCGGCCGATGACCCTCTGGAAGGGCAACTGCTACGTCCATGTCGAATGGACCCACCAAGCCATCACGAGGATCCGCCAGCAATTCCCGGGCGCTCCGGTGGTGGCCCATCCCGAGTGCACCCGATCGGTGCGGATGCTGGCCGACGAGGTCTGTTCCACCGAGAAGATGGTCGCGTGGTGCCGCAAGACCGCGGCGAAGGACATCATCATCGCCACCGAGGCGGGCATGCTGCACCGGTTGCAGAAGGAGTGCCCCGACAAGCACTTCATCCCGGCGCCGACCGAGCGGTGCGCCTGCAACGAGTGCCGCTTCATGAAGATGAACACGCTCGAAAAGCTCCGCGACTGCATGGCCACGCTGGAACCCCAGGTGGAACTTTCGCCCGAGATCATCGAGCGCGCCCGCAAGCCCATCGAGCGGATGCTCGAGATCAGCGCCCTGCCGGTGGAGAACGCCGGTTGATGCGCCCTCCGGTCACAGCGGTTGGCCGACGTGCAGGCTGTGGCGCAGGCAGTAGGCGCCGTTCACCACGTACTTGTCGGCCCAGCGCTTCAGGCCGGCCCGTTCCTCGGCGGTGAGCGTGCGGACCACCTTGGCCGGGGACCCCAGCACCATGGATCCGGCCGGGATCCGGCTGCCGGGGGTGACCAGGGCGTTGGCGCCGATCAGGCATTCCTCGCCGATCACCGCACCGTCGAGGATCGTGGCACCCATCCCGATGAGGCAGCGGTCACCGACGGTGCAGGCGTGGACGTTGGCGGAATGTCCCACGGTCACGTGGTCTCCCAGGATGCACGGGTGATCGTCCGACAAATGCAGCACGGCGTTGTCCTGGACGTTGGTGCCGCGCCCGATCTCGATCCGGTGGATATCGCCCCGCAGCACCGCCCCGTACCACACGCTTGCTTGGTCGCCGAGGGTCACGTCGCCGAGCACCACCGCCGTCTTGGCGATGTAGACGTCGCGGCCCAGGACGGGGCGCTTGCGGAGGTGACGGTCCAGTTGGGCGATGAGGGTTTCCATGGATCGGAGTGTGGGTGGGTGGCCTGGCGGGTCAGAGAATGGCGGCGGAGGCCTCCTGCGCCCGGTGCAGTCGGGCATAGAGACCGCCAGCGGCGAGGAGTTCGCCATGGGTACCGCGCTCCACGATGCGGCCCTCCTTCAGGACGACGATGAGGTCGGCGTCGCGGATCGTCCCCAGGCGATGGGCGATCACGAAGCTGGTGCGGTTGCTCATCAATCGTTTGAGCGCCTCCTGGATCAGACGTTCGGTGGCCGTGTCCACGCTGGCGGTGGCCTCGTCCAGGATGAGGATCGGGGCGTCCTTCAGCAGGGCGCGCGCGATGCTGATGCGCTGCTTCTCGCCCACGCTCAACCGGATGCCGCGCTCGCCGACCCGGGTGTCGAAGCCGTCGGGCAGGCGTCGGATGAATTCGGCGGCGTTGGCCGTCTCGGCCGCCGCGACCAGTTCCGCCTCGGTGGCGTCGAGGCGCCCGTAGAGGATGTTCTCCCGGATGGTGCCGTTGAATAGGAACGGTTCCTGGCTGACCACGGCGATCTGGGACCGGAGGTGCCCCAGGGGGATGGATTCGAGGGGGCGTCCGTCGACCGTGATCCGCCCGGAGGCGATCGGATAGAAGCGGGGCAGCAGGTTGACCAGTGTCGATTTTCCGGCACCGGTGGGGCCCACCAGCGCGATGGTCTGCCCGGCACTGACCTGGAGATCGATGTCCTTCAGGGCCTCGGGCCGGCCCTCGTACGCGGCAGACACGCCCTCGAAGGCCACCTCGCCCCGAAGGCGGGCCGGTTGCCCGGTCGTGGGTGCGTCGGCATCGGCCGATTCCGGGGTGGCATCGAGGATGTCGAAGACCCGCTCGCCGGCGGCCCGGGCCGATTGCGACATCTGGTTCAGTTGATGCAGGACGTTCAGCGGCGCGTAGAACATGCCCAGGAACAGCAGGAACTCGACGAGGGCCCCGGGGGTCATGGCTCCACCAAGCACCTTGCGTCCGCCCAGCCACAGCACCAGCACCGTGCCCAACGCCGCGGCGAACTGCATCACCGGGTTGTAGCCGGCCCAGGCCTTCATCACGGTCAGCGTGCCTTTGCGCAGGGCGTCGGCCCTCTGGGCGAAACGTGCGTCCTCGTGGGTCTCCCGGCCGAAGAGCTTGATCTGGCGGATCCCCTGGAGGTTGTCCATCAGCAGGGCGTTCATGGCGCTGCTGGCCTGGCTGCGGGCGCGGTAGCGCGAAGCCGCCGTCCGGGTGTACCAGACGCCACCGGCCACCAACAGCGGCACCGGGATCAGGGCCACGGACGCGAGGAACGGATCGTTGAGGAAGAGCAGGGTGGCCACGCCGAACACCCCGAGGATCGCCACGACGCCCTGTTCGGTGCCGTCGATCAGCAATCGCTCCATGGCGCCCACGTCCTCGATGACCCGGGTCATGAGGTCGCCGGTGGCCCGGTGGTCGAACCAGGCCGGGGCCAGCTGTTGCAGTCGGCGGTACACCTGGCAGCGGATGTCGAAGATCACGTTCTGCTCGAAGCGGTTGTTGAGCAGGATCCGCAGGGAATTGAACGCGTCGCGCAGGGCGAAGGCCGCCAGCAGGCCGACGATGGCCTTGCCCAGCAGGTCCTTTCGGCCGGCGGCGATCACGTCGTCCATCACGAAGCGGGTCAGCTTCGGATAGGCGAACGCGGCCAGTTGGCCCAGGAGGGCGCAGAGGATGGTGCCCGAGGCCAGGAGCGGATAGGGCCTCAGGTAGCCCGAGACGCGGCGGACGATCTCACCGGTCGTGCGGTGCCGGACGGCGAAGGGGCCCTTCGCGTCGCCATGGACATGGGCGAGGTAATGCACGGGGGAATCGGTGCGGGCGTTCGCGGATCGATGCCGGGGTTCGTGGATTCAGGGGCAGGCCCAGTGGGCTTCCCAGGAGTCGGCGTCCCAGCGGAATCGGGCGCGTTCGTGCCATTCGTTCTTCAATTGCAGCCAGTCCAGTTCGTGCACCGTGGTCACCAGGACCGCGAACTGCTCGGCGGGATGATCGCCGAAGGGAATCTCCCAGGGAGCCAGCACCCGCTCTCCCGGTCGCGGTGTGGTGGCGTACAGGCGACGGCTGCTGTGCGGCAGCTTCTCCCAGTATTGTCGGGTCAATGCGTTGTTCACATGCACCCGCGTTTCGCCCCGAGCCCGGAGCTGGATCCGTTGGGCGGGATCGTAGAAGCACCAGGTCGCCACCGGATGGATGCGAAGCCCCCCGACCTTGTGCGTCCGGCTGTCGGAGAAGCACACGAGAGCCCGCGCGTGCAGGTCGACCTCGCGGAGGACCACCACGCGGGCGTCCGGATGGTCTGGGCCGGCGGTGGCCAGGGTCGGGGTCCGCCAGGGATGAGCGAGGTCCACGGCGGCCTGTCCGAGCCGATCCCAGATGTCGCCATGCAGGGATTCCAGGGACTGCGGGTGTGCGTCGGAGGACCTCATGGGCCTCGAGGCTATTCGAGAAGATTCCCGGCCTCCAGTCCCGGGTGTCCTCCTGGGGAGAAATCCGGCTTTCGTGCCTGGGGCTTTGGCGCAAGCTTCGCGGCGTGGCAGCGACGATTCCCAAGACCATGCGGGCGGTGGTGTACCGTGGGGTGAACGAGTTGCGGGTGGAGGAGGTGCCGGTGCCCCGGATCGGTTCCAAGGAGATCCTCGTGCGGGTCGGGGCCTGCGGGGTGTGCCCTACCGACATCAAGAAGATCCACTTCGGAACCCAGGCGCCACCGCGCATCTACGGCCATGAAACGGCCGGGACCATCGTCCGGGTCGGTGCCCGGGTCCGGGGTTGGTCCGTGGGCGACCGCGTGGGCCTGCATCACCACGTGCCCTGTCTGGACTGCCATTTCTGCCGGCATCGGGCCTTCGCCCAATGCGACACTTACAAACGCACCGGCATCACGGCGGGTTTCGAGCCGGCCGGCGGAGGCTATGCCGAATACGTCCGGGTCATGGACTTCTGCCTGCCGGGGGTGGTGAGGATCCCGGCGAGGAACAGCTTGGAAGAGGGGGCGCTGCTCGAGCCCGTGAACACGGTGCTGAAGGGCATCCGCAGCCTGCCGCTCCTGAAGGGCGACACCGTGTGGGTGGCCGGAGCCGGGCCGATCGGATTGCTGTTCATCGGGATGCTCTCCGAGATGGGCTTGCGCGTGGTGGCGACCGACCTGATGGACTCGCGCCGGAGGCTGGCCCGCCGATGGGGGGCCTGGAAGGCGCTCGACGGTGCCGATGCCGACCTCGTGGACGCCCTTCGCGGGCTGACCCGAGGCCGCGGTCTCGACGCAGCGGTGATCTGTGTTCCCGTCGATGCGGTCGTGGCCCAGGCCCAGGCTGCGTTGCGGGGCGGTGGCACGACGCTGCTGTTCGCCCACACCCTCAGGGGCCGGACCGCCCCGGTGGATCTCGGGGTGATGTGCGTCGATGAGAAGGGAATGATGGGCAGCTACTCCTCCGACTTCACCCTCCAGAAGGAGGTCGCCCGCTGGGTGTTCTCGCGCCGTCTGGATGTCCGGCGGCTCATCACCCATCGATTCCCTCTTGCGGAGACGGCCGCCGCGGTGGCCCTGGCCGCCCGTCCTTCCGAGGAGTCCCTGAAGATCCTGATCGAGAATCGCGACTGACCGGCCCGCGTCCGCGTTCCAGTTGCCAGTCGATCCGGAGCGACATCCCGCGACAACAACGCCGGCCTACGGTTTGCGCAGGCCGGCGTCGAAGGAAATGACCGAAATGAAAAACGGGGTGGAAGTCGGACTTCAGGCCGTCAGCTTCTCGAAGCGGGCTTCGATGAACTCCCAGTTCAGTACCTTGGAGATGGCCTGCACGTAGTCGGCGCGGCGGTTCTGGTGCTTCAGGTAGTAGGCGTGCTCCCACAGGTCGATGCCGAAGAGCGGGGCCTCGCCGTTGGAGAGCGGGCTGTCCTGGTTGGCCGTGGAGACGAGTTTGACGCCCTTTTCCTTGGTCACCACCACCCACAGCCATCCGCTGCCAAACACACCCATGGCGCGCTTAAGGAATTCCTCCTTGGCCTCATCCTCGCTGCTGAACAGCTCGCCGAAGGCCTTCATCAAGGGGCCGCCCTCGGTCAGCGGGGCCGGATCCTTCTTGAGGCACTGCCAGAAGAGGGAGTGATTGTAATGCCCGCCCCCGTGGTTGCGCACGGCGGTGCGGATCTTCTCAGGAACGGTGTTCAGGTTCTTGAGCAGGTCCTCCACCGAAAGCTTCTGGAGGTCGGGGTAATCTGCGAGGGCCTCGTTCAGCTTGGTGACGTAGGCCTGGTGATGCTTGCCATGGTGGATCTCCATGGTCTTGGCGTCGATGTACGGTTCGAGGGCATCGAAGGCGTAGCCCAACGGGGGAAGCTTGTGGGGGCCGGATGCGGCTTGGGCCAGGGTGCGAACCGGGGCAGAGGCCATGGCCAAGGCGAGGGCTCCGGCCGATTTGAGTGCGTGACGTCGAGTGATCATGCGGCAGTGGGATGAATTGGACTGTCCCCGGACGGTGGTCCCGGTCGGGTTCCCATGCAAGCCCCGGCCTTGCGCCCGGAACTGCTGGAATTCTGGGCCTCGCCCGCCAAAGCCTCGCCGCCCTTGCGCCCGGTTCGGCGTCGAACCTAAGGTAGAACCCCATGAGGTTGATTCGATGGGGTGTCCTGGTGCCGGTCCTGATGCTGGGTGGGCTCGTGTCCCTGCGGGCGGAGATCACGGCGGAGGATCTTCGGCAATTGCAGACCCGCTTCCAGCAGGCCGAGGAATCCGAGGAACGCCTACGGGCGCGCATCCAGAAACTCGAGTCCACGATCGTCGAACTGCGTTCCCAGATCGGGGATGTTCGATCCGTGGCGTCGGCGGCCGGCAAGGACTCCGTGACCCAGGATCAGCTCAAGAAGGTGCTGGACCAATTGCGCGATCTCGACCGGCGCCGCCAGGAAGACAATGAAAAGGTGCTCCAGCAGATCAAGAAGCTGGCGGACCTGCCGGCACCGCCTCCTCCCAACTTCGATGAACCGAAGTCCAAGGGACGCAAGCCTGCGGCCGATGCCGGAGCGGGGGCGGGCAAGGGGGATGCCAAGACCGAGCCCAAGGCTCCTGAGGCGAAGGCCGAGCCCCCCAAGCCGAGCCTCCCGGCCGATTACGAGTTCTACGAGCACGTCGTCCGCGACAACCAGTCGCTGGGCCAGATCATCAACGAGTACAACAAGGGCTACGGCCTCAAGGTCCGGCTCAAGCATGTGCTCGAGGCCAATCCCAAGTTGCGTCCTGAACGAGTCGTCCCTGGTCAGAAGATCCGCATCCCTGTGGTGAAGTGAGGTGCCGGTCTGGAGAGGGCGTCCTTCGATGAAACTCATCCGCAAGCTTCACCTGTTCCTCGGGGTGTTCTTCACCCCGTTGCTGGTCTTCTTCGTGGCGACCGGTTGGTACCAGACGTTGAATCCGGACCGACTCAAATCACCCGGCGAGGCCGAGACGCTGCTCCAGAAGTTCCGGGTGGTGCACACCGACATGATCTATCCGGGTGACCGGGAGTTTAGCCGCCCTTCGTCGCCGAAGCTGTTCCAAGGACTCGTCGGGGCCATGTCGGCCGCCGTGCTGATGACCACGGCGTTGGGGGTCTACCTGGCGTTCAAGACGATGAGGGGCAAGGGATGGGTGCTGTTCTGGTTGGTGGCCGGCCTTGCGGTTCCGGTGTGCCTGCTCTGGGCGGGTCGAAGGGGTGGCGCATGACCCCGACGCCGCTCCAGGGGTTGCTGGCCGGGCTCGCAGTGGCATTGCTATGGATAGGTGTCTGGTACTGGTTCCGTACCCGGTTGCGATACGTCATCGGGAAGACATCGCTGCGGGTGGTCCTGGGCAAGACCACCGTGCGCCGGGTCCCGTTCGAGGAGATCCGCCGTATCCGCAAGCCGCGCGGTTCTCTCCCGTGGCGGCTGACGGAGAACTGGCGCAACGGATTCTTCGACAGTCACCGGGTGCTCGTCCTGGAAAGGAACGTCGGCTGGTTCCCGTGGTTCGTCATCACTCCGTCCCGTCGCTACGAGTTCCGGACCCAGCTGCGGGAGGCCATGGCCCGTCATGGTGTCGAGACCGACGACGAGGATCCGGCCGAATCCGAGGAATGATACTGTGGGTCCGTGCCCGGCATCGTTGCCGAACGGCTCGGCTCCGATTAGCGTGCCGTCCGACATGCGATCATTGTTGATTTCTGGGGGGCGGGTGGTGGATCCGGCCAACGGCCTCGACGGCTTGGCCGATGTCCTCGTCGAGGACGGACGGATCGCCCGCGTGGGATCCTCCCTTCGTGCCCCGGAAGGGTGCGAGCGGGTGGATGCTTCCGGTCAGGTGGTATGCCCGGGTCTGATCGACCTGCACGTCCATTTCCGCGAGCCTGGCCAGACCGCCAAGGAGACCATCGCCAGCGGGGCGCGTGCGGCGGCTCGGGGTGGTTTCACCACGGTGGTCTGCATGCCCAACACGCAGCCCGCCATCGATTCGGCCAGCACCGTGGCTCTGATCCAGGAGAAGGCCCGGACCGCGGTCGTGCGGGTGGAGGTGTCCGGAGCCCTGAGCAAGGGCATCCAGGGCGAGGAACTGGCATCGATCGGTTCCTTGGCCAAGGCCGGCGTGGTCGCCCTGACCGATGACGGCCACTGCATCCAGAACAACGACCTGATGCGCCGGGTTCTCGAATACGCCCGCCAGTTTAGACTTCCGGTGATGGACCATTGCCAGGACTACGGCATGGTGATGAACGGCGTCATGAACGAGGGACTCCAGAGCCTGCGCCTCGGACTGCGTGGCTGGCCCTCGGCGGGCGAAGAACTCATCGTCGCGCGCAACATCCTCTTGGCCGAACAGACCGGAACCCCGGTGCATTGCCAGCACATGAGCGCGGCCGGGAGCGTCCGACTCATCCGCGAAGCCCGGCGTCGGGGCGTGCCGATCTCGGGCGAGGCCTGCCCGCATCACTTCACGCTGACCGACACCACCATCGCCGGCAGCGTCGAATTCTGGGCGACCGATGGCGCCGAATTGGCCCGACGCGTCTTCCAGGGACACCCGCTGCCCACCTGGCCCGCCTATCATACACACTTCAAGATGAACCCTCCGTTGCGCACCGCCGCCGATCGTGAGGCGATCCTGGAGGGCCTTGCTGACGGGACCCTGGAGATCATCGCCAGCGATCATGCTCCGCATACGGAGTCGGAGAAGGAGGTCGAATTCGACGACGCCCCCTTCGGCATCGTGGGCCTCGAGCTGGAGTTGCCCCTCTCGCTCATGCAGTTGTACCACACCGGGAGGCTTTCGCTGTCCCGGGTCCTCGAGAAGCTCACGATCAACCCGGCCCGTTTCCTCAAACTGTCCGAGGGGCGCGGAACCCTCTCGGTGGGCGCCTGGGCCGACATCACGATGTTCGATCCGGAGGCGCCGTGGATCTGCGACCGCAAGGACACCGCCAGCCTGAGCCAGAACAATCCCTTCCACGGGTGGCCGATGAAGGGTTGCGTGACCGGCACCTTCGTGGGCGGGCGACGGGTGTTCAGTCCCGGGTGCTGATCTTCGGGAATGGATGATCCCGTGGACCGGGCATGAACGACCTCGGGGCCGACTCGGGGTGGCCTTGAGTTTCGGGTTTGGTCTGGCTCGCCTCGGGGCGGGGACGCTAGTTTCGATCCATGAGGCACTGGAAGCGTCCGCTCGTCTTCGCGATGTGGATCCTATTCGGTTTGTTCCGGGTCGTGGCGGCCGATCCTAGGCAGGCTCCGCCGGCGATTCGGTGGTCGCCCGGGCTGGCCGAGGCACCTCGAGCCAAGCGGTTGGATCCTGCGATCACGCCCCCCGCCTGGAGAGAATACCTGATCGGTGACCCCAGCTCCGAAGAGCAGTTGTATCTCGAGTTCATCAACCGTGCCCGCGCTTTTCCTTGGGAGGAGGGATACCTCCTGGCGACCTCGCTCGATCCGGACATCCAGTTCGCCTATCGGTTCTTCGGCGTCGACCTGCAGCGGGTGGTCGACGAGATCGCCCTCTATCCGCCGCAACCCCCGCTGGCCTTCGAGTCCCGCCTCATCGAGGTGGCCCGGGGCCACAGTCGGTACATGCTGGAGAGTGCCGTCCAAGAACACGACGAACGGGATCCGGTGACCGGGAAAGTGCTGAACACCACATCCTCCCGGCTCATCGGCACGGGCTATCCGATCCTCGCGGGGGGAGAGAGCGTCTATGCATTCGCCGAGTCCGCGTTGCATGGGCATGCAAGCTTCGAGGTCGACTGGGGACTCGGCGATGGGGGCGTCCAGCGGCCGCCGGGCCACCGGAACAGCAACCATGACGGAGCTTTCCGGGAGGCGGGGATCGGTGTCGTGCGTGGGGCCCGATCCAGGGTCACCCCTCCGGTGACCAACTGGATGGGCACGAACATCGTCATCACACCGGCCGTCACCAACACCGTGGGACCGAGTCTGGTGACCATCGACTTCGCCTCCAGGGCCGATCTTCCCGCGCTGGTGACCGGAGTGGTCCACTACGACTTCAACACCAACGGGTTCTACGACCTGGACGAAGGGGTGGCCGGGGTCCGTGTGGAGAATGTCGCCTCCGGTTGGTTCGCGGTGACCGGGCGTTCCGGCGGGTATGCCGTTCCCGGGGTCGAGGGAGTCCAGACGCTTCGATTCCTGGCGGGCGACCGCGAGCTTGGTTCGCGCGTGGTGACGGTGATCGCCGGCAAGAACGTGAAACAGGATTGCATTATCCCCTATCCGGGCTCCCGCGTGCTGGGACCGACCCTCGGTTCATCCACGGGTTGGAACGTGTTCCAGGTCGAGCAGCTTCTCGGGGCCTCCGGGTACGAATGGCGTTCGATGCGGTGGGATGCCTTCATCGGGGTCGAGGGCGCGGAAGACGGCGGCCAGAGGTTCCAGTTCACCGGCCTCGACGGCTGGGATCCGGTCAAGTCGGGCATCGCCTCGACGGGCACGCGGTCCTTTCAGTTGGTCCACACCAACGGCCTCGACCAGATCCTACGGTTCAAGTCGGTGATCCGCCCGGAGTCCGGGGCGGAGATCCGCTTGAAGTCCTTCTTGGGGTATACCACCACCAACCAGATCGCGTCCGTCGAGGTGTCCACCAACGGCAACGATTGGATACCCGTGTTGCGCGAGCGCGGGCGGGGCATTTCGATCACGCCCACCGGCAGCTACGTCCCGAGGTCAGCGTCGCTGGCCGCATGGATCGGAGTGGAACTATCCGTTCGATTCCGCTTCTTTGTGGAGCCGGTGGAAGGAGCCCAGTTCTACTCCCAGACCCAGCCCTCGTTCGGATGGTCCTTCGATGACATCCAGTTCGCCAACACCCAGGTGGGCACCGAACCCACCGTCCAGTCGCTTGCTCCCGGTCAGACGTTCGTGTTCCGTGGGGTTCCCGGGCCTCGCTACGAGCTGAAGTCCCGGCCCCGCTTCGGGGATCAGGATCTGCCATATTCGACACCCTTGATGGTGGAGTTTTCCACGGCGGCGGTTTCTTCGGGCACGGTGGTGATCGAGGGCATTCGACGCGATGACGGGGGGCATGTAGTCATCGACTTCTCCCTGGCTTCGGGGGTTGCCCGGGAATGGGGCCTCCAGGGGCGCAGCGCCTTGACCGGGGCTTGGGAGACCGCCACCGGCGCCGTCCTATCCGACCGGGGCGATGGCCGGCTGACCTGGGTTCATCCGTCACCTGCGGGGAACTATTTCTACCGTGTGATGGCCCGCTGATTTCCCGGCTGACGGGCTTCGGATCTGGGGTTAAACGGATGCCATGGGTCCTTAACGATGCCGGTAGGTGTCCTAATACCGCGCCGGAACGTTTGACGGTTTTGCCGTAAGGTCTTTATCTGGCTTAACGGAGTTCCTGAAACCTCCGAGTTTCTGCGGTGATTTTGATCCCATGAACCTGTTTCAACGGATTTGGCGATCCTCCCTGGGGAAGAAGTACCTCATGGCCCTGACCGGCCTGGCGCTCTTCGCTTTCGTGGTGGGTCATCTGCTCGGCAACCTCCAGGTGTTCGGCAAGCCGGAGTTGATCAACTCGTACGCCCACTTCCTCAAGTCGAAGCCTGGCCTCCTTTGGGGAGCCCGTCTCGGGTTGCTGGCCACCGTCGCGGTCCACGTGGGCGCGGCGCTCACGTTGAGCGCCGCCAACAAGGCGGCGCGGCCTGTGGGCTATGCGGGTGGTTCCGCCTACGGATCCGACTGGCGCTCCCGGTACATGCTGGTGAGCGGTCTGGTGATCCTCGCGTTCGTGGTGTTCCACCTCCTGCACTACACGGCCCAGTTGCCCGCCCTCAACGGGGGGCGCGACGTCCGCACCCTGACGGCTCTCTTGGCTGACGGTACGCGGGTCCAGGATGTGTATGCGATGATGGTCTTCGGATTCCAGAAGGTCTGGGTCTCCGTGTTCTACCTGGTCGCCCAGGCGCTCCTGTTCATCCACCTCGGGCACGGGTTGTCCTCCATGTTCCAGTCGCTCGGGCTGCGCAACCACGTGTGGTGGCCCCGCATCTCCTGCTTCGCCAAGGTCGCCAGCCTCGTGATCTTCCTGGGCTACGCCTCGATTCCGGTGGCGGTGCTCGCCGGATTGGGGGGCGAGCACGTCAAGAATGTCCAGGCCCCGGCCCGCGTCACCCTCGAGACCCTTCGCTGATATGGCCACGCTCAATTCTCAAATTCCCTCCGGTCCCCTGGCCGACAAGTGGGAGAAACACAAGTTCAGCTCCAAGCTGATCAACCCGGCCAACAAGCGGAAGTACAAGGTCATTGTCGTAGGGGCTGGTCTGGCCGGTGCCAGCGCCTCCGCGACGCTCGCCGAGCTGGGCTACGAGGTGCACAACTTCGTTTTCCACGATTCACCGCGGCGTGCCCATTCGGTCGCCGCGCAGGGCGGCATCAATGCCGCCAAGAACTACCAAAACGACGGTGACTCGGTGCATCGCCTCTTCTACGACACCATCAAAGGCGGCGATTATCGCGCCCGAGAAGCCAACGTGCACCGATTGGCCGAGGTGTCGGTGAACATCATCGACCAGTGCGCCGCGCAGGGCGTGCCCTTCGCCCGCGAGTACGGCGGCTTGCTCGACAACCGGTCCTTCGGCGGTGCCCAAGTCTCCCGCACGTTCTACGCCCGGGGCCAGACCGGACAGCAACTTCTGCTCGGCGCCTATTCGGCCCTCAACAAGATGATCGGGGCCGGCGGGGTGAAGTCCTACACCCACTCCGAGATGCTGGACCTGGTGGTGATCGACGGCCATGCCAAGGGCGTCATCGTTCGCAACCTCCAGACCGGTGAAATCACCCGGCACAGCGCCGACGCGGTCGTACTTGCCACCGGTGGCTACGGCAACGTCTACAACCTTTCCACGTACGCGCGGGGTTCCAATGTCACGGCCAGTTGGCGCGCCTACAAACGTGGCGCCTGCTTCGGCAACCCGTGCTACACGCAGATCCACCCGACCTGCATCCCGGTCTCGGGCGACTACCAGTCCAAGCTCACCCTGATGTCGGAATCGCTCCGGAACGACGGCCGCATCTGGGTCCCGAAGCGCAAGGAAGACTGCAAGAAGAACCCCGCCGACATCGCGGAGGCCGATCGCGACTACTATCTCGAGCGGATGTATTCGGCCTTCGGCAACCTTGCTCCTCGCGATATCGCCAGCCGTGCCGCCAAGTACGTCTGCGACGAGGGACGGGGCATCGGCGACACGGGCCTCGGCGTCTATCTGGATTTCGGCGACTCCATCAAGCGTCTGGGCGAGGGCAAGGTGCGCGAGCGCTATGGCAACCTGTTCTCGATGTACCACGAGATCACCAACGAGGATGCCTACAAGACGCCGATGCGCATCTATCCGGCGGTCCACTACACGATGGGTGGCCTCTGGGTGGACTACAACCTCATGAGCAACATTCCCGGCCTGTTCGTGCTGGGCGAGGCCAACTTCTCCGATCACGGGGCCAATCGCCTCGGAGCCAGTGCGCTCATGCAGGGCCTCTCCGACGGATATTTCGTGCTGCCCAGCACCATCACCACCTACTTGGCCACGGTGAAGGCCGGAAATCGTCCGGTGACCGACCGTGGAGAGTTCAAGCAGGCCGAGGATGAAGTGCGTGGGTTCATCCGCAGGGTCACCTCGGGCAACGGCAAGCGGACGCCCGACAGCTTCCACAAGCAACTGGGCAAGATCATGTGGGAGTACTGCGGCATGGCCCGCAACGCGGCCGGTCTGCAGAAGGCCATCCAGCTCATTGGCGACCTCCGTGAGGAGTTCCGGACCCAGGTCAAGGTCCTCGGCGAGGCCGAGGGTTGGAACCAGTCGATCGAGAAGGCCGGCCGTGTCGCCGACTTCATCGAGTTGGGTGAATTGATGTGTCGCGACGCGCTCATGCGTGAGGAGAGCTGCGGTGGCCACTTCCGGGAAGAGTACCAGTACACCGCCAACGATGCCGAGGTGCAGCAGGGCATCGTCAACGCCGGTGACGTCAAGCGCCGCGATGACCAGTTCGCCTTCGTTGCGGCCTGGGAATATGCCGGCGCCCCGGACAAGGCCCCGGTCCTCAACAAGGAACCGCTCGTCTATGAGGAGGTGAAGATGAGCACCCGCAGCTACAAGTGACCCGCAGCCCCGGAACCCTTTCCCTACTGCCATGAAAGTAAGCCTGAAAGTCTGGCGCCAGAAGAACGCGAACGCCCCGGGCGAATTCAAGACCTACACCTCGCCGGAGCTGAACCCGAACATGTCGTTCCTGGAGATGCTCGACGTGTTGAACGAGGACCTCGCCAACCGCGGCGAGGAACCCATCGCCTTCACGCGCTTGTAGCGCTCGGGTTGACCCTGCGGCATGAGCCCCAGGTGAGAAACCTTGGCGGCCACGAACAGCATGGCGCTGGCGTTCTTGCAGGCCGCCACGCAGGCGCCGCACCCGATGCACTGGGCCG
>CAIOKD010000005.1 GCA_903858835.1 uncultured Verrucomicrobiota bacterium
TCGCCACGCGGCGCAGCCACTCGCGGTGCTCGGCTGTGTCCTCGAGACGGACCAGCCAGGCCAACGGAAGCAGCATCCGGGCACGTTCCTGATTGAACTGGTCGTTTGTGGCAGACCAACCGGAGGGATAGACCTCCATCAGTCTCCGGATTCCCCGGGATGCGCGCTCGCGCAACAGCGGGAACCCACTCACCCTTGCTCCCCAGAGGAGACACGCCTGCACGTAGGCCTGAAAATGGGGTGAGAGATCCTCGTGCGAACCCTTGAAGTGCCGCTCCCACCCGCCGGTCGCCAACGCAGGGACCTCGGTATGGGTCACGGCAAACCCACTGCGCCCGGTCAACCGGGTCATCGCCAGAAGCTGCTGGGCCAGGCGCTCGTCGAATCGATCCGTCCGCAATGCAGCGGCGGTCCGGAGCAGCCCGAGCCAGGCCCGGGCATTGTCGTCACCCCACAGCTGATGATAGCCGTGGGCCGATCCATAATAGCGCGGCACATCATTCCAACCCGCCAATCCGAACGCCGGATGCTTGGGGTCCGCAAAGTCCCCACCATAGAGCGCCGACTTCGTGGTGAGCCAATCCGCGAGATTGGAGCCGATCCTTGCTAGGTCGGATCGTTTCAGCACCGAACCCGCCAAGGCCAAGGCACCGGCAGACTCCGCGACATCATCCGCCCTCCGCCACCAGAGGACCGACTGCGATCCATCCGCATAGATCTTCGATCGGAACCCCTCGAGAAGCCCGAGGCTTCCATCCCCCACCCGAGAACCGCGCGGGACACCCGGCCCTGCCCGGTGACCGTCGGGCCAATCGACCGTGGGTGGACCCTGGTTGGACTCCCGATCGTACCGATCCTGCCATGACGGATGAACCAGCAGCCCCGAACGCTGATACCACTCCGCGCCGCGCCGCAGAGCCTCCCGCTCTGCGTTCCGAGGCAGTGCCGTGTCCCGCGAGAAGGTCGGCCGCACCGTTGGAATCCACCGCAGCGGAGGAATCGACCCATCCGGCTCCACCCACTTCAAGATCATCCGCCACACCGGCTCCCACGCGTCCACCGGGGCGTACCGTGCGGTGACGAACTGGCTGAGCTTCGTGGTCGCCACAAGGAGTCCGCCGCCCGGAGCCTCAAAGAGAATTGGGTGAACCTCGGTCGGCGGTAGGCCGTAGAGCGCGGTGTCATAGCCCGCCACCCGGGCGACCACGAGATGCGGATGATCCGCTGCGACGGACAGATAGTGACAATCCTGGATCATCAGGATTCGCCCCTTCTTCAGTGCCCCACCAAAGGCATCGTTCGCCACGACCGTCCTCTCGAGGATGTTCCCCCAGTGTCCGGTCTTGAGGGTATGCGGTCCCTCGAGGGTCATACCCGGGACCGCTGAGGGGTATTCCAGGAAAAGTCTGAGCCGCTTCTGCGACGCCCGTCGGTAGAGGTCCGGTTCCAAGCGGGTGGTCTCCAGAGGATACCCGTCGGCGAGGACCAGCACCCCACTGTCGGCTGGGGCCTTATCGATCGCCGTCGCCGCGCTGTCGAATCGCCTCACGGAAGCCCCGCCAGACTTCAGCACCCGGACGAGATCGTTGTCTGCGCGGGCCACGATCCGCCAGGTCGTCGCCGAGACCTCCGCCGACATCGTCACGCCCAGAACCACAACCGCCACGATCCACCACAGCAGGCTCCGGGCGTCGCGGTGGATTCCCTCGGTGCACGACCACCGATTCTGAACATCCGA
>CAIOKD010000006.1 GCA_903858835.1 uncultured Verrucomicrobiota bacterium
GCCGGCGCCAAGAAGGTCATCATCTCCGCCCCGGCCAAGGGCGAGGACATCACCGTCGTCATGGGCGTGAACCATGAGAAGTACGACGGCAAGAACCACCACATCATCTCCAACGCGAGCTGCACCACCAACTGTCTGGCACCGGTGGTCCACGTCCTCTTGCGCGAGGGCTTCGGCATCGAAGAGGGTCTGATGACCACGGTGCACGCCTACACCGCCACCCAGAAGACGGTCGACGGCCCGAGCAAGAAGGACTGGAAGGGAGGCCGCACGGCGGCCCAGAACGTCATCCCCAGCACCACCGGTGCCGCCCGCGCTGTCGCGCTGGTTTGCCCCGAAGTGAAGGGCAAGCTCACCGGCATGGCCTTCCGCGTGCCGGTGCCGACCGTGTCCGTGGTCGACCTCACGGTGAAGACCGTGAAGGAGACCAGCTACGCCGAGATCTCCGCGGCCATGAAGCGCGCCAGCGAGACCTACCTCAAGGGCATCCTGAACTGGACGGCCGACGAAGTGGTCTCCACCGACTTCATCCACGACAAGAACAGCTCCATCTTCGACCACAGCTCGGGAATCGAGCTCAACAACCGCTTCGTCAAGCTGGTGAGCTGGTACGACAACGAGTGGGGTTACAGCAACCGGGTCGGTGACCTGGTCAAGCTGGTCATCAGCAAGGGTCTGTGACCCTGCCCTACCTCGGGGATTGGTTCCCGGGGACGCTTTCCAAGGCGACTCTTCAAGGCGACTCCTCACGGGGTCGCCTTTTTTCATGCCCGCGGATGGTGCCGCTGATGGACCGACCGGAGATGCTCGGGCGACACGTGGGTGTAGATCTCGGTCGTGGCGATGCTGGAGTGGCCCAGCAGTTCCTGGATCACCCGGAGGTCGGCGCCATGCGCCAACAGGTGCGTGGCGAAACTATGCCGCAGCATGTGCGGGGTGACATGACGTTCGACCCCGGCCCGACGCACGGCCTCGGTCATGCGCTTCCACAGCGTCACATGCGCGAAGGCCGATCCCCGGTTGGTCAAGAAGACCATGCCCGGGCTCTTCGGCCGCACCAGGGTGGGACGCACCGCCAGGTAGCGCTGCAGGGCCGCCACCGCCGCGGCGCCGACCGGAACCACCCGTTCCTTGTTGCCCTTGCCGATCACCGTCAGAAAACCCGCCTCGAGGTGCAGTTGCTCGAGACGCAGGTTGCGGATCTCCGCCAACCGCAGGCCGCTGGCATAGGCGGTCTCGAGGATCGCATGGGTGCAGAGGGCCTGCGGAGTCCCTTCCAGCGGCGGTTCCAGCAACCGTCGGACCTCGGGCTCACTCAGGGCCTTGGGCACCCGGCGACCGCGGCGCGGCAGGGATAGGTTCTCGGCGGGATTGCCCGACACATGACCCTCCTCTTCAGCGAACCGGAAAAACGACCTCAAGGCTGCGATCTGGAGGTACAGGCTGGAGGGGCTCAAGCGCGATCCGGCCGAGGCCTTCGGCTCCTCCAACGCCCTGCCCCGCTCATGCTCGAGGTACCGCACCAGTGTCTCGGGCGTCACCCCCCGCCAGTCCGTGATGCCCGCGGTCTCGGCCCATCCCACGAATCGACGCAGGAGCGCCTGATAGGTGCGGGAGGTGTGCGCCGCCAACCCGCGCTCATGAGTGAGGTGGATCAGGAATTCCTCGACGAGCGCATCCAGCATCGTGGGTGCAGACGGCGTCGTCGGAGGCTTCATGAACGCTTGGAATTCGCCTTCAACCACGCCGCGTAATCCGCCTCCGTCATTTCACCGGCCGCCAAGGCGAGCGTCCGCAACACTGCTTCCGTCTCCGTTGCCACGAATTCAAATCCGTTCCGCTCCAGGAAACCTGCGCCCATCATGAACCCGGTGCGCTTGTTGCCATCGAGGAAGGGATGGTTCTTCACGATTCCCGCCGCGTAGGCGGCCCCCAACTCCGCCATCGTCGCCGTGGCGTAGTGGAAACGCTGCCGGGGTTTGGCGAGAGCCGATTCCAGCATGTTCTCGTCGCGCACCCCCGCGATGCCGCCGTAGTGCGACAGCATCATGTCATGCAACGCGAGGCACTCCTCACGTGTCAGCCAGTAGGGCTCTTTCATTTGGCGAGCTCGCGCAGCGCATTGCGATAACGCCGATTCAGACTCTCGAACACCGCCATGGATTTGGTGAACTCGGGGTTGCCCGCCGTCAGCCGCAGGCCGTCCTGAGCCTCGGTCAACGTCACCGTATCTCCCTCCTCCGCCTTGAGATGCGCGAGTGCTTCTTTGGGCAGGACCAGCCCCACCGAGTTGCCCACCTTGCGGAGTTTCAGTTCCAACGTCATGGCACGACTGTACCCACAGACGTTATTACTTCAAGCAATCCCGTTGCAGGGCGCATCCGTCGGATGACCAGTCCTTCTACCGCCCCGCCTCCAAGCGGACGTGGTGGAAGAGGTACTGCTGGGCATAGCCCGAGTAGGGACCGAAATGGGTTTGGCTGAAGGCTTCCAACCGTGCGGCGGTGATGCGGCGGGCCTTGGGAAAATACTTCTGGATCAACGCCCGGCGAACCCAGACATCGATGGGAAAGGCGTCCTGTCGGCCGTAGGAGAACAACAGCACGCAGTCGGCGATCTTGCGACCCACCCCGTGGATCTCCATCAAGGCACGGCGGGCTTCGGCGGTATCCATCCGGGCCACGGCCGTCAGGTCCAAACGGCCATCGACCACCCGCCGGGCCGCGTCCAGCAGGTAGGGCGCTCGGAAGCCCAGTTTGCAGTCCCGGAGGGCCTGCTCCCCGGCCCGGGCCACGGATTCAGGGGTCGGGAACGCATGGTGCAGGACCGCCTCAGGAGGCGTGGGCACCACCCGCCCCCAGCGTTCACTCAAGAGCGCCACGATCTGCCGGATCTGCACGATCTGCTTGGTCGAGGAACAGATGAAACTCGCGAGGCATTCCCAGGGATCCTGCCGCAGCAACCGCAACCCGCGACACCGGGCCACGGCCGCTCGCATGGGCGCATCGTCTGGGAAGGTCGCAAGGATCGGCTCGAGGACCTCGTCGGCCGCGAGGTGATGCCGCAACCACGGAGCCTCGGGGGCATCCCCCATCCACGACACCCTCAATCCTTCGGGTATCGACTCGACCCGCGCCCAATGGTCGCCCACCACCGACTCCCACCCCTCACCTGCCCAGATCCAGCGGAAGGCCTGGCCACATTCCAGGGTCGATGCGAGGTCGTAATCCGCCACCGGCCAGGCTTGGACCACGGGTCGGAGACTCATTGGCAAGAGGCTCACCGCTGGTTCCGGCAGGCGTACAGGTGGAGGCGATGGAACACCCGTCCCCGATACTCGACCTCGCGCACGCCCAGGTCGGTGACGCTCTCGAAGCGCGAAGCCCACGATGCATCCAGACCGGTCCGGCCTTCGGGATGCACGTACAGCACGGAGATCCCGGGACGCCCGGAATACCGGTATTCCGGCCAGAACCAGATCTGGTTGATGGGGCGTTCCGACTCCAAGACGCTCACCGTCGGTGTCTTGGCCACCACGGGTCCCGGCCCGTCCAAGTAGAAGCTCAACTGCCCGGCCCAGCCATAATGGTCGGCCACCACCATCACGGGTCGACCTTCCTTCAGGAGTTGCTCCCGCTCCTTGCGGATCACCGCCGCGGCCTCCCGGTGTCCCCGGACCCGGACCAACGGCTCGATGGCGACCGGCAGGGAGTGCCCCGTCAGCTTGAGGATGAGGTTCGTCTCGTGCAGCAGCAGCACCACGGGCAGACCGATGCCGACGCCCCACCGGAGCAAGGTCAGGCCGATGCGGCTCCCTTTCCGGTGTCGCATTTCCCACCAGAGCACCGCAAAGACCGCCAGCGGCGCGAACGCGGTGGCCACCCAGTTGGGTTGGACCCGGGACCGCAGCGTGTAGGCCAGATAGAACAGGGACACCGGGAGGCCGAAACACAGGACATAGCTGAGCACCCGACGACGAATCTCATCGTCCGGAACGGCTGATGAACCCGAGCGTCGTTTCCAGCGCCAGAACCCGAGCAACGCCAGAATCACCCCCACGAAGAAGACCGGATTCATGAGTCCCAACGTGGCCCCCAGGAATTCAAAGAAGAATTGCGGGCGGAACGTCCACGGTTGATCCAGGCTGCCCCGCTGTTGGAGGTGGGTCACGGTGATCCAACCGTTACGACTGTTCCAAAGGTAGACCGGCAGGAGGGCCACGGCGTTCATGCCCAACGCCAGCCAGGGTCCCGGACGGCGCAGGTGACGACGCGCGGGTGGATGGATCCAGAAGAAGGCCGCGAAACCCAGGATCAGGAACGGCGAGAAATACTTGCTCAGGAACGTCCCCATCAATCCCAACCCGGTCACGGCCCACCACCCGGTGCAGTCCTTTTCCAGAGCCATCCAACCGGCGACCATGGCCAAGGTCCAGAAAGCCACCGTCAGCGCATCCACGGTCAGGATGATGGAACCCACCGACAGCAGGGGCATCGAGGTCAGCACAGCCACCAGCAGGAAGCCCGTGCGCCACCCCGCCGCCCGCGCCACGAATCCGGACAACCCCCAGGCGGTGGCCGCCGAAAGCATCGGGGCGAGGAATCGGACCCCCAATTCCCGGTCGCCCCAGAGGTGGGTGCCGATCCACTGCGCATAGGCGATGAATGGCGGTTTGCTGTAGTAGGAGAGATCCGGATGCTTCGACCAGAGCCACTGGTAGGCCTCGTCCTCCGACAACTCGATCACAGCCGAGGCCAGGTAGCCCAACCGGGCTGCCAACAACCCGCCGATGGCCAACCAGGTCAGCCGCCGCCAATGCCCCTCGAGTTCGGCGGCCGCGGCCGTTCCACCCGCCGCGGAAGACACCGGTTCCACCTGAAGCAGCGAAGGACAACGCCGGTGCCAGAGGGGAAACCATCGGGTGCCCACGGTCTGCCAGGCCGCCTCGAAGAAGCGCGGCAGACACCAGCCATAGAACGCGCCCCAGGCCCAGCCCGCCGCCACGTCGGTCGGATAATGGACCCCGACATACATCCGCGAAATCCCCACCCCTGCCGCGAGCGGCACCAACACCTTGCGGCTCCGAGGATAATAGGCCGCGGCCACCATCGCAGCGCCGGCCCAGATGGCAGCATGACCGCTGGGCATGGATCCATTCAACCCCTTGCCAGCCAGCATCCGGGTGTCGGGCAGGGTCACATAGGGGCGCGGCCGGGCGAAGGTGCGCTTGAGGATCCCCGTCCCCGTCTCGCCGACGGCCAAGGTTGCCGCCAGCATCAAGGCACAGCAGATCCCACGACGCCCCCCCTTCCAGAACAGAGCGAAGGCCAGCAGCGCCAACCCCGGCTTGAAGAGCGGGTTGCCGCTGAGGATGGGCATCAGGAAATCGAACACGGGGTTGACCACCCCGCGATTGAACCACTGGAAAAGGGCATGATCCCCGCTGGCGAACAGTTCCATCACCGCCCGAACCATGCCGCTTTGGACGAAGGATGGCCAGAAGCTTGACCGCCCCCGGGAGCGACCGCAGCGTGGATCGACGCCATGCCTCCAAGGGCTCGACAGGTCCAGGTGCCGCTGTCCCCCGCCGATCCGGCGGAACGGGCCCGTCGTCGCCGGGCCGCGGCGACCGCCCGGGCCCGGACGCTCGACCAATGGCGCGGGCGAGGCTTCACCAACGCCGAGACCGCCTGGAATTCCCCGGCCAAGTCCGTGGAGACGATCCTGCCTGGGGTCTTGAGCCACCTGCGCCTCGAACAGCGCCTCGATGAATCCAAGATCCAGACCATCTGGTCACAGATCCTGGATCCCACACTGGTGGCCCACGCGCAGCCCGCGGGATTCGCCAAAGGCACTCTCTTCGTCAACGTGGACAGCAGCGTGTGGCTCAATGAGATCGTCCGCTATCGACGGCATGAGATTCTGGAGCGCCTTCAAACCGCGCTCGGAAAGACCGTGGTCCAACGGATCTCCTTCAGGATCGGCTGATCGTCCGGCGGCCCGCGGCCCATCCCGCAGCCCGCACGTCGATTGAAACTGATCCGAGGCATTCCCGGTCTCCTCGTCCGCCGTGAACGCACCGAAAGCACCGCCCTCGCCGGTCACCACCCGGAGCGGCCTGGCCTTCCGTCGTTACCGTCCCCTGCTGTGGAGCGCCGCGGCGGCGGCCGCCGTGATCCTGGGGGTCGGTCGATGGAGCCAAAACGCCGTGCAGCGGACCCTCGAGGGACGGCTTCGCAGCGAACTGGGAACGGCCCTCGAGGCCAACGTCACCGCACTGTCGGTGTGGATCCAGGGGCAGATGCGGACGGCCAGCCTCCTGGCGACCGACCCGTCGATCCGTGAACCGGCCCGGGCGCTGTTGGAACGATCGCGGACCAATCCGCCACCGGCCGGGTTCGGGTCCGGCCCAAGGCAGGGCGCCTTCCCACCCCCGAACGCGGATCCAGTGCTGGGACCATTGATCCGATCCCTGGATGAGCGCCTGCTGCTGACCGGCTACCCCGGCGCCGTCCTGGTGGATCCGAAAGGGCAGGTCGTGGCCGCCTTCGGCCGGCTTCGGGTCCGCCCCGGCAGCATGATGCCCAGCGATCATCTGGAACTCTTCCAACGGGTGCTGACCCAGGGGCATCCGGCCCTGGTCACGCCGTTCAAGCCAACGAGGCCCGGCGGCCGAGGCATGGGCGGTCCCCCCGGAGGCCGCCGCCCGGACGGCATGGGTCCCTTCCGCGGCCCTCCGGACGGGCCCGGACCGCGGGACGGGATGCGAGGAGGCACCAACGGCCCACCCGATCGGCTGGCGGAGCGGGGCTTCGACCGCCGCCTGGGTCCCCGTCCGGACGGTCCGCCGCGGGGCGATCTCCAGGTCATGCAGATCCTCGTGCCGGTCCGCGACGACGCCGGGGGCATCCGCGGCGTGCTGGCCGTGGTGTTGCGCCCCGAGGACGAGTTCACGCGCGTGCTCTCCGTCGCCCGACCGGGAGCCAGCGGCGAGACTTTCGCCTTCGACCACGAGGGACGATTGCTGTCGCAAAGCCGCTTCGACGAACAACTCCGCCAATTGGGCCTGCTCACGAATGCCCCGGAGAGCAGTTCCGCCCTGAACCTCGTGGTCCGGGATCCCGGAGGCGATTTGACCACCGGTTTCCGTTGGTCCGAGGACGACCGCGCACAGGCCCCCTTGATGGCGCTGGTGGCCCGTGCCCTCACCGAGAGCAACGGCGTGCAAGTGCTGCCCGAGCGCGATTACCGGGGCGTGCCCGTCGTGGGAGCCTGGCATTGGATCGACGAGCACCAGTTCGGCGTCGTCACCAAGATCGACGCGTCCGAGGCCTTCCAACCGCTGCGGGTGCTGCGGTGGATCTTCCAAATCCTGATCCTGCTGATCCTCCTGGCGACCGTCGCGGGCGTGGTCGCGGTCCAGGTCAGTGCCACCTGGCGACGACGCTTCGACGAGGCGCAACTGCGGGCCCGTCAACTGGGTCAATACACCCTGATCGCCAAGATCGGCGAGGGGGCCATGGGTTCTGTGTACCGGGCCCGGCACGCCCTGCTACGCCGCGAAACGGCGGTGAAGCTCTTGCTGCCGGACAGGGCCGACGACGACCTGATCCGTCAATTCGAACACGAGGTGCAACTGACCTGCCGGTTGACCCACCCCAACACCATCCAGGTCTTCGATTACGGCCACACGGCCGACGGGAGTTTCTATTATGCGATGGAGCTCCTTGAGGGTCTCACCCTCCAAGACCTGGTGGACCGCTTCGGGCCAGTGCCCGAGGACCGGGCCATACACCTGCTGCGACAGGCGGCGGCATCGCTGTGGGAAGCCCATGGTATCGGCCTCATCCATCGCGATATCAAGCCCGGCAACCTGTTCCTCTGTGAACGCGGCGGCATGCCCGACACGCTCAAGGTCCTCGACTTCGGGTTGGTGCAGGAAACCTCTGGCAGGCCCGGGCCCCCCGACACCGCGGGCCGCGGCGGGCAGGGCACCTCCCGGTTCCTGGGCACTCCTCTCTACATGGCGCCGGAGACCATCCGGCAACCGGGCCATGGCGACGTCGCGAGCGATATCTACGCCCTCTCGGCGGTGGCCTTCGTCCTGGTGACGGGGCGGCCGCCGTTCCCGGCCTCGTCGGTGGAGGAGGTCTGGAAGCACCACATCGAAACGCCCGCACCCCGACCCACCGCATGCGGTGCGCCCGACCTCAGCGCAACCCTCGAGCGACTGATCCTCGATGGATTGTCCAAGGATCCCGCACAGCGCCCCGCCGACATGGGTGTCTTCCTGGAGAGGTTATCCCACAGCCCCGTGGCCGAGGCCTGGACTCCGGATCGGCGCCGCGACTGGTGGCGGCGATACGTTCCCGGGTCGCACTCCGATACCCCGCGGACCTCCCGTCGCACCGAGGCCACGATCCGCATCGACCTGCGCCTCCGCACCGACGGCACCGGGATCGTTCCGGGGCCGGGGACGGATCCCGACCCATCCGTCTGAACCGGATCCGTTCAGGGGTGATGGGAGTGACGGCACCGGCCGGCTCCTTCCCGATTCAACCCGGGGAGGATCCGTTGAGAATTTTCGCGAAAAACCGGAGGCTGTGCTCCACGTTCTGTTCCCAATACTCCCAGGTGTGGCCACCCGGGAACTCCTCGTATTGGTGGTCGATCCCGGCCGACTCCAGGGCCGCGTGCAAGTGTCGGTTGTGACCGATCAGGAAATCATCCACTCCGCAATCGAATCGCACCGGCGGCAATGACGCACGGTTGCGAACCAGGGCTTCCAAGGCGGTCGGTTCTTCCACCGTGGATTCACCCGCCGGCAAGGGTTCCGCGAGGAACGGGGCCAAGGTCTTCAGAGAAGTCGCTGCTGAGTGAGCCGAAATGCCCCGAAAAATCTGGGGATGACGAGCCCCCAACCGGAGGGCCCCGAAGCCACCCATCGACAAGCCGGAAATGAATCTCGGCGAGGCCTCGGTCACCTCAGGCACCGCCTCACGCGCCACCAGCGGCACCTCGTCGACGATCCAACGCTCATAGTTTCCGGAAGCCAGGGGCACGTACGCCGTGCCATCGCCGCGCAACCCATCCGAGGGCATGGCCAGGGCCATGGGCGGGATCTCGCCCGCTTCGATCAGACGCCGCGCCGTGTGATGCACCCGTCCCTTCAGAGCCCAGGCCCAGTGGCTCCCGTACACGCCGTGCAGGAGAATCACCAACGGCAGGGCCGCCGATTTGGGCGTCGATGGAGCCCATAGGGTCACATCCGCCCGCCCCCCCAACAGCGTACTGTGGACGGTGGCGAATCGAAGGCCGCCGAATTCGGCCAGGGAGGGTGAGAGTTCGACAGTCCTGAACGGGCGCATCCCGAAGACTAGGGACAGGCTGAGGTCTGTGACAACCCGCACCCGCTTGCGCCTCGGGTTCGCGGCAGCCACACTGGATTTGATACGATGGATCCGCTGCTGAACCATCCCCCATTGCCGGCCCACGATCCTCTCCCCAAGCCCGTGGGTCAGGGCCGACGAAGGGTACCCCGTTCCTTTCGGGACCTGACCCCGGCCGACCATTTCAATCCGCGGACATTCTTCCGTGAGATGGTGTGGCACGCTCTGAAGACGGCGCCCATCGGATCGGTGAAGATCCCCAATTTCCCGCACCTTAGGGACGATCAACTGGCCCTCACTTGGATCGGCCATGCGTCGTTCCTGGTCCAGTTCGAAGGTCTGAATGCGATCATCGACCCCAATTTCGCCAACTGGCTCTTCCTGCTGAAGCGCCTAAAGCGCCCCGGCCTCCGCGTCCAGGACCTGCCACCCATCGACCTGGTGCTGCTCACCCACGCGCACTTCGACCATTTCCACAAACCCACGCTCCGCAAGATCCCCTCGCCCAAGATCGCCGTGATGCCCTGGGGATGCGCTCCCTTGGCCCAGCGCCTGGGTTTCGGTCGAATCGTGGAGTTGAAGTGGTGGGAAAGCTTCGGCCATGACGACTGGAAGGTGACCCTGGTGCCGGCCGAGCACTGGGGCGCCCGGACACTCGCCGACAAGCATCGGGGTTGGGGCGGGTTCGTCCTCGAGTACCGGGGCCGCACGGTCTACCACGCCGGGGATTCCGCCTATTTCAAAGGATTCCGAGAGATCGGTCAGCGCCTGAAGCCCGAATTGGCCCTGCTGCCCATCGGAGCCTATCACCCGGAATCCTTCCGCAAGGTCCACATGGGTCCCGATCAGGCGGTGCAGGCCTTCCACGACCTGCAGTCCCGCTGGCTGGTGCCCATGCACCACGGCACCTTCAAGTTGTCCTTCGAAGCGCTTGAAGAACCGGCCCGCTGGATGGAATCACTCAGCCGAGAACACCGCTTGGAACACCACGTTCGGATGATGGAAGAGGGCGTTCCCGAACGATTCTGACCCTTCCTCCGCCAACTGGGCTGACGGACAGGGCAACATCGCAGGCGTACGACTCGTAGATCCGCCCCCACCTCGGAGACCTTTGGGCGACATCCCAGGGTCCTGCTGGCAAACTCAACCTCACCCGAGCAGTTCTTAGGCAGGGCGATTTCTCAGAACGCGCCATGGCGGCGTTGCCGGACCGCTCGGAGATCGGCCTCTACCTGGGAGCGTTACCTGAGGTTTTGAGTCATCGAATCACTTATTTCGGAAGCGCGATTTCCTCTCCGCGCTGTTGGACCTCAAGTCTCGAGCAACAGATGAATCGGAACCTTAGTCACGATATTTCTGGACAGACTGGACAGATTTTAAATCTCCGCTCATCATCCTCAAATGACGAAGGCATGGCAGCTTCAGGAAGCGAAGAACCAATTCAGCCTGGTGGTGGACAAGGCGCTGTCCGAGGGACCACAGACCGTGACCCGCCATGGGCGACCTGCGGTCGTTGTCGTCTCGGTCGCGGACTATCGAAAAAAATCCCGATCCCGTCGGAAAACGCTGCTGGAGCTCTTTGAACCGTTGCGAGGGGTGGACCTCAAGATCGAACGGGACCGCAGCCTTCCGAGGGATCCCGAACTATGAGCTGGTTGGTCGACACCAACGTCCTCTCGGAACTCAGCCGCCGATCTCCGGACCCGCGCGTCACCGATTGGCTTGCCAGTCATGAGGACAAGATCTGGATCAGCGTTCTCACGTTGGGCGAACTTGAGAAGGGGCTGGCCCGGGTGCAGGAGCCGGCTAGGCGAGTGCGCTTGCAGCGTTGGATCCGCCGCGAGGTTCCGGACTGGTTCAGTGGCCGCATTCTCCCCATCGATCTCGAGGTGGCAGCGCGCTGGGGTCGACTGACCGGTGAACTCCGCGATCCGATGCCGGCCATCGACTCCCTCTTGGCCGCCACGGCGATGGTGCACGGCCTGAAGATCGCCACTCGCAACGTCGAAGACTTCGCGGCCTCCGGGGTCCCCATCCTGAACCCATGGAAATGAAACGATCCCGCTGAACCCCTTCGAAACTGCTGCTCGTTTCTCGACCGCTGCTTGGCCGGATGCAGCATCACTTTCCCACACCGATTTCCTCTGACGGATCGATGCTCAAATCCGTGTTTCGGTAGACCTGGTTGTAGGACCGATTGGACTGGAGCGCGTCGATGAAAACGCAAGGCTCTAGCCGCATCCCGATGGCGCGAATTCTACTGTCATGCGGGGAGGATTGACGGTTCGATCGGCGCGTGGCGGTTCACTTCACGATCCTGGGCAGCGGATCCGGCGGCAACTGCGCCTACCTTGAGGCCGGTGAGACCCGCCTGCTGATCGACGCGGGCTTCAGCGCCAAACAAATCCGCGAGCGCTTGGCGTCCATCGGTCGGGTGCCGGAGGGTCTCACGGGCATCCTCATCACCCATGAGCATGGCGACCACATCAAGGGCCTGGGCACCCTGGCCGAGAAGACCGGCACCCGCATCTACGCCAACCGCTTCACCCACGAGGCCATCCGCCGGGAATTCCCCGGGGCCCGCCTCGACACGGCCACCTTCGAGACGGGTGCCACCTTCACCCTGGGCGACGTCGAGGTCCGCACCTTCAGCGTCCCGCACGACGCGGAAGACCCGGTGGGATTCCTCTTGGCGACCCCGGCGGGCAACATCGGATTCCTGACCGACCTCGGGCATGCCACCAAATTGATCCTCGAACGGGTGAAACCTTCGAACCTCTTGGTCCTCGAGGCCAACTACGACGTGAAGCTGCTTCAGGAAGACACCCGTCGCCCTTGGAGCACCAAGCAACGGATCGCCAGCCGTCATGGGCATTTGTCGAACCACGCGGCCTCGGAGGTGGCCACGGCCATCCTGCACGACGGCCTGCGCCGCATCTACCTGGGTCACCTCAGTCGCGACTGCAACACCCCGGAACTGGCCCGCAAAACCGTGGGCGACGCACTCGACGCCGTGGGTGCCCGGCGTGTGACGCTCGAGAACACCTCGCAGGACACCCCTTGCCCCACCGTCTCCCTCTGAGCCGCTTCGAGTCCGGAGACCCCACCCATCAAGGGGCTTTCGACGCGTCGGTCGTTCCCGATTCGGGAGCGTGGGTCTCCACCCAGCGGGCCATGAGCCAGAGCAGGTCGCTGAGGCGGTTCAGGAAGACCAGGATCTCGTGGTTCTCCACCTCGCCGGTGTCACGCAACACGAAGACCCGCCGTTCAGCCCGGCGGCAGGTGGTGCGAGCGACATCGAGCGCCGCGGAATGGAGGGTCATGCCCGGCGTGGCCCATCCTTTGAAGGTGATGCTCTGCGACTCGATCTGCGCCACCAGCGCATCGAGCTTGGCGGTAAGGGCCGGGGTCACCGCCTGGAACCCGTCGGCGAGGTAGCGCTGGGTGTCCTCCTTGGCGGTAGCCAACTCGCCCATGACGATCACCAGGTCTTTCTGAATGGCCAGAAGGTTGTCACCAATGAAGGCGTCGGTGGCGGTGGCCCGAGCCATTCCGATGGCGGCGTTCAACTCGTCGACTGAACCATAGGCCTCGACCCGCGGATGCGCCTTGGAAACCCGGCGGTTGTACATCAGGCCGGTGGTCCCGGAATCGCCGGTGCGGGTGGCAATGCTCATCAGGGCGCAACCGTGGACGCGATGGCGCGGAGCGCAACCGTTAGGCTCCTGATTTTCGAGCGGATTCTTCAGGGACCGAGCACGGCCCTGCGCTTCGCGCGCTGGGGAAGCAGCAGCTCCGACTCCCGGGCGGCGCGGGCATGATTCCGGGCGGCCTCCATCCGCTGCCGTGACTCCTCGATCAACATCCAGGCATGGTGCATCTGGGTCTCCTCGACGGAGGTCCGCCCCGCCCACGGGATCCGGGCCAGCAGGCCCTCGGCATCGGCGAACCGGCGCTGTAGCACCAGGGCGAGTGCGTGGTTGATCTGGCAGGACACCGATTCCGGCGACCGGTTGAGCAATTCGAGGGTGAGCCGGACCGTCTCCTCGGGCTCTCGGCCCAGGGCGATCATCACCGCGGCCTGGTTGTGGCGATACACCGGATTGTCCGGCTCCAGCCGGTAGGATCGCGAGACCGCCTCGGCCAGGGTCTCCATGTCCTGGGTCTCGGCGGCGATGCCGGCCATTTCGAACCAAAAGGTGGCGTCCTTGGCGAAGGTCTTCTCCACCCGGCGCAGCAGGAGGGCGGCCTCCTGCGGGCGGTTCACCCGCCGCAGGCCCGCGACCATCCGGGCCACGAGCACGGCATCGGGCGTCGCTCCATCGACAATCCGCTTGAAATCGGCCGCGGCATCCAGGTCACGGCTCAAAGCAATATCGATGCGGCCATCAAGATACCAACTATAGGCAGCCATGCGCCCGGCCAGCGAAGTCTCGCCCCGCATCCCGATGGCCACCTCGCGCAGGTGGGTCCAATCCTCGCGTTGCAGGAGCAATTCGGCCGTCGCCAACCAAAGATCCGGCGCGTAGGGGAACACCGCGACCTGCGCCAAGGCCAGTTCGACGGCGCGATCAGCCAAACCGAACGACTGGAGGGCTTCGATCATGCCGATCGCCTCTCCCGGGTTGGCCGGAGGGCGTTGAAAGGCTTTGAGCCGCTCCAGGACCTCGGGAGCGCGGCCATTTCGGGCCAACAACCGCCACAGGCCCAGATGATCAGCCAGGGAATCGGCCCGGCGGTCCACGCGACGGCCCAGGGCCTGCTCATAGCCCGCGGCGTCGCCCAGGTTCTCGAAGACCATCAGGAGCAACCGCGAGGCTTCATCCCGAAGGGCCGGGTCGCGCTCGGCGGCCAGCAGGCGTTCCCGAGCCGCCGCCATGCCGGTGATGGGGCCCCATCCGGCCTCCCAGGCGGGGCCGATCAGTGCCATCGGAGCCGCCTGCGACAGGACCTCCCGCCGCCGGAACCAGAGTTCTTCGAACCGGTCGATGCGGTGCGCCAGGAACAGAGAACGGGCGAACCAACCGGCCAGAACCCCGTCGCTGGACAGCATGGGTTCACGGAGCAGGGCCACCGCCGCAGGATGATGCCCGACGTGGTCGAGGAATCGGACGAAGGCCAGGGTATCCTGCACGTTGGTCGCCGAGCGCTGGAGCAACTCCACGCCGCACATGTACCCGAAACGCACATCGTCCTGGGTGTATTGGGAGGCCGCTCCCAGGGTGTCCAGGGCCCCTCGACGCGCCTCCAGGTTCGACAGGTCATTGGCCAGGGCGGTCTTCCAGGCGGTGATCGACTCGGGGAGTCTGCCGGCCCGGGCCGCCTCGCGGGCGGTTCCAATCAGGGCGCGGGCCTGGAACTTGTCGAGCAGGCTCGCCCGCACTGGCGGATCGATATCGGGAGGGGAGACCACGAACACCGGCAGCGCCACCAGCAGGACGGTACCCACTAGGGTCACCATCGCCACGGCCGCCCAGCGAAACCAGGGATCGCCGATCAGAACCCGGAGCAGGCCGCTTTCGATGGCCTCGATGGAGTCGTCTCCGGGAACGGATGTCTGCGGATCAGCCGGGGTTCCCGGGGAACCCTTGGGCCCAGAAGTCATTCATTGCCCATCGGCAACCCTGAGGATTTCTGAAGCAACTTCGGCCCGGATCTCCAACCGGGGCACCACCACGGCGGGCACCAGCAGGAATTCACCGGGGCGCAGGTCTCGCCGATAGCCACTGGCAGTCACCCGGAGATTTCCCGAAACGACCCCCAAGACCCAGGGGCCGCCCCCATTGCCGGGCTCCAACGCGCCTCCGGCCTCGAAGCGAACGAGGTCGATCGAGAACAACCGATGCCGGACCAGCGGACGGAGGGCCACCCCGGCGGACGCGACGGACCAGAATTCCGGGATCAACTCAGGATGGGTGTCCGAGAAATCGATGGATTCCAGGGCGGGCTCCCGGTGCAACTCCCGGGGTTTGCCATCGAGGCCGGTGCGATTCCAGTCGAACACCCGGTAGGTGGTGTCCGAATTCTGCTGGATCTCGAACACCAGGTTGCCTCCGCCCAGGGCATGGGCCCGTCCGCTGGGCAGGAACATGGCGTCGCCCGCGCTGACCGGATGGCGGCGGAAGCAGTCGGCCACGGTCCCATCATCGAGGCGCCGTGCAAAAGACTCACGAGTGGTGCCGCCACGCAGTCCGACGTAGATCTGCGCTCCGGGATCGGCCTCGGCGAAATACCACATCTCGGTCTTGGGCTCCCCTCCCAGGGCCGACGCCTTGTCGGCCGGTGGGTGCACCTGGAGCGAGAGGTCGTCGCGGCAATCGAGGATCTTTACCAACCAGGGGAATCGTTCGCCGGGAGATACCGGCCGCCCCATCAACTCCGGGCCGTGGCGCTCCATCAAGGACCGCAGCGAGGTGCCGGCCAAGGGACCCTCGGCCACCTCCGATGGTCCCTCGGGACGATCCGAGATCTCCCACGACTCGCCCACCGGCACTCCGGCTGGAAGGCTCTTGCCCCAACGCTCCTCGAGACTACGCCCTCCCCAGACCCGCTCTTTGGGAATGGGCCTGAAGACCAGGGGGGTTTCGAGGGTTTCCCGCATCAGGCGGCCTCGGATTCCGGTTCGGTGAAGTGGCCAAAGGCCCGGAACTTGGCGTACCGCGCCGCGAGGCGCTCGGACGCGGTCAGGGCGCGCACCTCGGCCAGGTGTTTCAGGAGGCCCTGGCGCAGGGTGACCGCCGTGGCCTCGAGGTCCAGATGGGCCCCGCCCAGCGGCTCGGGCAACACATCATCGACCAGGCCCAGCGAACTGAGGTCAGTGGCGGTGATCTTCAGCGCAGCCGCGGCCTTCGGGGCAGCCGTGCGATCCTTCCACAGGATCGCCGCGCAGCCTTCGGGGCTGATGACCGAATAGTAGGCGTTCTCGAGGATCAGAACCCGGTCGGCCACGCCGATGCCCAGGGCCCCGCCGGAACCGCCCTCGCCGATGACGCAGGCGATGATGGGCACCTCGAAGGTCATCATTTCGCGCAGGTTTACGGCGATGGCCTCGGCGATGTGGCGTTCCTCGGCGCCGATGCCCGGGTAGGCCCCCGCGGTGTCGATCAGCGTGATGATCGGCAATCCGAACTTGTCGGCCATCTTCATGAGGCGCAGCGCCTTGCGATACCCCTCGGGGTGGGCCGATCCGAAATTGCGGAGGATGTTCTCCTTGGTGTCCCGCCCCTTCTGGGTGCCGATCACCATCACCTTCTCGCCGCCCAGGCGGGCAAAGCCGGCCACCATGGCCCGGTCGTCGGAATAGAGCCGGTCACCATGCAATTCCTCGAAATCGGTGAATGCCGTCCGGAGGTAGTCGAGCGAATAGGGCCGCCTGGGGTGGCGCGCCAACTGGACCCGCTGCCAGGGAGTCAGGTTCGAATAGAGCTGCCGCTGGGCATCCTGGATCTTCGCTTCCAGCAGTCGGATCTCCTCTTCCCAGGAGATGCCCAGCGCGGGGGATCCCGGCTGGGACCGCAGCTCATCGAGCTTGCGCTGGAGTTCGGCGATCGGCTTTTCGAAATCGAGATAATGTCTCATGGACGGGGCATCCACCCCTGTCTAGAAGATTACGGTCCCACCCCCGGAGTCGCAACGGCGGAGTTGGTGCCAAGGCCGGGCTGCGATTTTCTGTCTTCCGCAGACTCGACCGCTTCGCGACGATCGGGCCGCAATGAAACGCCGATCGACCGCCAAGGCTCCCGCCAAGTCCAAGACCGACTCACTCCCCCGTCCTTTCTCCTCCATCGTGGTGGACGGTATCGAACGCGCCCCGAGCCGCGGGATGCTGTACGCTACCGGCTTCAAGAAGGAGGACTTCCAGAAGCCCCAGATCGGCGTGGCCTCGACCTGGAGCATGGTGACCCCGTGCAACATGCACATCGACCAGTTGGCCGTCAGCGTCGCCCAAGGCATCAATGAGAACGGCGGCAAGGCCGTGGTGTTCAACACCATCACCATCTCCGACGGCATCTCGATGGGCACCGAGGGCATGAAGTACTCCCTGGTGTCGCGCGAGGTGATCGCCGACTCCATCGAGACGGTCGTGGGTTGTCAGGGCTTCGACGCCTTCGTCGCGGTGGGCGGCTGCGACAAGAACATGCCCGGCTGCATCATGGCCATGGCCCGGCTCAATCGCCCCAGCATCTTCGTCTATGGCGGCACCATCCTGCCGGGGGAACTCGGCGGCAAGGACGTCGACCTGGTGAACATCTTCGAGGCGGTGGGCAAGAACGCCGCCGGGGCCTGCACGGCCGAGGATGTCGAGGCGGTGGCCGAGGTGGCCATCCCGGGTGCCGGCTCCTGCGGCGGCATGTACACGGCCAACACCATGGCCTCGGCCATCGAGGCCCTGGGCATGAGCCTGCCCAATTCATCGGCCCAGGCGGCCGTGTCGCAGGACAAGACCCGCGATTGCGAGGACGCCGGCGCCGCCGTGCTGAACCTGCTGAAGAAGAACATCCGCCCGCGCGACATCATGACCAAGAAGGCGTTCGAGAACGCCATGACGGTGGTGATCGCCCTCGGCGGGTCGACCAACGCGGTCATGCACCTCATCGGCATGGCGCACTGCGCGGGCGTGAAGCTCACCATCGACGACTGGACCCGGGTCGGGAAGCGCGTCCCGGTGCTGGCGGACCTCAAGCCCTCGGGCAAGTACGTGATGGCGCGCCTGGTGGA
>CAIOKD010000007.1 GCA_903858835.1 uncultured Verrucomicrobiota bacterium
CTGCGGCGGCTTTGGCGGATGGTTCCGGCTGACCCGGTGGCCCCCGGGCGCGTGGAGGTTGGCGAAATGGGGCCGGAGGATGCGCTCATCGCCGTGGACGAAGTCGGCCACCGGAAGGCTGCCCCGCGTGAGGTGCAGTCGGCCCGGGGATTCTCGGAAGGCTAGGGCATCGGCCGACACCGGGACGGCTGCGGAGGTACCCTGCGATCCGGCTCCCTGGCGGGACAGGTAGGCGGCCAGGTCGGCCACGGCCCGGGGCGGCAACACGGTGTCGTAGGCCGGCATCGCCGACTGCGCGGCTGATGAGCGCGCCGTGATCCGCGATTTAGGGATCGTCTCGCGGTGGCCATCGGCCAGACCCAGCGTGAGGCTCAAGCCGCTCTCCTCCAGCAGGATGCCCGACAACTCGGCATCGGCCGTCTCGACGCGTTGCAGGCTGAAGCCCTCGGTGATCACCGCATTGGGCTCGAGGATGGACTGCACAAGGTGGCGCACCGGCGCGCGACCGCCCACCACCGACAGGTCGGGACCGAAGTGCTGACCATGCCCGTCCAGGCGATGACACTGGAAGCAACCCGCCCCCTGGGGATGATGGAAGAGCCAGGCGCCGCGCCCGGGGTCGCCCTCGGAAAGCCTCTCCAGGGCCCGATCCACGACGGTCGCCGCGCTTGGAGGCGCGGGCATCGACATCTTCGCCGGATAGAGATGGCGGGGTTCCGCACCCGGATCGGAAGACTCCTGGGTTGCCGGAGCCGAGCCCGAGAGCGGGCGCCCCCGGACCATCAGCGAGACTCCCTCGCCGGTGGCCTTCTCGATCCATCGCGCGGCGAGGGCCTTCACCGAGGGATCGGGATCATCGAGCCGCCGTCGCACCTGAGCCTCGGGCAACGCATGGTCCTCGAGCAGCGCCAGCAGGGCCGCGCGCCGCACTCCGGGGCGGGCATCGTCCAGGAGGGGTCGCAGGGCCTCCGCCTTCCGAGTGGCGCGCAATGTCTGCCAACCGGCGTAGGCCACCGTGGGGTCGGTCTCCCGTGCCAGGCACTCCAGCAGGGCGTCGTCGGCCTCGGGCGTCGGCACCTCGGCCAGTGCCTGCACCGCCTCGAAACGGAGTCGGGGTTCGCGGTCACCCAGCAAGGCAATGACCGCACGGGGCAATCGGGCCGCACCGCCGCGGGCCGCCCGCCGATGCGCCAGGATTCGCACCGATTGGATCCGCAGGTTCAACGGGGCGGTCACCTGGGCCGCCCGCTGCTCGAACCACGCGTCGCCCGAAGCATCGTCCATCGAAATCCGCCCGAGCGTCCAAGCCGTCCACGTCTGTCGGGCCGTGGCCGACGGATCCTTCGACAGGGCTCGGCGCAGGGCAGGGATCACCGAGGATCCGCGCCGCAACAGCGCCTCCTGGGCTTCCACCTGCCGCACCGGCAGCGGCGAATCGAAGGCCGCCAGCAACTCCGGCACCGATCGTTGCTCGACCGGCTTGTCCGTGGCCCCGGTCCGGGATCGGGATTGGGATCCGGTCTGGGATCGGGCCGGACCCGGATGCGTGACGCGGAAGATGCGTCCCTCGCTGACCCACTGGCCGTCGCGGTATTCGGCTCCGTAGCCCCGGCCCCATCCCAGCACCCACAGGGCCCCATCGGGCCCGAACTCCAGGTCGGTGGGTCGGAAGAGTGAGCGGCCGCCCTGGATGAACGGTTCCCAATCGCCGCCCGCGGGTCGCATCAAGGCCCCGTCCCATCGCGGTCGCCACACGAAGGTGGTCTTGCGCAGCCAGTCATTGATGAAGAACACGCCCCGGTGGCTTGCCGGGAACCCCTCGGCATCGCCGAACACGATGCCCGTGCCTGAACCCTCGAACAGCGGCCCGCTCACCGGAGCCGACGGTGCGTGCGCCTCGGTGCCCCAATGCGCGCTCCAGGGGTGGTTCCAGCCGAAATGGGCCCGGGCGAAGGGCATGAACACGCGATCGCCGGTCGTCTGGTCGTTGTCGGTGCCCAGCCAATTCATCCCGCCGTCGAAGGCGATGTCCCAGGGGTTCCGGGAACCGCGCGACACGATCTCGAGGTGACGTCCGTCAGGATCGCACCGAAGCACGCCGCCCTCCCGCCCCCAGTCGTCTTCGGGGTCGTGGTAGTTCTTCTCGTACTTGCCCTTCGGGAAAGTTTTTGGGGCAGGGAAGTCCGGCGATCCGGGGGGTGCCGTCACACCCCACAGGTCGCGGAAGGCCTTGGGTGCGACCCGGCCCGGTTGGGACAATCCCTTGGAATTGCCCTTGCTCATGTAGAGCCGTCCGTCCGGGGCCCACTGGAGGCCATGCAACCCGTGCTCGAGATTGCCCAGGTCGGTGTAGAGGCGGACGTACTCGTCGGCCTCATCGTCGCCGTCGAGGTCGCGGACGATCGTCAGATCAGGTGCATTGGCCACCCACAGGTCGCGCCCGCGCCAGGCCATGCCCTGGATCGCGTTGAACCCGGTGGCGAAGACCCGGGTCTGGTCGGCGCGTCCGTCGCCGTCGATGTCCATCACCCAGACCACGCTGTCACCCGGGGTCTTGGGGGTCGGGTTGCGGTACTGCGGACCCATGCCCACGCAGAGACGGCCGCGCAGGTCGAAGGCCATCGAACACGGTTGGCGGACCAGTGGTTCGCGCGCGAAGGTCGAGATCTCGAACCCCGGCGGCACCGTGGGCACCGAGTCCCGGTCGGCGTTGGGGTCTTCGAAGTCGGAAGCGCCAAGGGCCGGGCCGGTGATGCCCAGGCACAGCGCACCGATCGAGAGCAGGGGACTCCGGCGGTGGTGCTCGGGTCGGCCAGGGGTGCCGCGACTCTGGCCCATCCACAGACGGGGCGGGAACGACGGGGATGACGATGCAGCGATCATGGCGCTTGGGATGCTCGGGAATCGGGACCAGAAAGGGTGCGTGCCGTGGTGTCGGGAGCCCAGCGGATGGCCACCAACCCCAGCAGGTACACGAGGCCGCAGGTGGCACCGATGCGGGGATAGGAGCCTCCGAGCATCACGAAGAGCCCCCCGGCGGCGAGGACTCCGGCGGCGGTCACGAATCGGCCCACATTGTAGGCGATCCCGCTGCCCGCCGAACGTACCTCGGTGGGGAAGAGTTCTGGCAGGTAGAGCGGCAGCCAACCGAAGAAGAGCGTGCCCACGAATCCCTGAGCGAGGACCGTGGGCAGGAATGCCGGATCAAGCGGCCGGGTGCCCAGGAAGAGCAGCGAGGTGAGAGCCGCCGAGCCCAGGCTCATCCATGAATAGGCGCGACGACGGCCGAGCCATTCCGCCACTTGGGCCCCACAGAAGCTGCCCATCACCGCTCCCAGCGCCCAAAAACCCTGGGCCGAGGCCTTGTAGGCCGGGGCGGCCGAACCCGCCACCGCATCGGCCCACGGGATCATCCACTTGCTGGCCGACCAGGCGCCGATGAGCGGAATCGAACCGACCGCGATGCCCACCAGTGTGGTCCGTAGGAGCGGCGGCGTGAACAGCGTGCGGAGCACCGGGATCCGGGTCGGACGGGTCGTCGTGCTCGCACCGACACGGCGCTGCCGCCACAGCGGCGACTCGGGCACCACGGTGAGGGCCAGCAGTCCCAGGCCGGCGGGCAGGGCGCCCCATTGGAAGATCCACCGCCACGAATCGGCCGAGAGCGTCCAGAGACGCACCACCTGCGAGAGCAGCAGGATTCCGGCATTGAGGGCCGCCCCCATCAGGCCCGCCACCATGGGCCGGGATTTGTCGGGCCAGCATTCGGCGGCCAAGGAGACCGCGTTCGGCCAGACTCCGCCCACACCCAGCCCGACCAGGAAACGCAGCACCAGCATCTGCTCCTGGGTCTGCACCAGGGCCCCGGCCCCGGCGAAGATCGAATAGAACAGCACACTGACCCCGAGGGCTCGGGTGCGTCCGATGCGGTCGCCCAATCCCCCCAGGACGATGCCTCCCATCGCGGCGCCGAGCATCAGCGCGGCGGTGAAACGCGCGAACCAGTCGCCGCCGAGCGTCGGCGTGTAGGCCGCCCCGAGCAGCGACTTGGAGACCGACAGCGAGGCCACCGGCATCAACCCCAATTCGACCCCGTCGAAGAGCAGGGCGAGGATGGCGGTGGCCAGCACTCCCCATCGGGCGGGTCGGGACAGCGGGGCGATCATGGCGCAGGGGGCCGGCCGGGCCGGCGTAGCAATTCAATCACCGCACTGTTGTCGAGGTCGCCCAACCCGGCCGCCTCGGCCGACTGCAACAACCGCAGGTGGAGTGCGCCCAACGGCAGTTCGAGGCCCGTCTGCTGGGCGCAGTCGAGGATCAGGCGCAGATCCTTGAGGTGCTGGGAGAGACGGGCCTGCGGCGTAAAGTCCCGTTGGACCATCTTCAGACCCTTGGCATCGACCGCCCGTGAATAGGCCATCGAACCACGGAGGGCTTCCAGGGCCACCTCGCCTTTCACACCGAAGGCCTCGGCGAGGGCCAATCCCTCGGCCAGGGCCAGTCGGTTGAGACCGAGCACCAAGTTGGTGATGAGCTTGATCCGCGACGCGCTGCCGCAGGGCCCGCAATGCAGCACCTGCGCTCCCAGCAGGGGCCAAAGGGCCGCCTGACGTTGGAAGGCTCCGGGATCACCGCCCACGAACACGGTCGCCAACCCCTCCCGAACCTGGGCGCTGGAACCGGAGACCGGAGCCTCCTGGTAGCACACACCTTGGGCCTCCAGCTCGGCGGCGAGGTCGCGGGCTTGCTCAGGATGCCCGGTGGTGGTGTCGACAAGGTCCAGCCCGGGGCGCCAGTCCTCCCGCATCGATGCCAGAACCGATCGCACCACGGCATCGGTATAGAGGCAGAGCAGCACCGTATCGCAGTCACGGAGGGGATGGTCGGTCCATCGGGCACCGGCCGCGAGGCAGGCTGCGGCGTTCTCGGCCGTCCGGTTCCAGACCCGGACCTCGTGGCCGGCACGGAGAAGCCGGTCGGCGAAGGCGGAGCCCATGAGGCCGGTGCCGA
>CAIOKD010000008.1 GCA_903858835.1 uncultured Verrucomicrobiota bacterium
CGCCGCCACAGTACATCACGATCTCCGCTGATTTGTCCGGGTACCGCACCTCGAGATCGCGCTCCAAGATGCCCTTGCCCAGGTGGCTGGCCTGCTCGGCGTGACCGGCCGCCCACTCGCTCTCCTCGCGCACGTCGAGCAACACCAACGAGGGGTTGGCCTTGAGGCGTTCGCGGAGCGCATCGATCGACAATTCTTGGATGCGGGTCTGGGCATCCTGGACCAGGGCGAGAAAACCGGGCGAGTGATTCATGCGGCCGATAGGTTCGATCACCGGCACGAGCTCGAAAAGCGCTTTTGTCCAGGGTCGCCGAGCCTCGGGACCGCACGATGCCAAGCCGGTCCGGCACGGACTTCGGCACGGACTTCGGCGTTGAGTTTTCCGGAACTGATCCGGAGGCTATCGCCATCCAAGTCCCATCCGTTCCCATGAGCACTCTCGCGCGTTTCCTGCCTTTGGCCATCGCCACCGCAACCACCTTCGCTGCCGGCGTTGGCTACGACAACACCCCGCAGATCCCGGGTCAGAAGTGGAAGGTCCACGACAAGAACCGGCCCAACCCGCCCATCGTCGAACCCGGAGCCACCTTCAGCCACGAGGCCCCGGCCCCGGCCGACGCTGTGGTCCTCTTCGATGGCAAGGACCTGTCGAAGTGGAAGGGCGGCAAGGACGGCAAGGCCCCGTGGAAGGTCGAGAACGGTTATTTCGAGGTGGTGAAGGGTACGGGCGACATCCAGACCCAGGAGAAGTTCAAGGACTTCCAACTCCATTTCGAATGGTCCGCGCCCAATCCGCCGAAGGGCGAGAGCCAGGGCCGCGGCAACTCCGGGCTCTTCCTGCACGGCCTGTACGAGGTGCAGGTGCTCGACGTGTACAACAACAAGACCTACGCCGACGGTCAGGCCGGCGGCCTCTACGGCATGTGGCCGCCGCTGCAGAACGCTATGAAGAAGCCCGGCCAGTGGAACACCTATGACGTCATCTTCGAGGGACCGCTGTTCGACGCCGAGGGCAAGGTGACCCGCAAGGCTTCGGTCACGGTGATCCACAACGGCGTGGTGCTGCACCATAAGCAGGAGTTCAACGGCCCCAGCGGCCACCAGAACACTCCGAAATACTTCAAGTATGACGGCACCGGTCCCATCCGCCTACAAGACCACGGCGATCCGGTCCGCTTCCGCAACATCTGGATCCGCCCGCTGGGCGAATACGATCAGCCGGAGAAGTGAACCCGACCCGGTGAGGGTCTGTTTGCGTTTGAAGTTCAACAGCCCGGGCCTCGGCCCGGGCTTTTCGTTGCCATCAGTTCACCTCGAGGTGAAACCGAAGGTCAGTACAGCCAGCGGGCGATCCCCGAGGCCGCGTCCAGCTCGACCCCCTGCCGACGGAAGGCCCAGCACATGTAGCTGACGCTCACGAAGAAGGAGGCGGGCACCCGGTTGGCGGCCGTGACCTTGACCCCCAGCAGGGTCGTCTTGCCGCCGAAACCCATCGGACCGATGCCCAGCTCGTTGGCGGTCTTGAGCACATCCTGCTCCAACGCATCCAGCGCGGGATCCGGGTTGCGGTCATCGAGGGTGCGCAGGAACTGGGTCTTGCTCATCGCATAGCCCGTGGACCGATCGCCCCCGATGCAGACTCCGAGGATGCCCGGGCCGCATCCCTTGCCCTGAGCCTGCAGCACCGCATCCAGGATCACCTTGCGGCACCCGTCGAGGTCGCGGCTCGCATGGAGCTTCTCGAGCGGCAGCGAATACTGGGCGCCTACGTTTTCGCAACCACCGCCCTTGAGCATCAAGCGGACCTGAACGTCGGAGGAACGATGCTGGTGAAAATGCACCGACGGCGAACCTGGGCCCACGTTGGTGCCGTCGTTCTTGCCGGTCACCGAATCCACGGAGTTCTGGCGCAAGTACCCCTTGCGGGTGGCCAGCGTGACGGCCTCACGGGCGGTCTCCTCGAAGGTGATCTGGTCGAAGCCCACCGGGCAGTCCACGTAGAACAGCACGCTGCCCGTGTCCTGGCAGAGCGGCTGGGACTTCCGCTTCGCCAACTCGATGTTCTGCTCGATGATCTTGAGGGCGCTCGCGGCGATGGTGCCCTGCTTCTCGGACTCGAGCGACCGCACCAGGGCGGCATTCACGTCATCCGGGATTTCGGCGGAGGTGCGGCGGATCAATTCAACCAACGAATCAAGCAACGCGGACATCGCGGCCAAGCTACGAATCCCCTCCGCCAACGTCAACGCGGCGACGGGCTCTGCTGCGGGTTTGGGGGCAAAATGCCGGCCGCCCCCGGCGCAGTGGGTACCGGAACCGCCGGCCCGGCGAATTCTGCGGGTGAATTCTGCGGCTGAACGCTTAGGGTCGCGGGGTCCGATGCGTCTGCTCGACCGATATCTGCTCCGGGAACTCCTGCTGCCTCTGGGCGTCTGCCTCGGCGGCTTCACGCTGTTCTGGATCGCCTTCGACCTGATTGGCGACATGACCCGGTTCCAGAGGGCGGGCCTCGGCATGGCAGGGATCCTTGAGTTCTACCTCTGGGGATTACCGGAACTCCTGAACACCACCCTGCCGATCGCGCTGCTGCTGGCCCTGCTCTACACCATCACCCATCATGCGCGGCATCACGAACTGACGGCGATCCGGGCCGCCGGGGTGAGCCTGTGGCGGACCATCCTGCCCTACTTGGCCGTGGGGCTGACCCTGTCGTTGGGCCTGTACTGGTCGGGCGAGAACCTCGCGCCGAAGGCCAAACGACGGCAGGAGGAACTCGTGGCCGGGAAGTCCGCGAGGGAGAACCCGGCGGGCGCCTGGAGGTCGCAGTTCCATTTTGAAAACCAGGGGGCCCGCCGCTCCTGGAGCATCAGCCGGTTCCTTCCAGCTTCGGGCGACATGGTCGGGGTGCGTCTATTGATGCCGCTGGGCACCGGTGCCCGGCGCGAGGTGCGGATTCCCTCGGCCGTCTGGACCAATGGCACCTGGGTATACACCACAGCCACCGAGCGCCTGTGGCGCGATGCCGAGGATCAGGAACCCGCCTTGCGCGAGACACGGTTCACCCCGGTGCCTCCCCTGCCCGGCACCAACGATTGGTTGTCCTGGCCCGGATCCTCACAGGCCTTCACCAACGGCATCCTCAAGACCCGGATCACCTTCAGCGATCCGGCGACTCGGGTAGATTGGGCGGCCGACGCATTCGATTCGCGCACGGGTGAACTGACCGGGCTGTCGATCCGGGAACCGGTCCCCACCGGCGCCCAGCGCCAATTCCTAGCCGACGGGGCGATGTGGACGGGCTCAAACTGGCGCTTCACCAATGGCAACGAGTACCTCTTCCGGAACCGGCAGGACCGCGAGCCGCTTTGGCTGCCCGGGGTCGAGACCCTTCGGGAGCTCGATGAGACGCCAGACATCATCCGCAGCGAGTTGCGCATCGCCGATTTCAACCGGGCCAAGGCGATGCAGCGCCCCCAACTGACCCTGCAGGAGATCCTCGACTACCAGCGCCTGCATCCGGTCCTCAAGCCGGACCTGCGGGCCTGGCTCGACACTCAGTTGCACGCCCGTCTGGCCGCGCCGTGGACCTGCCTGGTGGTGGTGGTGATCGCGGTGCCCTTCGCCGCGCCGTCCGGTCGCAGGAACCTCTTCTTCGGGGTCGCAGGCAGCATCGGCCTGGCCTTCGTGTTCTTCGTCGTGCAGCGGGTCGGCTTCGCCCTGGGCCAAAACGGGATCGTCCCGGCCTGGCTGGGGGCCTGGCTGCCGAACCTCGCATTCACGCTGACCGGCCTAGTCCTCACCGGCCGCGTCCGTTGAACCCCATGAAAGCACAGAATCCGAACGACCCTCCGGACGACATCCAGGCTCGGCTGGATCGCCTCGAGGCGCTCCACCGGATCGCGCGGCGGGTCTATTCGACCCTCGACCAGCACGAGTCCCTCCAGATCCTGCTCGAGGAGGTCGTGCGGTTGACCGGAGCGCACTCGGGCTCGATCTGCCTGATCAACCCGACCAGCGGTTTCCTGGAGATCGAGGCGACGCGGGGACTTCCGGGCAGTGCACGCCAACTCCGACTGAGGCTCGGAGAGGGGATCACGGGGGAAGTCGCGCGCTCCGGACGGAGCTTGCGCATTGACGACGTCTCGCGGGATAGGCGCTACGTGGCCCTGCGGGACGGGGTGGGTTCCGAGATGGCCGTCCCACTCCGGGTGGACCAGGAGGTACGGGGCGTGGTCAACGTCGACTCCGACCGAACGTATGCGTTCAGCCAAGGACAGCAGGCGTTGCTGGAAGAACTCGCGACCCTGGCGGCACCGGCCATCCGCAACACCTGGCTCTATGAATCGGCACGCCAGAGAGCCCGCCTGCTGGAGTCCCTCCTGAAGGTGGGGCAACTCATCAATTCGACCCTGTCGGTGGACGACGCCCTGACCGTCATCACGCGCGAGGCGCGGGTGCTCATGCGGGCCAAAATGTGCTCGCTGATGATGGTGGACGCCTCCGGCGAATGGCTCGACCTCCGGGCTCATGACGGCGCCGGGGATGCCTACGCATCGAAACCCCGCGTCAGCATGAGCGAGAGCGTGGTGGGCATCGTCGCCCGTCGGCGCAAACCTCTCCAGGTCGAGAACGTCCAGGTTTCCGGCCGATACCAGAACGTGGGTGTGGCCCGACGCGAGGGTCTGGTGTCGCTGCTCAGCGTCCCGCTGCTCTTCTCCGGAAAGGCCATCGGCGCTCTCAACATCTATTCCGGACAACCGCACATCTTCTCCGACGAGGAAGTCCGCACCCTCGCCACCTACGCCGAACTCTCGGCCCTCGCCCTCGAGAAGGCCCGGCTCTACGACCGGATCGTGTCGGTCGAGGAAACCCTCCGCCAGAGCGAGCGCCTGAGCACCCTGGGACTGCTCGCCGCGGAGATCGCCCACGAAATCCGCAACCCGCTCACGGTGATGAAGATGCTCCATCACTCGCTCAACCTGCACTTCGCCCCGGACGACCCGCGCCAGACCGACGTTCGCATCATGGGCGAGAAGATGGACCACCTGAACCGCATCGTGGACCGCGTGCTCGACGTCGCCCGGGGCGCCGAGCCGAGGTTCGAAGAGGTGAACGTGAACCAGGTGCTCGACGACCTGCTGCTGCTCACCCGGGTGAAGCTGCGGTCCTCGAGCATCGAGCTGCTCCGGGAACTCGACCCCGAACTCCCCCCGCTGATGGCCGACGCCACCCAGTTGGAGCAGGCCTTCCTGAACCTGACGCTCAACGCGGTGGAGGCGATGCCCAAGGGCGGCCGTTTGGGCATCCGTTCCCGGGCCTTGCCGCTGCGCCGACAGGGGCCGACGACGCACGTGCTGGTCCGGTTCCGGGACAGCGGCTCGGGCATGACCCGGGAGCAGGCGCAGAATGCGTTCTCGTCGCTGCTGCAAAGCTCGAAGCCCCGCGGCAACGGACTTGGAATGGCGATCGTCGCCCGAGTGGTGGAGATCCACCGCGGAAAGGCACGGGTACGTTCGCGACCCGGTCACGGAACCACCATCAGCCTGGTGTTCCCGATCACGCACTGAGGCAACGGACGGGGAGCTGGTCACCCCCCGGGCGCGGATTCAGATCGATTTGCTGAAGAGGCTGGAGATCGGCTTGCCGACCCCGTCGCGAGTCACATAGAACGGCCGCTTCTCGATCTCATAGGAGAGCTTCGGCGAGATTCCCATGGCCCGGTACAGCGTGGCATGAAGATCCTCGATGACCACGCGGTCCCGGATCGTCTTGCAGGGCCGCTCGTCGGCGGTGACGCCGTGTACGTGGCCGCGCTTCATCCCGCCGCCGAACAGCAGGACGCTGCCGGCGTCGGTGAAGTGTCGATGCATGCCGTAGTTGACCGGCGAGTCGATGCGCTGGGGCACCGGGACCTGGTCCTGGATCGGCTTGTCGGGCTTGCCTTCCTGCATCATGTCGCGGCTGAACTCGCTGGCCAGGACCACGAGGGTCCGGTCAAGCATCCCCCGCTCCTCAAGGTCGAGCACCAGCTGGGCGATGGCCCCGTCGATGGCCATCTTCATGTGGACCAACTTTTCGTGACCCCGCTCGTGGGTGTCCCAATTGAGGAACGGGATGTACTCGGTGGTCACCTCGATGTAGCGGGCGCCCGCCTCGGCCAACCGCCGGGCCAGAAGGCAGCCGAGGCCGAAGCGCTGGATGTTGGCCTTCTCGTAGATGCCGTCCCGGTTCATGTCGCCGCCAAGTCGCCGGCTGAAGTCCCAACCGCCAGGGGCGTACTTGGCGATGGTCTCGGGCGACTCGAGGGTGAGATCGAACGCCTTGGCCGAGGGCGAGGCCAGCAGGCGGTGCGCATTGTCGAGCGAACGCAGCAGCGATTCCTTCTGGTAGCCGCTGCCCAACTGCCCCACCGGGGAGGCCTCGAGGAGCCGCCGGTAGAATCGGTCCCGGTTTTCGAACCGGGAGGGGCTCATGCCCTTGGGCGGGGTCACCACGTCCTTGGCGGCGTCGGGGAACGGGACATTGAACGGGCCGAACTCGCTGCCCAGGAACCCGGCCGAAGTGAAGGCTTTGAGTTCCTCGCCCTCACCGACGTCGAGGCGCTGGCCGATGTTGATGAATGCCGGCACGGCGGGGTCCTTCGGTCCGAGCGTCCGCGAGATCATGGCGCCGATGTGCGGACAGGCCACCGATTGGGGCGGCGCGTAGCCCGTGTGCCAGTGGAACTGGTGACGCGAATGCAGGATGAATCCGAGGTCGCCCGCGGTGTAGGTGCGGATGAGC
>CAIOKD010000009.1 GCA_903858835.1 uncultured Verrucomicrobiota bacterium
AGCCCAAGAATCCGACCGGCTCGTGCCCGTACCTTTACGCCTGGGACGGCTCCCGCTTCCGATTCCTGACCGACATCCTCAGCTCCGCACCGGTGGGGCTTCCATCCCGCCCGGGTCACAACATCGTGGCCGATCCGCGCGAATGGGTGGCTCTCGGAGGCGATGCCGACTTCGTTCCGAAGGAGGGTCGGTACACGGTGCAACTCACCGAGGAATTGCGCGAGATCCTCTACCTCGACGAGGCTCGGCTCGGATGGGTGGATGTCCCCGCCGATGCCGAAGCCCACTCCACCAGCAAGCTGGTGCCCGGTCCGCCCTTCCCGAAACACGGGTTGAGGATCCTCTCCGGCAGGGTCCCGCTCCGCGCAGCCCATTCGGGCGACGGCGCCGACCTGACCCGGACCCTCAACCAAGAGGATGGACAGCGCTTCTCGCCCCGCCTGCGCTCCCCCCAGTTGCGCGGGCTGGCCGAGACCACTTCGGTGATCCTCGATTTCGGCCCGCTGGACGACCTGCGGGAACCGACCCTGGCCCTGAGCGGCTGGCTGCGCTTCGGCGGAGGCATGGCCAACATCGCGGGCAGTCACGACCCATCGTTGCCCTTCCCCTTCCCGCGGCTCGAGGCCGAGACGTCGCCGGACCACTGGGTGGCACTGGATCGCCTATCGGTCGGAGTTCCGGCCGGGCGCACCAAGACCATCCTGGTGCCCCTGGCGGGACACCTGCCCCAGGGCACGCAACGGTTGCGCTTGAGCTACGCCTTCGAGCTCCATTGGGACCGGATCGCCTTGTTCCGCGACAACGCACCAGCGTCGGTCGCCACGCTGCGGCCGACGGCGACCGACCTCCAGTGGCACGGCTACGGAGAGTTCGCGGCCACGGGACCGTCGGACCCGCTGACGCCGCTGCACGACCAGGTCCGCCAGCGCCCGCCGTGGCGCATCACCCCCAGCGGCTGGGCCACCCGATACGGAAGGGTCGATGAACTGGTCGCCGCTGAAGACAACGGGGTGGTCACCGTGGCCGCCGGGGATGCGTTGACGCTCGAGTTCTCCGCGGCCGAAGTGCCTCGGATCCCGTCGGGGCATCGGCGGCAGTTCTTCCTGTGGACGGTCGGCTGGAACAAAGATGCCGACTACCACGTCGCCGCCGGGGACCGGATCGATCCGCTGCCGTGGCACGGCATGGACGACGCGCGCCATGGCCAAGAAGCACGCCCCCCCTTCCCCAGCGACGCCCTCCACCAACGCTTCAACACCCGCTGGGTGGGACCGTTGAACTACGAGCGGGCGGCAGCCAAGCGCGCCCTCAAGAATTGGGGACGCTGATCCCGGAGCGGAACCCGCGGACAGCCTTGGGAACACCCCGACCGGCCAACCGCTCAACAACAAAGGACCGCAGATGGCTCGGCGGTCCTGTTGCTTGGGTGTCGCTTGGGTCTTGGGATGGGGGCTGAATGTCAGCCGCAATACGGCCGCCCTGGAGCCCGGGCTCAGGACTCGACCGCGCTGAGTTCGACCGGTTCGACGCGCACGCCCTGCTTCTTGAGCCACTGGACGCCGGCGGCGATCTCCGAGGCGGCACCCTCGATCTCGAGACAAACGATGCCGACCACGTCGGTCACGCTCGCCTGTCGGATGCTGGTCACCAGGCGGAACTCGTGGCCGAGCTTCCAGATCACCGGAGCCTTGATGCGCTGCGGAGGGTAGGTCAGCCAGAACCGGGCGGTGGTGGTCGCAGGAGCAGGCGCCTTTTTGGAGGCTTTCTTCGAGACCGTCGGGGTCGACGAGGGGCCCTTGGAAGCGCCCTTGGCAGAGGGCTTCGCCGACGATGGTTTGGAAGTCTTGGGGGGCATGATGCCTCGGGTGGAATCGGGAGCGACGGGAACTGATCAACCCCCGGCGATGGCCGGGATGATGCTGATCTCGTCGCCGTCCTTGATGACGGTGGCCTGGTTGTCGAGGAAGCGGATGTCCTCCTCGTTGACGTACACGTTCACGAAGCGGCGCACCTCGCCGTTCTCATCGATCAGGCGCTCGGCGATGCCGGGGAATTGCTTCTGCAACTCGGCGATCGCACCAGCGACGGTTCCGGGACTGACCTGCACGACCTCGACGTCGTGGGTGAGCTTTCGCAGCGGCGTGGGAATGCGGACTTGGACGGCCATAATGTCGGTTTCTAAAGTCCCAGAGATTCCGGGATTCGCGCCCGAAGGCAAGAACGCTGTCGGGCCCAGTCCTGTCGACCCACCTCCCTCGCGGCGACAGGGCGACGCAGGACCGGCCATGGCCGTCAGGCGGCGACGGCGGCGACCGAGGTCTTCGGGGCGCCGTAGGGCAGCTCGTCCGGAATTTCGGTGTAGCGCGAGAACGCCTCGAACATCTCGGAGAAGTCTTTGTTCACATCGCCCGAGAGGCAATCGGTCAGCGCGTCGGCCAGGTCCTGGCGCCCCTCGGTGACGGTCTTGAAGCTGACGTTCGGATCGTAGAAGGCGTACACCAGCTTGCGCATGTTCTCGATGCTCTGGCGCGTGATCCGGCCATATTCCTCGAAGCGCTCCGGGGACACGTCGCCGGCCTGCAGGGCCGCATGGATGGCGTCGGCCGCGGCCACGCCGGTCTTCAGGGCGATCATCAGGCCGCTGGAGAACACGGGGTCCAGGAAGCCCACGGCATCGCCCACCAGCACCAGCCCGCGATCGGCGCAGTACTGCGAGCGGAAGGTGTATTCGGCCGTGAGCCAGTACTGGTCGCAGACCCGGCCGGTGGAGAGATGGTCCTGGATCCACTGATTCTGGCCGATCTCGCGCTGGAAGATGGCCTCGGGGTCCTTGAGCCCCCCGCGGGTCAGGTATTTGCCGTCGGCCACCACGCCCACACTCACCCGGTTGTTGTGCTGAGGGATGTACCAGAACCATCCCTTGTCGGGCACGAAGGCCACCGTGGTTCCACCCTCGTCGATGCCGGGGTCGCGCTTGGCACCCTCGTAGTAGGTCCAGACGGCCACCTTGTTGAGCTTGGGGTCGCCGCGCCGCCAGGCGTTGCGGGTGGCCGCGATGGCCTCGCGACCCGTGGCGTCCACGGTCACCGTCGCCGGAATCTCGACCTCACCGTGCTCGCGGGACCTCACACGCACCCCGTGGTAGGCGCCCGAGGCGTCTTGGAGCAGCTCGGTGACCTCCGACTCCTCCCACACGGTGACGCCGTGCTCGCGCGCGTTCTCGAGCATCATCTGGTCGAACTCGCTGCGCAGGACCTGCCACGACTGGGCGACCGTGTCGCGGTCGTATCGATTGAAGAAATAGAACGGCTGCGAGGCGCGCCCCGACGGCGAGACGAACTGCACCGAATACTTCTTGGTGAAACACGACTGGCGCAGGCGCGGAATCATCCCGATCCGTTCCAAGGGCGGGTAGGTGAATGGGATCATCGATTCGCCGATGTGGTAGCGAGGAAATTTTTCGCGCTCCACCACCAGGACCTTGCGGCCGTGCATGGCCAAGGCGGTCGCGGTCGCACAGCCGGCTGGACCGGCACCGATGATCACCGAGTCGAAGTTCTCCAGCGTTTTCATACGCAGACGTATTAAATTTCAGAGGACTGGTAACCCAATGTCCGGAACATGCAAGTGCCGGATTGAGAAACGTCGGCCCGGACGGGCGCCGGGCCCGAAATGACAACGCCGCCGTGAAGCACGGCGGCGTTGCAAGCGCAATGCGGAGGCGGGTTATTTCTTGGGAGCCTCGGACTTCTTCTTCTGATCGGCAGCTTCCTTCTGGAGACGCTCGGCATCGGTCGACTTGATCACCTCGATCTGGGCGCCCTTCTTCAGGTCATCGGCACTGGGCACCTTGATGATGTCGCTGGTGGCACCACCCCCCGGCAACGGAGGCGGGGACTGGGGCTTGACCGACAGCAACTCGACCTCGAAGACGAGTGTGGAGTGGGGCGGGATCTTGGGCGGAGAACCATTCTGCCCGTAGGCCAGCTCGGAGGGGATGACGAACTGGTACTTCGAGCCGACGGGCATCAACTGGAGCCCCTCGGTCCACCCCTTGATGACCCGGTTCAGACCAAAGCTGGCCGGCTGTCCGCGGGAAATGGAACTGTCGAACTCGGTGCCATCGACCAGCGTGCCCCGATAATGCACCTCGACGATGTCGTCGCCCTTGGGCTTGGCGCCTTCGGCGGCCTTGATGACCTTGTACTGGAGCCCGCTGGCGGTGACCTGCACGCCCGGCTTGGCCTTGTTGGCCGCCAGGAACGCCTCACCAGCCACCTTGGCTTTTTCGCCGTCCTCCTTGCGCTTCTCTTCGGCCTTCTTGCGAAGCTCGGCGCTGTAGGTGCGCAGGATGACGTTGGCCTCGCCGTCGGTGATCACCGTCGGCTTGCCCCGGAGCGCCTCGGAGAAGGCCTTGATGACGATCTCCGGGTCGTGCTCGTAGTTGCCGCGGGAGAGTTGGCGCTTGATATCGCCAGCCAGCAGCACGCCCATGGCATAGCTGTGCTTCTCCAGGTCGTTCTTGAATTTTCCGGCACCCGGATCGGCGGCGGGGGCGCTGGCGACGGCGGCTCCGGGAGCGGGGGCGGGAGATGCCTTCGCGGCATTGTTCTGACCCAGCACTGAACCGGCCAAAACGCCGGACAATAGGACGATCGGAAGAGTTTTCATGGCAGCCTGCAGGCTCCGCCCGGGCTCTACGGCGTATTCCGGAGCGGATTCGACCGCAAGCACTACCAACCCTCTACGCCGAAGTCGAGCGTCGGTTGGGGATCGCTGAGAGGGTTTGGGTTGCCTTGGCGATGGCTTCAACGACGATGGAGCAGCCTCGGATGACTGCCCACGCCGCCCTCCCGAACGTTCCGGAACCTTCTCTGGAGGCATCTCTGAAACCCTCAACGATGGGCTTCTTGCGCAGTCTTCTCCTGCTGGTCTGCCTCGCTGCGCCGGTCTTGGCGGCGCCCGTGGAGGTGGTGTCGGGCAGGAATCCCACGTTCCGATCCGGGATCACCTATCAGGTCGGGGCCCCCGTCCGCCTCGAGGGAAATGTCCGCTTCGAAGCGGGCTGCGTGATCAAATTCGTGCCCGGACGCTCGGCGGGATTGGAGCTGGGGAAGGACTGCCGGGTTTCGTGGCTGGCGACCCCCGAAGCTCCCATCGTGTTCACCGCCTCCGACGACGACTCGGTCGGGGAACCCCTGCCCGGCTCGAAGGGAACCCCCTCGCGCATGCCCTATGCCGAGGTCGCCCTTTCCGTGGATGGAGCACGAGCAGAATCGGGGGCGCTCCGGTGGAACGACCTGCGGATCTCACACGCACGGGTGGCCTTCCGCTGGACCGGGAGCACCGCGGCCCTCTGGCACTTCCAGATGCAACACTGCGAGGTGGGCATCGAATCGACCGACAGCACGCTCGCGCTCCGCAACGGGCTCTTCCACCGGGTGAAGGTCCCGTTCCACCAACTGAAGTCGAGCAGGGTCGACGGGCAGCAACTGACGATCGCCCGCGCCGAGACGCTCAACCGGTCGCCGGAGAAGGCCACGCTGCAACTCCTGCGCTGCCTGATCGGAGAGGTCGGCGACGCCACCGGATTCACCCATGCGTCCATGGAGGGAAACCCCAATGCGGTCATCCCGCCTTCAGTGACCGACGCCTTCGTCGAGGCGGCGAGTTCCCTCTACCTACCGACCGGCAGCAAGAGGGTTCGCCCGGGGTTCGGCCACGCGCTGCTGGACGCGGAACTGGCCGCCGCGCTCCCGTCGATGACCGTCCTTCCGCCCGAGCCCCTGCCGGCGGTCGTGAACCGCAATCTCCATCTCGCCCCGAGGGCCATCCGGGATCAGGCGCTGCCTGAGGCCGGCGGACTGAATCCGATCAAGCTGGGATTCCACCACTGGCCCATCGATTACTGGGCTGAGGGAACCGTCGTCAGCAACGCCGTGGTGACCGTGGCCCCGGGCGTGGTCCTGCGGGAGACTCCGGGCCGCGGCATCCGGTGGATCGGCTCGGCGTCGCTGCGGCAGCAGGCGAGGATCGAACCTGAGACAACCTCCGCACCCAAGTCGCGCCCGATCCCCGGCCGGGGTGACCGCGAT
>CAIOKD010000010.1 GCA_903858835.1 uncultured Verrucomicrobiota bacterium
AGGCGTGCCTCGGTGGGGTCTGCATCGAGACGGGCACCATTCCATCGAAGACCTTCCGCGAGGCGGTGCGTCGCCTCTACGCGCAGGATCGTCTCGAATCCGAGGAATCTCACGCGCCTCCCCAGCGACCGACGATGGATCGGTTGATGCGGCATGTGGCGGGGGTCGTCGGTCGGGAATCGCAACTGGTTCACGATTCATTGGCTCGGAACGATATCCGCACCTTCCAGGGGGCCGCACGGTTCCTAGGACCCAACCTATTGCAGGTCAGTGGGAGTCACGGCGAGGAGACGATCAAAGCGGAGAAATTCCTGATCGCCGTCGGTACCCGGCCGGCGGAGTCGCGGGGAGTCACCCTCGATGGCGAGATCGCCGTGACCTCCGACAGCCTTCTCAACCTCAAGCGTCTCCCGAAGTCGGTGGTTGTCGTCGGCGCCGGGGTCATCGGCATCGAGTACGCCTCCATGTTCGCGGCCCTGGGGCTCAAGGTGACGGTCGTGGACAAACGCCCCCGCCCGCTGGAGTTCCTGGACCACGAGATCGTCGACGAATTGATCCACCAATTGCGCAAGGTGGATGTCACCTTCCGCTGTGGCGACGGACTCAAGAGCTTGGAGATCACCCACGGAGACCGTAAACAGGCGTTGCTCGAACTCGAGAGCGGCAAGTACCTCATCGCGGAGATGGTGTTGATGTCCACCGGCAGGGTCGGCAGCACCGACGGACTCGGCCTTGAGAACGTGGGCCTTTCACCGGACGACCGCGGACGCATCAAGACCGACGCCCACTTCCAGACGACGGTGCCCCACATCTACGCTGCGGGCGACGTCATCGGGTATCCCTCCTTGGCGGCCACCTCCAGCGAGCAGGGACGTTTGGCCGCCTTGCACATGTTCGGCGAGGAGACGACACCCCTGGGTGACCGGTTCCCGATCGGCATCTACTCCATTCCGGAGATTTCGATGATGGGCGAAACCGAGGAGACCCTCACCGCCAAGAAGGTCCCCTACGAGACAGGCATCGCCCGCTACAACGAAACCGCCCGGGGTCAGATCCTCGGGGACCATTCGGGCATGTTCAAGATGGTCTTCCATCGGGACACCGGGAAGCTCCTGGGTGTGCATTGCATCGGTTCCGGAGCCACCGAATTGGTGCACATCGGGCAGGCGGTGATGCTGATGGGCGGCGGCCTCGACTACTTCATCAACAACGTCTTCAACTACCCCACACTCGCCGAGTGCTACAAGATCGCTTCGCTGAACGCCTACAACAAGATCCTGCTGATCCGCAGGTTCCAGAGCCAGCGCAAGACCGCGTCCTAGGCCCCACCGTCCTTCAGAATCTCACCGAGATCCCAAGAAAGGGATTGTACTCGGGGGCCGATCGAGTGACCCCGAAATTGCAACCGGCATCCAACTGCAGGTTCTCGTCGAGCAACCAGGTGATCCCGCAGTCCACCAAACCCTGCCAATCGGAGCCGGATTCGAATGGATGGAAGGTGAAGAACTCCACGTAGCCGGACAAAGGCCCGAAAATGGAGTGTCCCAGAACGACGGAATTGTAGGAGGCGAGGTAATGTCCCGGTCGCTCCGTACCGCGGAGGCAATCCAAGCGGGTCTGCACTCCGAGATCGAACCCACCCGGCAGACGGGCCGCCAGTGGCAGAAGCAACCCCCCTTCGACGGCCCCGTTGCCGACCCCGTCGGCCGCCGTGGGCACCTTGACGAATGGAATCATGCCGAAGGCTGTCGAACCGGAGTCATTGCCCCAGAAGTTCTTCTTGAATCGGAGCGTGATGTCACCGAGGCCAGACCCTGTGCTCATCACCCCGGGCGATGGGGGTTCAGCCCGGGTCCGCACATACGAGTCGACGATGACGTGAAAATCGAGCGACGGCAGGAGACCGGTCTTGAGGTTGACCGAGGCGAACTTGCTGGACTCGGACCTCCCGATCTCAGCGTCTCGGTCCACGGTCCATGTTGTGATGTCGGACTCGATTTGGAAATGGCCGGGGTCGACGGTGTAGGGACCTTCGGTGAGACTGGGTCGGTCGGTGACCAGAGGCCGCATCGCCTCGGGAGGCACCGGGTTGAAGAGGTGGTATCCGCTCTTGTCGATCTCGCCCGCGCTGCCATCGACACCCATTCCAATGAACAGGGCCGAGACCCATGAAATCGCGCAACCGCCCACGCGATTCTGAAGATGCCACCGTGATGATGGCACCCGGTTCGGAGTGGTCGGAAAGTGATGCGAGGGCTTCATCGGGACCCGGGATCAAAGATTCGCTGTTGCAGGTTCAACAAAAGACCAGCACGAACGGCTCCAGCGGTGTCACTCGGTTGATCGAGATGATCCGGTTGATGTCCGAGTCCTTCAGTTCCCTGCCCTTCGGCAGCAACAGGTGGCCGCCGGCGTTGAAGAGATCGCGTCCCAGCGTCATGCCCGCCTTCAGTTCGATCAGGAGCATCTCCCGCTCACCCCTCGGCATCTGGGTGATGGGGATCGCCTTGGCCAGGGCCTGGACCGCCGCCGGGTCGAACACCTTGTCCGACATGCCTTCGATCTCATTGAGGATCTGGTTCACCGAGGCGTTCCGCTGGCAGAAGTGCACCACCGGTGCGAGGAGGCGGGAGAAATAGGGGATCGTCTCCCCCTTCAACCCGTCCGGATAGCCGGAGCCATCCACGGCCTCGTGGTGGTGACGGACGATCTCGGCGGCGGCGTTGAACCCCGGCAGGTCCTTCAGCACCGCTTCGGAGAGGACCGGATGCCGGCGGACGGCGACCAGTTCCTCGTCCGTGCATTTGGCCGGATCCCGCAACCAGCGACGGACCACGCCCCGGTCGACGCTGAGCATGCCCACATCGTGGAACGCCGCGGCCCGGATCAGGTTGGGCATCTCCGCGGCGGGGATCTCGAGGATCTCGCCGATCGTCCTGCAGATCGCCATCGCCCGCAGCGCCGCATTCCCGAGGTTGGGATGGAAGGTGGACAGGGCACGGATCCCAAGGTCGATGGTCAGGTTGGCCGCCGCTCCGCCTCCGGCGGCTTCATCGGTGCCCGGCCCAGGGGCCGCCCCGCCGCCCTCGCCACGCTGGCCACCCTCGCTCAACTGTTGGTTCAGGATGAGGTTCCTGGCGCGCAGGTTCTCGACATCGGCACTGAGATGATGGAAGGCCACCGTGTTCTCCACGGCCATCGCCAGTTCGTCCCGCAACCAGGGCTTGGTGATGTAGCGCAGGATGAGCCCGGACTGCCGGGCCGTGACCAGAGCCTCCATGCCTTTGCCGGAGGTCAGCACCAGCCGCGGGACGGTGGGTTTCGACTTGGCCAGATCCTGGGCCACCTTCAATGCCTCGGTCCCGGTCAACTTGTCGTCGATGATCACGGCCGAGAAACTCTGCTGCTGCAGGTCGGCGAGCGCCCCAGCTGGGGTCGCGTGCAGGCTCACCGGATAGGAGAGTCCCTGCAGTTGATCCTGGAGGATACCGCCGATCATGGGGTCCTCGACGATCAGAAGGAGTCGGTTCTGTTTGGATTCGTTCATGGTGTCAGTGTCTTTCGGTATTCTCGGCGTCGCCGGATTCGAGTCGCAACGTCTCGTCGAAGAAGGTACCGCCGTCGATCACGCTGCGGATGGCCTGGGAAAGGAGTTCGACCGGGCTCGTCTTCGAGATGTACCCGGCGATGCCCATGTTGAGGCACTTGAGCAGCAGGTCCTGCTGGGCGAACGCCGAGAGCACGATGATCCGGGTGTTCGGGCTGGCCTCACGGATCGCCGGGATCAGCTCCGCACCGAGGCAATCATCCAACCGCATGTCGAGGAAGAGGATGTCGTACTGGTTGCCCACGAGGACCGGTTCGAGGTCTTCCCACCCGCCATGGCAATCGATGGCGGCGTCGGGGAACGACTTCAGGATCATGTTGGCGAACGTCTCCGCGAGCTGTGGGTGGTCGTCCAGAAATGCGATTTTCATGAGAAATCGGGTCCAAGGCCGGTTTCGCACCGAGCGGTGTCTCGAGTGGCTGATCGCCGACTCACGACTGCAACCTCCCGAGATGATGGCCCATGTTGAGTTCCATGACCATCCCGCGTGTCGCCTGTCGCTGAATCGTCAGGGCCCCGCGATGCTTGCGGGCGAAGGATTGCATGCTTCGGAGTCCGTAGCCCAAGGTGCACTTCTCGGGGTCGAAGCCGCTCCCATTGTCGACGACCCGAAGGGTGATCGATGACGCATCGCTCGCGGTCCGAATCTCCACCTCGACACGACTGGCCTTGCCATGACGGATGGCGTTGCCCACCAGTTCCTGCGTGAACCGGCAGGCCCGGAACAGGATCTCCGGCCTGGGCACGAAACCGGCCGTTCCGGTCGTCTTCACCGAACATCGGGCCCCCGTCTGTTCCTCCATCTGCCGGCAGAGGCTCTGGACCTGCAGGATCATTTCGTCGAACGACTCCAATCGGTGGACCCCGTCCTGCAGCAGTCGTCGCAACTCCCCTCGTAGGTAGTCGAGTTGTCCGACGATCGCGCTGCGCAAGCCGATGAACGCCTCCGCGTCCCCCGGCGAGGTGGCGGCCACCTTCATGTTCAGCATCGTAAGGTGCTGGATGATGTGGTCATGGATCTCCTGCTGGATGAGCGACCGGTGCGGATCCAGGCGCTGCACCGTCTGCTGGGCCTCGGCCAACTTCTTGATCTGACGCTGATTCGCCCGGAAAATGGTCCACATCATCGCCAGGATGGAGCCGACGAACAGGATCCGCACCAGGCCCACCGGAAGGTCGCGCAGGAACCGCCGATGCGACTGGCTGGCGAGGAACTCCGGGGAGAAGTCGACATGGCACTGGAAGCGACTGCCTCCGAAATTCTCGAAGACGATGAGCGCGCGTCGCGCATCGGCCGATGGGGTTCTCGGCTTTGTCGTTCCATCGATTTCCGCTGATGCCACCGGGGGGGCGGGTGAGGGTGCAACCAGGGGGTCTCCGGGGTTGCTCAACGACTGGATCCTCAACCCGTCGAACCCCGAAACATCCTCGATCGTCCTCCCGGCATCGGCATCGACGAGAATCCCGTCGAACGGGTCGTTGGCGAGATAGCAGCCGAGCGATCGGAGCGATTTCGGAATCTCGGCCTCCCGACTCCAGGCCAGGGTGTCGATCAGCACCACGAAAAGTCCGCCGTCGCGGCGACGCCACGCCGGCACTTCCGCCGGGACGGCCGAGATCAGACCCACAAGGATCCGCTCCTCGGCGTTGGGTGATGCCCGCCATCGGAACAGTGGGGAAATGCGGGTTTCCCTGTCCTTTTCCACCAAACCCAGTGTCTTGCTCAGAGTCGGCTCCGACAAAACACGGTTCATCGATTGTCCGTCGGCACGGCTTCCTTCCTGGACGATCCGCCACCCCGCGCTGGCATCCCCGCCCCTCTTGAGGACGGCCATCGAGAGGACGCCCGGGAACGACGTGTTGGTTCCGCGGACGATGTTCAAGAGGCTCTGGGCTTCCTCCCGCGCGGGAGCCTGGAGGACACGCATCCGATGCTCGACCAATCGAAGGATGATGCTCGAAAAACAGCGCCGACGCTCCTGGAGCATCTCGACCACGCGTTCCCGATCGAGGCGCACGGCTTGGACGAACCGCGGGATTTCGACAGCCGCCCACAGGGCGATCAGGGCCCCGTTGGTCACCAACATGGCCCGCCAGAAGATGGCCTTCCGGACGGAGATGGACACCGTGGCGAGCATGTCCTTCTGGACCTCGAGCAGGATGTTCATCTTGGCGTGGAGTGACATGGTTGGATGCGCGGGCACGGCGATCGACGCGCCCCCGATGCTATTCCCAGAGATTCCTCAATTTTTCCCGCAACAAACTCTGCGGAATGCCGAGGATCTCGGCGGCCTTCGGGACGCTGTTCTGCGAGTGCGCCATCACGCGGATGATGTGCTCCCGTTCGATGTCCGCCAGAGATGTCAGCGGCCCACGTGGCGGCTCCTCGGCGGACGCCCCGGGATCCTGACCCATCGGTCGCCCACGCGTCGCCACGGACTCGTTGCCGGCGCCCGAGATGTCGAAGAGGAATTCGGCCCCCTTCTCGGCCTTGGCAGCCCTTGGAGCTCGTCGTCCTGGGGAGCCCGAGGTCTGCAGATTCTGACCCGCGCGGAACTTGAACGGGACCAGGCTTTCGAGACCCAATGGGCCGTCCTGATTGGCAACCACGCCCCGCTCGATCATGTTCTGGAGCTCACGCACGTTTCCAGGCCAGGGGTGCTTCACCAGCCAATCCATGGCATCGCGGGTGAAACCACAGACCGGCTTGCTGTGCTTCCCGCAGAACTCCTCGAGAAACCGTTCCGCCAGGATGGGCACATCGCCCGGCCGCTCCCTCAAGGCGGGCAAGTGGATGGTCACGACGTTGAGTCGGAAGAACAGGTCGGATCGGAATTCGCCGCGCTCCACGGCCTCCTCGAGACTTCGGTTGGTCGTCGCCACCAGCCGGACATCCACCGGCAGGGTCTCGTTGCCTCCGACGCGTTCGTACTCTCGCTCCTGGATTACCCTCAGGAGCTTGGCCTGAATGGCGAGGGACACCTCGGTGACCTCGTCGAGCAGCAGCGTTCCGCCGTTGGCGAGGCCGAATCGACCCTCGCGGCGGTTGATCGCTCCCGTGAACGCCCCGCGTTCATGTCCAAAGAGCTCGCTCTCGACCAACGATTCGGGCAGGGCGGCGCAGTTCAGTTTGACGAATGGTCCACCGGCCCTGGGGCTCTGCTGGTGAAGGGCGCGCGCAACCAGTTCCTTGCCGGTACCGCTCTCGCCCTGAACCAGCACGGTGGCGCTGGTCGGGGCTACCCTGCAGATGTAATCCCGGAGCTTCTGGGTGGCCTGCGATCTTCCGAGGATCTTGACCCCATCGAGCGGTCCGGCTGTCGCACCCCGTGAAGGCACGGGTGCCGGTGGCGCCCAGTGGCTGTTGGCCAGGTGCCGGCGCGCCCGGTCGAAGAAGTCCTTGAGATCACGTTCGGCGAACGGGCGCACCACCACCTCGTGCGCCCCGGCATCGCGCTGCTGCTGCATCACCGCAGGGCTGCCTTTTTCGAGGAGGCTGATGATGTATGGAGCGTCGGCCCGAGAGGAGAGATCGCGGACCAACTCCAGGCCGTGGCCATCGGGGAGCACATCACCGGTGAGCACCATCTGGAAGCGATCGGCCTCGAGGTACTTCCAGGCACTGGCCAGGCTCTCCGCCTCGGCGACGGCGATGCCCCGCGTCCGCAGCACCTTGCCCACGGTCTGCCGGATCAACTCGGAACGGTCGACGACGAGCACTCGCTCGATGAGTTTCATAGGCCCTTGGAACCTCCTGGAAAGCCGTAGATGCTGCGGATTCGGGCGGGATTGCGAGTCGCGCTGTTGGGCACCATGCCCGGGGGCATCAACTGCCGGCGCAACCACCCCTGCTCGTTCTGTCGGTCCAGACGGACCGCCCTCTGGATCAGATCCGCCACGCCCTGGATCCGGGTCCGCTGGGTCTCGCTGATCGGTCGCGGAGCCGTCTCCCGGGTCGCCTTCTGGGCACCTTCCAACTGCACCAAGGCGGCCTTCCTGCGCTCGGCGAAGCCCTTCAATTGATCGAGGCTCCCCGAGGCCAACGCATCGGCCTCGGCCTGGAACAGGTCGATGACCAGCAGGCAGGCCTGCCGGTAGGCCTCCAACGCGGACTCGAAGGTGTCTGTGGAGTGGGTCACTGGGCGGTGGCTGCGTCGTCCTTGATCCGCTTGGACTGGGCTTCCGAGTCGAGCACGGCGATCCGCAGACCCGCCATGTTCTGGAGCATCTGCAGCGAGACCGAATTGGTCGGCGAACCGGGGACCTCCTTCATCTTCAGAATCTCGGAATACGTCTTCATGGCCGCAGAAGTCTGGCCGAGTCGCTCCTCGCACAGCCCCACCTGATACAGCAGGACCTGGCGATTCCGTGCGTCACCGTGGGCCCCTGCCAATCCCCGGTAGAGGACGAGCGCCGATGCGGTGTCACCCTCGAGGAAGAACTGGTTGGCCAATTCATTGCCCACCTTGAGCTTCCACGGCTTCCAGCGGGCGCGTTGTTCCTCCGGAGCCAACTCGATCGCCTCGAGCAGCAACTGGTATTGCTCCATGGCACCGGGACGATCCCCTTGCTTCTGGAGAGCGCTTCCGAGGATGTACCTGGTTTCAGGGATGTATTCAGACTCCGGGAACTCTTCCAGAAACTTCCGGGCGCCGGTCACCACGGCCGGGTTGCCTGCGGATTCGCGCACCGAGCGCAGTTGCTTGATGCGAACCGTCTCGGCGGCCACCTCCTCCGATTTGGATTGGAGGATGCGCGCGTAGAGATCCACCGCCTCCGCATGGCGTCCGACCTCGGCCATCGTATCCGCGATGGCGGATTGGGCCATCAACACCAATCGCCGGGAGTACATCAGGTTGACACCCTCCAACCGCGGTACGGCTCGGAGCACCAGATAGAATTTCTCGATCGCCTCGTCCTTGAGCGCGAGTTGGCTCATCAAATGCCCCTGGCGTAGCAGCACCTCGGGAATGGCCATGTCGCGGGGATAACGCTCCACGAACTCGGACAACAGTTGGAGCGCCCGCTCAAGATGGCCTCCCTCGGGGTCCTTCGCCGCCGCCGCCTCCCGCAGGTGGGCCAGTTCGAGCAGGGTGAGTTTGCGGGTCTCCTCCTTGACCTTCTCGGAGGCGTCCGAAGAGATGATGGCCTCGACGTTCTTGCTGAACTCCTCCAGATAGTTGGTGGCGCCCCAGATCGCCTTGATCTCTTGCAATCGGGCACTGGCCTTGCGGTTCTGCCGCTCGATGTACTGATTCTGCGCCTTGAAATGGAGATTCTCGGTCGGAAGGCTGCCCAGATGGGGGTTCAGCCCGTACTCCACCGGAGGGGTGTTGGTCGCCGCAGTCGGCGCGTCGGTATGCGGCGTCTCGGCTGCCAAACCCACGCAGACCATCGTGCTCAGAATCAGGACCTCAACGAACTTCATAGGTGGCTCTGCTGGAACCCGATACGGCCGGGCGGGGTTGGAGAATGCCATGGACAGGCAGCAGGATCGGAACGGCGCCCGGGGGCGGTGTTGCCGGCGTCGCCGGCACCGTGTTGGTCCCCGTTCCCTGCGAGAAGTACCCCAGAATGGCTTCCTTCTGACTGGTCGCCTCGAGAGAGATGCTGGGCGGAGGCACGGTGCCGGTGGTCGCCGGCAGCAGGGTTCCAAGGTGGGCGGGGTCCGGTGCCGTCACCTGCACCATGAAATTGGTCGAGAACTGGGACGAGGTGGAATGCAGTTGAGCGATGAATTCCGCCGTGTGCTTGGGCTCAGGGATGTAGGTCTGCGGGAGGGGGGGCAACGACGGGATCTGGGGCTTGGCCGGGGCCTGCAGACGGATGCGGCCCTGCTCCTCGCCCTTCCCCTTCAGGTAGCCTGCCGACTCCGACGGCGGCCCCGCGAAGAGGCCCTGGGCTGCGACCATGATCATCGCCAAGCTCGCTCCCGAAACCGGAGCGTGGCCTGTCCTTGACATTGTCTTCAGGGTGAACGGGGAGATCCCTTGAGCGTTCATGATTCCAAGCGTCTTACCTTGAAACTGCAAAATCAACAGGTTGTGAGGCAACAATGACCATGGCTGCACGGTTTACACGGTTCATTTTTCAGGGTTGCCGATCCTTGATGACCTCATCCATCACGGAATACTCCTCCACCGGGATCTCCTTCCGCCACTGACCCGGTTTGAAGTCATCCACCGAATTCATCGCCTCCTGCAATTGGATCAATCGCATCTGCCGAGCTTCGGTGGGGGCGTTGTCCAGTCCCAAGGTCGTGAAATGCTGAACCCACTGCCGACAGCATGCGCTGTCCGGGAGCGACGTGATGAGGAAGGTTCCGCGGTCCGACCTCAAACGCAGGGTCGTATCGCGCGGGTTGCGCATCCAGAATCGACAAACGTCGGCCGAGGCCAGCAAGCGCTCGCCGAAATACACCGCGGGCATCCGACTCGACAAACCCTGCCTCAACAACTCCAAGACGAGATCCTCCATGCCCCAGCCCGAGGGATGGCAGTGCAACCGAAGCAACCGCCGAACCTCCGGATTGAGGCGGACACGGAGGTCCTCCCCATCCAGCGCCGATGCGGATCGCCCTGTCCCCCTGGCAACTGGGGGCCTGGGCTCGATCGGGGGCGCCTCCTCAAGCACCACCGGCTCCGCCTCTGTCTCCGCCTCGGGTTCCGCAGGCAGGACTTCCTCTGTCTCCAGATCACTCATGCGCCTGAGGGCCGAACCGGTGACGCGCCTTCGTGGCCGCCTCGTGCGTGGGGTCGAACGCCAGGATGGCTTCGAAGACCGCCACGCCCTGAGCGATGCGACCCTGCTGCACCAGCGCGACCCCGAGCCTCACGAGGTCGTCGGCCACGGTGGCGTTGGCCTTCAAGCAGGCCGCATAGGAGGCCGCCGCCGAAGCCGGCTCGGATTCGAGCAGCAGATCGCCGAGCATCCGGTGACTGGCGACGTGTCCAGGCTGTTCCTGTGACACCTGCGACAGCAATGCCACCGCCTCGGATGGCCGACCCGTGGCGTTGCAAGCCATCGCCAACCGCACCTGGAGGTCCGGGAGGCCGGGGGACAATCGGTTGGCCTCCGAGAGATCCCTCCGGGCGCCCTCGGTGTCTCCGACCATGAATCGCAGCGCGCCCAAGGCGTCCCAGGCCTCGGCCCAGTCGGGTCGTTGTTCGGTGACCGGCACGAGCAGCGCGATCGCGGCGTTCAGGTCACCGGCCGCTTGCAGGCGGCCCGCCTCATCGATCGTCGTGCGCAACTGGGAGGCATCCCGCTCGATTCGGGCCTCGCGGCTCCGTTCGCGGGCCACCTCGAGGTTCGACCGAACCAGCGCATTGTCGGGTTGGAGCGTGAGCACCCATTCCAGATCCTCCACCGATTCATCCCATCGTTGACGGTGGAATGCACAGATGCCCTTGGTGATCCGAGCCACGACATCCTCGGGATGGTCTTGGACCAACCGTCGGGAAAGCCAGAACGCCTCTTCATGACGTCCCTCCCTCAGGGTCATGTCCACCTCGAGTCGACGCGCCTCCAGATGCCGTGGATCCAGGGTGAAGACCGCCTTCAACGCCTCCCAGGCTTTGGCATGATGACCCGCCTCGAAGCGGATGAGAGCCAACCAGGTGACCAACGCCGGATCCCAGGGGCTGAAACGCACCAGTTCCTCGAGGTGCGGGAGTGCCGGTGACAGCCATTTATGATCGAGCATCACCGAAACCAACCCGCGACGCGTCGCATGGTCACGGGGGTTGATCCGGAGCATCTCGAGCCATGCCCAGCAGGCCAGCGCCTGATTGCCGTGGGCATGGTCTTCGGAGGCCTCTCGAGACAGGGCATCGCCGGTGGTCGGCAGCGCTGCCCGGCCCAGCTTCCGCCGGGCCACCTCCAGGTTTTCGCGGGCCACCTCGGCGGTGCCATGGATGATCACCGTTCGCGCGAAAGTCTCTGCCGCCAACAACCAGTGTCCACCACGCGCGAGGCAGAAGCCCAGCGTGGTCAGCGTATCGGCATCTCCATGGCCGAGTTCGACCAACCGGGCGTAGTCACGACCGGCCGCCGCATGGTCGTGGTTGTCGAACGCCACGCGACCCCGCCAACGCAGCGCATCGGCGTGATCGGAGCGGATACCGAGAGCGCGAGCGATCTCGTCGTGGAATTCATCCAATCGCCCCAACCTCAAGGCCGACACCGCACACAACACCCGCGCCTCGGGATCTTGGGGCCGCGCATGCACCAACCGTCGGAAGCGTTGAAGAGCCTCGAGGTTCCGCTCCTCGTCCAAGAGCAAGCCTCCCAGGGCACGCAGAATGAAGACGGAATCCGGTTCGAGACCCGAGGCCCGTTCCAATTCAAGGATGGCGGCGGGACGATTGCCGGCCGCGGCGGCGGCCTCGGCCGCCTCGACCGCTCGGCGCGCCTCCGCTAGGGTGACGCCCTCCAGCCCGTCGGGGCCGATGGGTTTGGCGTTGTTCATCAGAGTGGCCATGGCGGTCTATCCCCGACCTCGCAGCAACCAAGGTGCCAAACGATTGCGGATTGCTGCGGATGACCATTTCCAGAGGGAATCGTAGCGACAGCACCGGCCCTCGCGTTCGGTCGACGGCCGAACCGTTTCAGGATACCGGAACCCTAGATCACTGGTCGGGAACAGTCATGGCACGATGGGTGCTGCGCCCCACCCGAATGAACATCGCGCTCCATCAAGCCTCGGCCGCCATGACGGCGAACCTGGCATGGAACGATCTCGTGGCTCAAAACCTGTCGGGACAATCGTCCCCGGGCTATCGGGCCCAGATCGCGGCGTTCGAGGAATTCCGCATTCCTGGCGGCGCCGGACGCGTGGGCAGCGCCTTCCCGACAATGCGGCCCGGCACGAGTCGGGAGCAGGGCACACTTCAACCGACTGGGCATCCGACGGATCTTGGCCTCGATGGCCCCGGCTTTTTCGCTGCCGAAGCCCCAGGCGGCGGCCGCATCTACACTCGCGACGGCCAACTCCGGGTGGACCGCTTGGGCAACCTGCAAACCAAGGACGGCTATCCGGTGATCGGCGTCACCGGTCGCATCACGGTCGATCCGAACGCCGGCCCCATTGCGGTCGGACCGCGCGGCGAGATCTCCCAGCGCGGCAATGCCGTGGGTCAGATCCAGATCTTCGAGGTCGCGAACCCCTCCCAGCTTCAGCACCTGAGCGGTAGCTTCTATCGACTGGCACCGGGTGCCAGAGCCGTCCCCGCCACCCAGACGACCCTCCAACAGGGCTTTCTCGAGGGCGCCAACACCTCCTCCGTCCAGGAGATGGGCCAGATGCTTTTGGCAATGCGCCACTTCGAGGCCAACCAACGGGCGCTGCAGGTGGCGGACGACCGCATGTCCCGCTCCATTCAGGAGTTGGGCACCCCGCCACAACAATGATGGCCTCCTGATCCCCGTTTTCTTCCGAACCCTGAAACCCAATGATCCGAGCACTGTACAGTTCCGCCTCCGGCCTGCAGGCACAGCAGAACAACCTGGACGTCATCGCGAACAACCTCGCCAACGTCAACACCACGGGTTTCAAGAAGAGCAAGATCGAATTCCAGGACCTGCTCTATCAGGCCAAGCGCATGGCGGGCTCCGAGCAGGGCACCGGCAACCAGCTTCCGGCCGGCATCGAGATCGGCCATGGCACCAAGACCGTGGCCACCTCGAGGGTCTTCACGAATGGCGAACTCAGCCAGACCGGCGAGCGACTCGACATGGCCATCATGGGTGATGGCTTCTTCGAGGTGAACCTGCCGGACGGCACCCGTGGATACACCCGCGACGGTGGCTTCAAGATCTCTTCGGCGGGAGTGGTGGTGAACAGCGACGGTTATCCGGTGACGGGTTTCCCGGTGGTTCCGCCCGGCACGACCGCCATCACGGTGTCTCAAAACGGCCAGGTGTCCTTGTCCAGCGCCAACGGCATCCAGACCACCCGCTTGCAGCTCACTCGCTTCGCCAACCCGGCGGGCATGGTGTCCATCGGCCGCAACGTCTACCGAGAGAGCATCTCATCGGGCCCGCCCGAGACCGGCCAACCCGGCGAGAACGGTTACGGCGAGGTCAATCAGGGCTTCTTGGAACTCTCCAACGTCAAGGTCGTGGAGGAGATGGTGAACCTGATCACCGCGCAACGCGCCTACGAGGTGAACACCAAGGCGATCGCCGCCGCCGATGAAATGATGCAGCAGAGCAACAATCTGAAGCGCGGCTGATCCCATGACTCTTTTCCGTGCGTTGCCTTCAGTGATTCCGACGGGCCTCCGTTGCTGGTGGGCTTTGTGGCTGGCGTTTCGGGCCTGCATGGCCGGCGACCTCGCCCTTCCTGCGACAGCGGAACTGCGCACCGTGGATGCCCCGGAATTGATCGGCCTGATCGAGCAGGAATTGCGACGCGAATGGAAGGTGCAGGAGGGCCAATTGACGGTGTCCTTCGACCGTGCTGCCCCGGAAATCCGAATCCCCGCCGGCGAAACAACCTTGCGGTGGGTCACCCGTCAACCACAGCCCATGCGTCGATTGTTCCCGCAGTTCGAACTCGTGGTGCAGGGCCGGGTGGTGGGGCGCTACGCCTGCCAGGTCCAAGTCGAATGGCTGAAAGAGGTCTGGGTGGCCGAAGCCTCGATGGTCGCCCAGTCACCCATCGGCTCCGACACCCTCAAGCGGCAGCGGATGGATGTGTTGAGCTTGCAGGGGCTTCCCTGGTCCGGGGATCCGCAATCCGAGGAATGCAATGTCATCGCTCCCATCCCCGCCGGTGCCGTCATCCTCGAGCGTCAGGTCCGCAGACGCCCCCTGATTCAGAAGGGTGAGACCGTTTCGGCCCGACTCCAAGAGGGCCCGCTGTCGGTGGAATTCCAGGCCGTCGCCCTCGAAGACGGCTACCGCGGTGGCGGCCTGCGCATGCGGAGCCTGCTCAAGCCGGTGGAAATGCGTGGAAAGGTATTGAATGAGACGACTGTCGTTGTGGTGCGTTAATCTCACGTTGGTCGCCGGTCTGGCCCTGGGCGATTCCCTTTGGACGGCGACCGCCGTGGCCAAGGTATCGGACCCCACAGCGATGTCTGTCGGGGATGTGCTCACCATCGTGGTCCGACAGGTCAGCGCCGCCACCAGAAACCAGCAGCGGAAGACCGCCAAGAAATCCGACATCGACGCGAAGATCGGTTCCTTCCTCTTCAGCCCCGGTGCCAGCAGCGCGTTGACCAAGGCCGGCCAATTGCCGAGCCTGAATGCGAGTACCGCCAACAACTTCGAGGGCGGCGGCAACATCTCGGACGTCAACAACATCACCGATCGGTTCTCCGTGCGGGTGGTGGATGTATTGCCCAACGGCACCTTCGCGCTGGAGGGGCGGCGATCGTCGAGCGTGGCGGGCGAGACCTCCACCATCATCCTCAGGGCCGTTGTGAGGAAAGAGGACGTGCTGCCCGACAACACCGTTTCCAGCACCCAGTTGGCCGATCTGACACTCCGCTACGAGAGCAAGGGCAACCTGAACGACACCCAGAAGCGCGGATGGTTCGGCAAAGTCTGGGACAAGGTGAATCCGCTATGAACGTGCCGACTCCTCATCGATCCGCCCTTCGCCGGTTGCTGTTGGCCGTCGTGACCGTTCTGGCTGCCGCGGCCCTCCTGTCTCCGCGAGCGGAGGCCCAGACCGCGGGCGTGCGGTTGCGCGACATCGCATTCCTGCATGGAGCCCGTGGCAACCAGTTGATGGGCTACGGATTGGTGTCGGGCATCGCCGGCGACGGCGACAAGGACCCGAACTACACCCGCCAATCGATCGCGAACGTCATGCGTCGGTTCGGCATCAACCTCGATGTCCAGCGACTCTCTTCGAAGAACGTGGCGGCGGTCTTCGTCACCGCCGAGATACCGCCTTTCGCCAGATCCGGATCCAAGATCGACATCCAGGTGTCGACCATGGGTGATGCCAAGACACTGCAGGGAGGCATCCTGCTTCAGACGCCCTTGATGGGTGCCGACGGACAAGTCTATGCCGTGGCCCAGGGAGCCGTGAGCATCGGTGGCTTTTCGGCGGGCGGAGGCGGCGCTTCGGTCACCAAGAATCATCCGACCAGCGCCCAGATCATCGGTGGCGCACTCGTCGAGCGCCCCATCCCCGTCACCCTGCTCGACGGGAATTCGATGAAGATGATCCTGAACGAACCCGACTTCACCATGGCCGCTCGGACGGTGGAAGCGATCCACCGGAAGTTCCCGGACACCTGCAAGGCGTTGGATGGAGGCACCATCTCCCTCGAGCTGCCCGACCAATACCAGGCCAATCCGGTGGAGTTCATCGCGCAGGTGCAGGCCATCGAGGTCATCCCCGACACCGCCGCACGGGTGATCCTGAATGAGAAGACCGGCACCATCGTGGCCACCGCCCGGGTGCGGGTGAACAGCTGCGCCATTGCGCATGGCAACCTCATCGTCTCGGTGGCTCAAAGCCAGACGGTCTCGCAACCCAATGCCTTCGCCCCGACCAACGCCTCGACGGTGGCGGTGACCAACGCCGATGTGAACGTCACCGAGCAGAAGGCGGGCCTGATCCCCTTCGCCGAGATGCCCACCGTGGAGCGGGTGGCGGCCGCCTTGAACGCGGTGGGGGCCACGCCCCGGGACATCGTGGCCATCTTCCAGGCCTTGAAACAATCGGGTGCCCTCCAGGCCGAACTCCTGGTCCGCTGAACCATGATCCTCACCCAGATTGGCGGTGCCGACGCCCGAGAACTCCTGCGGGGAGCCAAGACTCCGGAAGAGAAGTCGGCACGGGTTCTCGAGCAATTCGAGGCCATTCTGGTGCGCGAGGTCCTGAAGGCGGTGCCCCACTGCCCCGTCGATGGCGGCAAGAAGAGTGGCGGCTCCAAGATCATGGGAGAGATCTATGGCGACCTGGCCAACGATGTGGTCGCGGGCCAAATCAGCCGATCCGGGCAATTGGGACTCAGGACTGCCCTTTCACGCCAATTCGCCCTCCAGATGGGAGCCTCGAAACCGGAGCCTCAACCGCCCCGCGATCCATGACCGCCGAGGTGGAGCACTGGAGGGCCGCATTGGTTGCCGAACATGCCAAGGCACTGGAATTGCTGGCGCTGATCGAAACCCAACAAGCCCACATCATCGGCCGTCAATTCTCCCAACTGACCGACAACCTTGCGCAGCAGGCGCGGGCCATTTCGGAGGTATTCACCGCGGAGCGGTTGCGCCAGGACTCCCAACGGCGATTGGCGACGACCCTCGGGATCGGATCTCCGGGACGCCGGTGCGACATCTACCCGCGACTCGGGCCCGAAGTGGCTCGGGACATCGAAGCCACCGTGGTCCAACTGCAGAACCTGATGGCCACCAACCAGCGAAAGTTCAAGCAGAACGTCATGCTG
>CAIOKD010000011.1 GCA_903858835.1 uncultured Verrucomicrobiota bacterium
GCTTGGTGTAGAGGCGGAAGTAGTTCTGGATGGTGATCGTGGCCAGCGTCTGGGTCTCGCGTTCGATCTGCACGTTCTCCTTGGCCTCGACCGCCTGGTGCAGGCCCTCGCTCCAGCGGCGGCCGGTCATGAGACGGCCGGTGTGCTCATCGACGATGATGACCTTGTTGTCCTGCACCACGTACTGGACGTCGCGCTCGTAGAGGCAGTAGGCCTTGAGCAGCTGGCTGAGGGCGTGAATGACTCCCGCCTTCTCCTCGAACTGCGCCTGCAGAGACCCCTTGGCCTCCATGCGGCCCTTGGCGTCGAGCTCCGGCGCGGTATCGATCTGATGGTACAGGGTGGGAAGGTCGGGCAGCACGAACGCATCGGGGTCGTTCGGGCTGAGGTGGGCGCGCCCCTTCTCGGTGAGGTCGGCCTCGTGGGACTTCTCCTCGATGGCGAAGAACAGTTCCTCTTTCTGGGCGTAGAGTTCCTTCTTGGACTGGTCGGTCAGCAACAAGGCCTCATAGCGCTGCACGAGCTGCTGGTTGCGGGGCTCTTCGAAGAGGCGCATGAGCCCCTCGGATCGCGGTTGGCCCAGCTTGACGCGGTACAACAGCATGCCGATCTGCTGCTCAAGGTCGGCAGCGTTCTTCGGCGGCGTGCCTCCCTCGGGGCGGAGCTGCGGGATCAGCGCCTCGGCTTCGCGCAGGAAGCGGTTGCAGAGTTCCTGCTGAGCATGGACCAAGCGCTGAACGGCCGGCTTGAACTCCACGAACTTCTGGTCCATCGAGACGACCGCCGGGCCCGAGATGATCAGCGGCGTGCGGGCCTCATCGATGAGGATGGAGTCGACCTCGTCGACGATGGCGAAATAGTGGCCGCGTTGGACCTGCTCTTCCTTGCGCGTGGCCATGCCGTTGTCGCGCAGGTAGTCGAAGCCGAACTCGGCATTGGTGCCGTAGGTGATGTCGCAATAGTACATCTCCCGGCGGACCGACGGGGGCTGGTCATGCAGGATGCAGCCGACGGTGAGGCCGAGGAACTTGTAGACGTGGCCCATCCACTCGGAGTCGCGGGAGGCGAGGTAGTCGTTGACCGTGACCACGTGCACGCCTCGTCCGGCGAGGGCGTTGAGGTACACGGGCAGGGTGCCGACCAGGGTCTTGCCTTCACCGGTGGCCATTTCGGCGATGCGGCCCAGGTGCAGACCCATGCCGCCGATGAGCTGGACGTCGAAGGGGACCATCTCCCACCGGATCGGATGCCCACGCACCTCGACATCGGTGCCGCAGAGGCGGCGGCAGGCGTTCTTGACCACCGCGAAGGCCTCGGGCATCAGGGCGTCGAGTTCGCGCTTCAGTTCGTCAGTGTCTTGGATGGCAGACAATCGGGCCTTCCAGGCGGCGGTCTTTTCGCGGAGCACCGATTCGGGCTGCGACTGCAGCTCCTGCTCGATCTGGTTGATCCGGGCAACCAGCGGACGGAGGCGCTTGACCTCGCGGTCATTGCGGGTCCCGAAAATCTTGCGAAAAATCAGACCGATCATGGGTGTCTCAAATTAAAGAACGACCAACCTAAGTAACCCCTCCCCCAGCGTCAAAGGCTTTGACCGCTCCCAAATCCCCGTGTTTCGGCCCTTCGGGCGCGGTTCGGCCGGGCGCGGTACCCCGACTTTCGTCTGGCGCGGGATTCCCCCGCCCGGGCAGCCTTCCTACCACCGAATGAAGCGCCCATTCCATCCCCTGATCTCCGGAGCGGCCCTGGCCTTGGTCTCCGGTGCGATCGCCATCGGCTGCAAACCGGCCGGTGCGCCTAGCCCGGCGGCCGGCGGTGCCAAGGGGGGCGGCGGGATGGCGTTCCAGGTGGTGGCGGTGGAGGCTCGGCGCCAGCCCGTGGCCGAGGTGGTTTCGCTGGTGGGCACCGTCGCTCCCAACGAGTCGGTGGAGATCAAGTCCGAGGCCGACGGGGTGGTACAGACCATCGGGTTTTCCGAGGGGCAATCGGTGGAGGCCGGGGCCCTTCTCGTGGCTCTCGACCAGACGAAGTTCCAGGCCTCGCTCCAGGAGTCGGAGGCCTCGCTGGAACTCAGCCGCGCCAACCATGAGCGCGCCCAGCAGATGTTCCGCGACAAGCTCATCGCCCAGCAGGAGTTCGATCAGGCGGCCGCGACCTTCCGGGTGAACCAGAGTGCCGTCGAACTGCGCCGCCGCTTGCTCAAAGACGCCCGCGTCGTGGCCCCCTTCGCCGGGACCACGGGAGCCCGCCAAGTCAGTCCGGGCCAGGTGATCTCCCGCAATACCCCGCTCACGACCCTGGTGGACCTGTCGGTCATGAAGGTGGAGTTGAGCCTGCCCGAGCGGTTCCTGGGTCAGGTGCGCACGGGCCAGAAGGTCGAATTCCGGGTCGATGCCTTCCCTCAGGAGCGTTTCTCGGGCGAGGTCTATTTCATCTCGCCCCAGCTCGATCCCGGCACCCGCACCGCCCTCGTGAAGGCCCGGGTCGCCAATCCCGAGGCGCGACTGCGCGGCGGCATGCTCGCCCAGCTCGACCTTTCGGTTCGGCTGCGCGAATCCGCACTGGTCATCCCGGAACCGTCGGTGATCGCCAGTGGCGACACCAACCTCGTCTTCGTGGTCGGGCCGCAGAACCAGGCCGTGATGCGACCGGTGCGCCTGGGATTGCGTCTGGCCGGCAGGGCCGAGGTGCTCCAGGGCGTCGAGCCCGGCGAGAAGGTGGTGGTCGAGGGCGTGAAGAAGATCTTCCCCGGCGCCCCTCTGAAGCTGTCGGGGCCCGAATCGGCGGCTCCCTATCTTCAGTAGGCCCGGTGGTTGGACTGATTTTTGGCAACAAAATCAGCAAATTCAGGGGTCGGGCAGAAACAGGTTGACCCGCCCCCCTGTTTCGGGTCTCTCTTGCGGGGTTCCCCGTTACACCCTGCATGAGCGAGGCATCGTCCATGACCTTGCGCCAGCGTCTGGCCCAGTTGCACTCCTGTGAACCTGCCGAGGTCGGTCCCTGGGCGGTGCTCCAATGCGTTTCTCCCTGGAAACGCCCGCAGTATCGGTTGGCCCGATGGCTTCACCCCAAAGCCTTCGCCCAGGATGTCAGCGTGGTGGAAGACGCCCTGAACGCCACCCGACCCGAGGAGGTGAAGTTGGCCATCACCGATCTGCATGATCGGGCCCGCCGCCGCCCGCTCTTCTGGCGCGATTCGCTCGGGTTGAGGGTCTCGGGCCGCCGGCTCCTGACCCTGGCGTTGAGCGGGTTCCAGGGTGTCCGTTCGAAGTGAGAGGGGCCGGCGGCCGTCGATGGCCCCGAAAACCGCGGGATCATGGGCCGGTGACGACCAGGGAAAGTGCGCCCTGCCGGAGGGGCCAAAGAAAAAAGGCGCCTGCGTGGTCGCAGGCGCCCTGGAAACTTTGGCGGACCGTGGGTCCGCCGGCAAAGCGGTCAGTCCTGGGCGGGAGCCGCGGCACCGCCCTCGGAGGACTCGGCCGCAGGGGCGTCACCCGAGGCGGCCTTTTCGCGCTCTTCCATCGCGGCCTTGCGGCTGAGACGGACGCGGCCCTTTTCGTCCTGGCCGAGGAGCTTCACCCAGATCTCGTCGCCGAGCTGGACGATGTCTTCGACCTGCTTGACGCGGAAGTTGGCCAGTTCGCTGACATGCACCAGACCTTCGCGGCCGGGGAGGAACTCCACGAACGCACCGAAGTCCTTGATGGTCACGACCTTGGCCCGGTAGATCTTGCCGATCTCCAGGGGCTCGCCCGAGGCTTCGCCCTCACCACCGGCCGGGGCCTCGCTGCGGCGACCACCACGGTCTCCGCGCTCGCCACGACCGCCACGGTCACCGCCGCGCTCGCCACGACCACCGCGATCCCCGCGACCGCCACGGTCTCCACCGCGATCACCCCCACGCTCGGGGCGCTCGGCGCGCTCCGGACGGGCCTCGCCTTCGCCGGCGGCCGGGGCTCCCTCTTCAGGGGCACCGGTGGAGGGCGGGATCTCTCCACGCTCTTCCATGGCGGCCTTGCGGCTGAGCTTCACACGGCCCTTCTCGTCGACGCCGATGCACTTCACCCAGATGTCGTCACCCATCTTGATGACGTCTTCGACGCGGGCGACGCGCTTGTTGGACAGCTCGCTGACGTGCACCAGGCCGTCCTGGCCCGGGAACACTTCGACGAACGCGCCGAATTCCTTGATGGTCACGACGCGGCCCTTGTAGACCTTGCCGATCTCGATCTCGGCGCTCAACGCCTCGATCTCGCGGCGGGCGATTTCCATGCCCTCGGGCGACACCGAGAACACCTTCACCGTTCCGTCGTCCTCGATGTTGATTTCGCAGCCGGACTCCTCGACCAGGCGCTTGATGTTCTTGCCGCCCGGTCCGATCAGCGCGCCGATCTTCTCGGGGTTGATCTTCAGGGTGACGATGCGCGGGGCGTACTTCGAGATGTCGGAGCGCGGGGCCGGCAGCGTGGTCAGCATGTGGGCCAGGATCTGGCCGCGGGCCACGCGGGCCTTCTCGATGGTCTGCTCCATGATAGGCATCGGCAGGCCCTTGAGCTTGAGGTCCAGCTGGAAGCCGGTGATGCCCTTGTCGGTGCCCGCGATCTTGCAGTCCATGTCGCAGAACGCGTCTTCCCAGCCGATGATGTCGGTGAGCAGCTTGTAGCGAGAGATCTGATGATCGGCGCCGTACTCGGTGCAGATGCCGATGGAGATGCCGGCCACGGGGCGGGTGATGGGCACGCCGGCGTCCATGAGGGCCAGGGTCGCACCGCAGACCGACGCCATGGAGGTGGAACCGTTGGATTCCATGATCTCCGCGGTGATGCGGACGGCGTAGGGGTATTCGTTCAGGGGGATCACCGGGCGCACGCTGCGCTCGGCGAGGGCTCCGTGACCGATCTCGCGGCGGCCGGGGCCGGTGATGCGGCCCGTCTCACCGACGGAGAAGTTCGGGAAGTTGTAGTGCAGCAGGAACTGCTTCTTGGTCTCGCCGCCGGTGTAGGAGTCGAACTCCTGGATGTCGTCGCTGGTGCCGAGGGTGGCCAAGCAGACGGCCTGGGTCTCACCGCGGGCGAACACGGCCGAACCGTGGGCGCGGGGCAGGAAACCGACCGAGCTGGACAGGGCGCGGATGGCGTCGAAGTCGCGGCCATCGAGGCGCTTGGAGTGGTCGAGCACGAGGCTGCGGACCGCTTCCTTCTGGATGTAGTACTGCGCGTCCTTGATGACGAACTCGGTGACCTTCTCGGCGCCGAACTGGGCGACGAGCTTCTGGCCGACATCGGCGAAGATGGCGTTGACGGCGGCTTCGCGGGCCAGCTTCTGCGGGGTGAGCAGGGCGGGGATGATGCGGTCACCGGCCAAGGCCTTGGCGGCGGTGAGGATCTCTTCCGGCACGATGGTCACCGTGATGGCGCGCTTGGGCTTGCCGGCCTTGGCGGCCAACTCTTCCTGGGCGGCGATCAGGGGCTGGCAGGCGGCCTGGGCGAACTTGAGGGCGGCGATGAAGTCGGCCTCGGAGATCTCGTTGGCTGCACCTTCGTACATGACGACGTCGGTCTTGTTGCCGACGTAGATCAGGTCGAGGTCGGACTGGGCCTGCTGCTCGTGGGTGGGGTTCACCACGAATTCACCGGCGACCCGGGCGATGCGGACGGCGCCGAGGGGGCCGGCCCAGGGGATGTCGGACACGGTCAACGCGGCCGAGGCACCGAGGATGGACAGGATGTCGGCGTCGTTCTGGCCGTCGGCCGAGAGGAGCAGCGACTGGACCTGCACCTCATTGTACCAGCCCTTGGGGAAGAGCGGGCGGATGGGGCGGTCGGTGAGGCGGCAGGTGAGGATCTCCTTCTCGGAGGGCCGGCCTTCGCGCTTGAAGTAACCGCCGGGGAAACGGCCCGCGGCTGCCGCCTTCTCGCGGTAGTCGACGGTGAGGGGGAAGAAATCCTGGCCGGGCTTGGCCTTGGAGGCCGCGACGGCGGCCGTGAGGATGATGGTTTCGCCGAGTTGGACGGTGACGGCGCCGTCGGCCTGCTTGGCAAAGCGGCCGGTTTCGATGGTGATGTGCTGACCACCGACGGGGATTTGAACGGTATGGGACATACTAGCGGTTGCCCGACCGCCCTGAGGAACTTCACTCGACCCCTTCCCTGCGGACCGTGGACGCGGTTGCCTGCAGGGGCCGAGTGAAATTTCCCGGGCGGACCGGGCGTTTTCTTTAACTTCTTTGACGCGTCTTGGGAGTTTGGATGCGGGTGACGGCGCGCGCGTCGGATGGGCGTGGCACCCGCAGGGGAGACCGACTCGGGTTCGAATCGATTCGCGATGGAACGAATCGGTCTCTTCGGACCACCCTGTGGTCCCGGAAAAATCGGGGCCCGCAGGGTGTCCTAAAGCGAAAACCGGGCCTGGGCCCGGTGTCGCGAAAAGGTTACTTCCGGAGCTTCAGCTTCTTGGTGAGCGCCTGGTAACGGGCCGAATCCGTGCGGTTCAGATAGTCGAGCAGGCTGCGGCGCTTGCCCACCATGAGCAACATGCCGCGACGGCTGCTGTGGTCCTTCTTATTCTTCTGAAGATGCTCCGTCAGGGAGTTGATCTTCTCGGTGAGAAGGGCAATCTGGACATCGGCAGAGCCGGTGTCTTTGGCGTGGATGCGGTGTTCGGCGATGGTTTTGTTCTTGTCAGACATGATTCGGTGTCGGGAAGCCATATACCTCCCAGTAAGCGTTTCCGTTTATCGTGAACCAACACGATAGGGGTTGGCAGGCAATGGGGCAAGTGCGGAGTTTTCTTGTCTGGTTCCACTCAAAAGGGGTCGGTCTCACACTTTTACACAACCTTGCACTTGAGTGGGGTGGTTTTGGGTTTTGCCCGGGGGGGCTCCGCGGGATGGGTCCTGCGTTCGCAGGGAACGTGGGGCAGGAGGAGCTTTCGCGCTGGCGCGCGAGGGGGATCAGGGTGTTGACGTTCCAGAGCTCACTTCGGACCCATCCCGCTCCGCCTGCGTATCGCAAACGGGGTCGGTCCCACACTTTTACACAAGGAGATGGCGCGCTGGTTGCATGCTCGGGGGCTTCGCGGGATCGGCCCTCCGCCCGCAGGGAAGCTCCAGGGAGGATGGGGCCTTCGCGCTGCGCACGAGGGGAATGGGTGATCGCTTCCAGAGCGGGCTTCGGACCGATCCCGCTCCGCTCGGGTGGTTTGGATCGGGGGTTGGCTCTGCGGTCATAAGGAACTTGGGGACAGGCTCCGAAGCTTGCGGGAAGCGGTTTGGGCGGGAAGGGTGGGGCGAAGGGAGTCGATTTTGGGCTCTCGATCGGGTCATGATCACTTACGAAGAGGCGTTGGAGGAGGTTTTGAAGGCTCTGGTCCCCGTTCCAGAGGTTTCGATGTCGTTAACGGATGCCCTCGGGTGCTGCCTGGCGGAGGACGTTCGGGCTCGGGTGGAGTTGCCAGGCTTTGATACGGCTTCGATGGATGGGTATGCCGTCCGGGCGGCCGAGGTGGCCGAGGCGGGTGTCTGTCTTCCATGCGTGTTCGAGGTGCCTGCGGGGAAAGTCGCTGATCGCCCGCTGCGGGCCGGCGAATGTGCCCGCATTTTGACGGGGGCTCCGATGCCGCCGGGGGCCGATGCGGTGGCGATGCAGGAGGATACCGAGCGGGAACCCGATGGGCGGATCCGGTTCCTGGACGGGGTGAAGCCGTGGGAGAATGTCCGGTTCCGCGGGGAGGATTTTCGGACGGGAACCCGGTTGTTGGCCGCGGGCCAGCGGTTGGGGGCTCCCCAGTTGGGCTTGGCCGCGGCCGCCGGACATGCCGAGGTGCGGGTGCACCGGAAGGTTCGGGTGGTGGTGATGGGTTCCGGGGATGAATTGAGGCCTCCGGGCAGTCCTCTGAAGCCGGGTGAGGTGTACGACAGCAATTCGGTGCTGCTGGGATCGCTGTTCCGATCCGCGGGCGCGGAGGTGGCGGTGCTGCCGGTCCTGCCCGACCGGTTGGAGGCGACAGTCGCTGGGTTGGAATCGGCGGTTTCCATGGGCGATCTGGTGGTGACCGCCGGAGGGGCGTCGGTGGGGGATCGGGATTTCCTGCGTCCGGCCTGGGAACGGCTGGGTGGCCAGCTCGAGTTCTTCCGGGTGGCCATCAAGCCGGGGAAACCGCTCTTCTACGGATCGCTGCGGGGGGTGCCTCTGGTCGGGTTGCCGGGAAACCCCGTCTCCGCATTCGTGACGGCGGTGTTGATCGCCCTGCCCGCCTTGCGCCGGTTGCAGGGCCACGCCCGCCCGGGCTTGTCCGCGGCCCCGGGCATCTTGTCGGTCCCGCTGTCGAATCCGGGAGATCGACGCCACTTTATGCGGGTGATCCTGGAGGACGACGGACGGGTCCGTTCGGCGGGGGTCCAGGCTTCGCACATCCTCGGACCGCTGGCACAGGCCAATGGGTTGGTGGATGTGCCTCCCGCGACGGAATGGCCCGCAGGTATGCAGGTTCGAGTGCTGCGCTGGAGTCGGGATTGAGGTCGGGACTGTATTCGGAAGGGCGCTCCGGGACGGGCTCGAAGCCGGTCGGAAAGGATGTCCGAAATATCGGCCGGGGTTGCGCTTTGCCGTGTCGGGGCAACGGTGATGATCTCTATGAAGACTCTTTTCTCTGCGGTCGTCCTGTTGACGGCGGGCGGCCTGTGGGCCCAGGACCGTTTCGCCGCCGCCCCCTATTCGGGAACTCTCGAGGTCAACACGGGCTATTCGGCCGGGGCGGACATCCGCTTGGGAACCCGCGAGTTGGGCAACCTGAACGCCACCCGCACCCGCCTGGAGTACAAGGGCGTCTTCAACCCGGGGGCCGAGTTCAATTGGGGGGCCGGGTTGGCCTACACGCGCTGGGATTTCGGCGCCGATCCGGGCAATCCGCTGCCGTCCAACCTGCAGTCAGTGGCGATCCCGCTGACCGTCTCGTGGCGATTCCGCGAGGGTTGGCAGGCGTTCGGCGAGGTCTCGCCGGGTCTCTATTCCGATTTCGAGCAGATCAGTGGCGACGATTTCAATGCGCCCTTCATCGGTGGGGTGGGCTACACGGTGAATCCCGACCTCCAGGTATTCTTGTCGGCCAGCGTCGATCCGCGCCGGGACATCCCCGTGGTGGGTGGTCCGGGGGTCCGCTGGCGGTTTGCCGAGCAGTGGACGCTCTCGTTGCTGCTGCCGCGGCCTCAGATCCAATACCGTCCTTCGGCCAACTGGATGTTCCACATCGGTGCCGAGATGGCGGGTGGAGCCTATCACCTGAACCCGTCCTACGGCCGCGACCATGGGTTGGCCGCCATGGATGGTCAGCAGATCACCTACCGCGAGATCCGCACCGGCGTCGGCGCGCGTTGGGGCGCACCCAAGGGTTTCTACGCCTCCATCGAGAGCGGTTGGATGATCGACCGACGCTTCGTGCTCGATGACGTCCGTCTCCAGTTCAACGGTGACGGGGCCGTGTACGGCCAATTGGCCATCGGATACCGCTACTGACGGGTTCTGCCGGGCACGGTCGGCCCCGCTGTTTGAAGCGGGCCCACCGTGCTTCAGGTCGGGCTTGAGCTGGGACCTGGAAGTAGGCCTCGGGGGTCGGGCCGGATCTCCAAGCCGGCCGTACCGCGGACCTGGACGTTTCCGGCAAGCTCACTAGCCTCCTGCGATCAGAGGGCGTTGAGGATCCGGTTCAGATTCACGTTCTTGGAGATGATCTCCTGGATGAGTTGGATCTTTTGGCTGTCGTCGGGCCGGGTCTTCACGATCAAGTCGTGCACGATGGACGCCGCGTGATAGCTGTCCTTGCCGGTGATGATCACCGGGCAGGGCAGTTCCTTGAGCGACTTGAGCATCGACGGTGAGGGCTTGATATCATCGGACAGCACAATGCCGGCGATCGGTGCCTTCGAGGCCTTCATCTGCTCGGCAGCGGCGTTCAGGATGTCCTCGCGGTCGGCCGGCACGATCATCAGGACATCCGGCTTGAACAGGCTCCGGGCGCGCTCCGGACCCATGGCCCCGATCACCACCCGGTTGACGATCTGGGTGAGGGGGCGCTTGCCGACCAGGATCTCGGCCTCGAGTTCGTCGGCGATGGCCCCGACGGTGGGACGCGAGAGGATCGGCTGATACGGCACGACTCCCAGGAGTTCGAGGCCCTTGCGCTTGAGACCGCGCTGCGCGAACTCGGTGATGTAATCGAGTTTCTCGGGCAGCACCTTGTTGATGATCACCCCGATCACCTGAACCCCCTCCTGCTTGAAGAGGGCGTGGTTCATGACGGTCTCGTCGATGGGTTGGCCGATGCCGCCGCGCGTCACGATCACCACCTTGGCGTTGAGCAGCTTGGCGACGTTGGCGTTGGACAGGTCGAAGACGCTGCCGACGCCCGCGTGGCCGGTGCCCTCGCAGAGCACGAAGTCCTTCTCCCAAGCCACCCGGTCGAAGGCCTTGTGAATGCGCTTCACCAGGGCCTCGAGGTTCGCCGACTGCAGGTACTTGCGGGTGAAGTCGGGCTCCACCGCGATGGGCGACATGTCCACCAGCGGGCAGTTCAGCCGGAACACGCGGTCCATGATCACCGCGTCCTCGTCGATCTTCTGCTCGTCGATCTCCACGAAGCGCTGGCCCACCGGCTTGATGTAACCCACCCGTCCGTAGCGTCGCTGCAATGCTGCCAGGAGTCCGAGCGAGGTGGTCGTCTTGCCGTCGTTCTGGCGGGTGGCCGCGATGAACACCCGGGGGGTGAGCTGGTTCTGGAGCATGGGCCGGAGGGGTTCTGGGCTGGCGGGGTCGGGGTGTCAGAGGTCGCCCGGCAGGTTCTCGCCCGCGCCGGGGTAGAGCTGCTGATAATCGATGCTTTGCAGGCCCACGATGGCGGCCACGCCGAGGATGTCGTGGGAGCTGCTGCCGCGCGACAGGTCCGCCGCCGGGCGGTCGAGGCCCAGCAGGATCTGGCCGTAGGCATTGGCCCGGGCCACGTGCTGGATGAGCTTGCTGGCGATGTTGCCCGAGTTGAGGTCGGGGAAGATCAGCACGTTGGCCTTCCCGGCCACCTTGCTCTCCGGGAGCTTGCGCAGCGCGATCTCCGGGATGATCGCGGCATCGACCTGCAATTCGCCGTCGAAGTCGGCCTCGAAGCCCGTGTCCTGGGCCTTCTGCTGGGCCAGCGCGGTGGCGGCCTTCACCTTCATCAGGCTGGGCTGGGTGGCGCTGCCCTTGGTCGAGTAGCTCAAGAGGGCCACCCGGGGGCGGACCCCGGAGATCTGCCGGGCCAGCCGCGCGGTGGAGATGGCGATGTCGGCCAACTGGTCGACAGAGGGGTCGGGGATGACGCCGCAGTCGCCCATGAACAGCACGCCCCGGTCGCCGAAGCGGGTGTCCTCGACCTCCATCACCATGCAGGACGAGGCGGTGGTGGTCTTCGGTGCCACCTTGATGATCTGGAAGAGCGGACGGAGAACCCCGCCGGAGATCTCATTGGCGCCGGACACCAGGCCGTCGGCCTGCTTCATGGCCACCATCATCGCGCCGAAGAAGTTCGGCTTGATCATCGCCTCGCGGGCTTCCTGTTCTTCGATGCCCTTGCCCCGGCGCAGCAGCAGGAAGCGGCGTACGAAGCTGTCGAGGTCGGGGCTTTCCGAGGGATTGATCAGGCGAATGCCCTCGAGCGAGACGTTCAGGGCGGCGGCGGCCTCCTTGATAGCCAGGCGGTCGCCCAGGAGGATCGGGGCGCCCAGCCTCAGGGAATAGAACTGGCGGGCCGCCTGGATCACCCGCGGCTCCGTGCCCTCGGGAAAGACGATCCGCTTGGGGTGACGTTGGAGCTTCTCGATGACGCCGCCAATGAAACGCATGGCC
>CAIOKD010000012.1 GCA_903858835.1 uncultured Verrucomicrobiota bacterium
CGGCATGGATCTGCAGGGCCAGGATGCCCTCCTTGGCGGCCTTGGCGGCCTGCTGATCGACGACGTCGACCGTCATGCGCCCGTTGATGAAGTGCATGAGGTGGTTGCCGTCGGCAACGATGAGGTAGTCGTTCCACTGCTCATCGCGGATGTTGGCCTGGAGCTCCTTCGAGTCGGCGAGCTTGCCCACGACAGTGACCTTGGTCTTGCCGCCGTCGTCGGTGATGACGGTGCGCTGGCCGCGTTCGGCCAGGATGCCGCGTCCACGCTCCTCGTACAGGATGCCGCTGTAGGTCTTGCCGGCCTCGAAGTCGGCCTGGTAGCCGCCCACCACGAACTTGTCGGCGTCGACGAGCTTGCTGCGGTACTGGATGCCCGAGTTGCCGTTGAAGATGCGGTACTGCAGGCGCAGTTCGAAGTTGGCCACCGTGCCGTTGGTCCAGACCAGGAAGGTGTTCCCGGCGATCGGGTGATCGCGGTGGGTGGTGCCCGTGATGGCGCCTTCCTTCACGGTCCAAAGGTCCGAGCGTCCCGACCAACCCGCGAGGGTCTTGCCGTCGAAGATCGGCACGTACCCTTCGGTCTTGGGATCTTTGATGGTGGCCTTGCAGCCGGTGAAGGCCAGGGAAGCGACCGCCAGGGCCACGGCACCGGCGCGGAGGAGGGAACGAGTAGGCATCGGGAAGATTTCCGCCGGAACGGGCCGCCCGGTCAAGCGAAGCGGCAGGCGGGGACCCCGGTTTTTCCGGGGGGGGCTCAGGCCGTGAACGGCAGGGGCACGATCCGGGCCGGGATCTCGGCACCCGAAGCCGAACGGACCACCAATCCGGTGCCCGGGGCGTTGCATTCCTTGCGGACGTACCCGAGGGCGATGGGGCCACCGCATCGGGGCGATTGCATGACGCTCGTCAGCGACCCGACCTCTTTGCCCTGGTGGAGGATCTTGTCACCCCGGGCCGGCAGGGGCGCGTTCGGCTCGAAACGCAGGCCCTTCAGCGCCTTGGTCACTTGTCCATAGGTGCGGATGCGGGCGATGGTCTCCTGTCCGATGTAGCATCCCTTGGTGTAGCTGATGCCGTTGCGATCCAGGCCGGCCTCGGGTGGCAAATGGCTCTCGTCGATATCCACACCGAATCGTGGGATGCCGGCCTCGATGCGGGCCAGGTCGAACGCCGACCACCCCACAGGCCGGCCGCCCAGCGATCGCACGGCCAGACACAACTTGTCCCACACCATGCCCAGGGCCGCGGTCGGGACGAACAGGTCGACCCCCTGACTGCCCGTGCGGGCATGGGTCACCCAGTAGAGATCGCCCAGTTCGGGATCGGGGCGGTGGACGATGCCGTGGCTCTGCGGAGCCAGGGTCAACCCCGAGTCCAAGAGGCGGGGAACCTCGAGCGCCTGGGGGCCCTGCAGGGAAAACAGGCCGTAATGCTCGGCCACGTCCACCGCCTGCACATCGTCGGCCACGATGTAGTGATCGAGCCGCTCGATCAGTGCCGGGGTCAGGCCCGGCTCGACATCCAAGAGCAACTCCTCGGCGAGAGCGTACACATGCACGTCGGCCTGCATCCGGCCCTTGGGCGAGGTGAAGGCGGCGTAGCATCCCTGCCCCGTCTTGAGGGCCTGGATGTCGTTGGTCACCTGCCCGTGCAACAGGCGCACCCGGTCGGCTCCCAGCAGGCACAGCCGACCGCGGAAACTCAGGTCGATCAGACCGACCGAGCCCTGGAGGGCGGAATACTCGGCCGCGACATCGCCGTAGTGCGCCACCGCTTCCATCGATTGGAGTTCGGTGAAGGCGGCACCCTGTTCGGCGTGGAATTCATGGAGCGCGAGCATGGGATCGTTGAGGCGGAAGACGGCGACAAGACCGTGAGGCGAGGGTTGGACACGGGAAGGCCACCGGTGCCGGGGATGACCCGCCGCACCGGTCCGGCTGGAACCCGCTCGCGGCCCGACTCACTTCGTGCCTTGGTCGATCCACGCGCGGAGCAGGCCCACCTCTTCCTTGGTAAAGGGCTTGCCCTTGCCCTCCGGGGGCATGTTCTCGTCGTCGGCCAACAGGCGGGCGACACTGGCCACGAAGGTGCTCTTGGCGCTGGCCCCCTTCTCGAAACCAGCACCATTGGAGCCGCCCTTGAGGGTGGCCTCCAGCGAGTCGAGGCGCAGCTTGCCCTTCTGCTTCTCGGCCCCGTGGCACTTGAAGCAGGAACGCTCGAACAGGGGCTTGATGTCCTTCTCGTAGGTCACCCCCGCCTGGGTGGAGGCGGGCGGCAGCTTGCTGGCATCGAAGTCGGCGGCCGACAGGCTCACGACGGCGGACAGGAGGGCGACGGAGGCGATTTTCAGGCTCATTGGTCCAAAGGTTGAATTGCTCTCAACCTGCAAGCGGACGACGGGGTCGTCAAAGCGATTCAATCGCTCGTCGCGCGTCCCGGCTCACAGGCCCCCCAGGTCGATCACGCGCATGGGATGGACCGGGTCGGCCAGGTCGAGGAGGGCCAGGCTGCGGGGTTGGTTGAAACGGACCCGGCCGGCGTAGCCGGGGTTGAGATAGCGGATCGCGCCCACCCGGGAATCATGGGGCTTGTGGGTGTGCCCGAAGACCACGAACCCCGGACGGTGATGGTCTATGCTCCGGGCCAGGCGCTCGTGCGGCGCCCGGGGATCGACGATGTGGTGCACCAGGAATCGGTGCGCCCCGAGGTCGATCACCTCCGTCTCACGGGCATCGAGGGGTGGACCGTCGCAGTTGCCCATCACGGCCGTGACCGATGCGATCCGCTCGAGGGCGACCAGGATGGCCGTCGAGCCGATGTCGCCGGCGTGCAGGATGTGATCGACCCCGGCGAACAGGGTGGGGATGCGCGGATCCCAGAAGCCATGCGTGTCGGAGATGAGACCCACGGTCATGGCGATGTCGGGGATCGGTGGTTATCGGGCGACCGTGGTTGGAATACCCCCCGGAGCCCGGGGCCGAATTCAGACCCTATTCAGGCCATGGGTCTGCAATCCCTAGGCCGCCTGCTCCTCGCCCTCGGGGTCGGCCTCGGCCGTCGGGGCGCATTCGCCCTTCTCGACCGGGGACTCCGAAGGTGCCGACTGCCAGGTCACCGCAAAGAGGGCGCTGAACAGGGCGCTGCTCAGCAGGCTGTTGCGGAGGAACTTCCAGGTCTCGGGCCAACCGGCCGAACCGGTGGTCAGCGCGGTCCACCAACCGGCCAGGGTCTTGGCGTAGGCAGGGTCGCGCAGCCAAGAGAGCGTATTGGTGACCCCGTAGAACAGCAGCACCCCCAGCAGGCTGCCGAGGATCGTCGGCGGCAGCCGCAACCAACGGCCGCCCGGCACGAAGGGCCGGAGCCCGCGGCCCAGCAGGTACAGGGCGGCATAACCGGCGTAATTGCCGGCCATGTACAGCAGCGAGATCGGATCCCAGACCGAGTAGCCCTTGGCGAACTGGTACCAGAGATTCAGGGCGACATCGCTCACTAGGAGCGTCCCGAGGGGCAAGGCCACCGAAAGCCGGCCGGGAAAGAACATCCCGCCGCACAGGCACAGCGAGTAGACGACGCTGAAATTGGGCGGAAACAACCCGGGCCAGCGGCTCAGCGCCACCACGAGGGCGAAGAACCAAGGATAGAGTCGTTGGATGCGGTCCGGCACGTCGGGCGACAGACTACCGGCAGACCGTGCGATGACAAGGGGCAGAACCATCGATGCCAGGGATCACGGCGGACGCCTCACGGGGACCGATCGCCGCCTTGCCCGCGGTCCCGGTTCCCTGACAGCCTTCAAGACCAAGCCCATGAATCCCCAGGACTGGAAACTCATCCTCCTCGCGCTGATCGCGATCACCTCCCTGATCGTCCTGATCACCAAGGCCAAGGTGAATGCCTTCCTCTCGCTGCTGATGGCCTCGCTGGTGGTGGGCCTTGGCGCGGTGGTGCTGCTGGACGTGCCGGCGCGCGACGCCACCGGCAAGGCCCTGGCCTCGGCGGATGGCAAGGCGGTGGCCTACACGGTGCTCGGGGTGATGAAATCCTTCGGCGACGGTCTGGGGGCCACCCTGGCGGGAACGGCCGGCGTCATCGCTCTGGGGACCATGCTGGGCAAGCTCCTGGCCGAATCCGGGGGCGCCGAGGTGCTGGCTTCGCGAATGGCGCGGATCTTCGGGCCCCAACGCATCCAGTGGTGCATCATGGCCCTGGCGCTAGCGGTCGGCCTGACCACCTGGTTCGCCGTGTGCCTGGTGCTGCTGCTGCCGATCCTCCTCACCCTGACCCACGAGACCCGCCAGCCCTTCCTGCGGTTGACCCTGCCGCTGCTGTCCTGCCTGTCGGTCATGCACGGCGTCATGCCACCGCATCCGGGGCCCGTGGTCGCCGTCGAGGCGCTCAAGGCCAACATGGGCCTGGTGCTGTTCTGGGGCTTCGTGATCGGGATCCCGACGGCCGCGGTCGCCGGACCGATCTACGCGAAATTCGTGGTCGGCCGCGTGCAGGCCAATCCCCCGCCCGTCCCGAACAAGACGGCCTCGACCGATCCCCGCTTTCGACTGCCCGGATTCGGCCTGACCCTCTTCAGCATCCTTTGTCCGGTGCTGCTGATGCTCCTGGCGACGGTGGCCGAACTGCTCCTGCCCAAGGGGAACGCCCTTCGGGAAGCCGCCCAATTCGTCGGTCACCCTACACTGGCCCTGCTCCTGGCCGTTCTGTTGGCCTCGATCACGCTGGGTACACGGTGTGGCTACACCCGGGCCGAGGTGCTGAAGTTCACCGAGCAGTGCATCGGCGCGGTGGGTCTGACCATTTTGGTGATCGGCGGCGGCGGCGGCTTCGCCCGGGTGCTGCGCGATTCCGGGGTGGCCGAGGCCATCGGCCGGGCCGGCGATGCGGCCCATCTGAGCCCGCTGCTCTATGGCTGGCTGGTGTCGGCCTTCATCCGAGTGGCGACCGGGTCCGCCACCGTGGCCATCACCACGGCCTCTGGCCTGCTGGTACCGGTGCTGGCGGCGCATCCCGAGATGAATCCCCACCAGATCGCGCTGATCATCTGCGCCGTCGGCTGCGGATCGCTCTTCCTGAGCCACCTCAACGACGCCGGATTCTGGATCGTGAAGGACAGCCTGGGACTCAGCGTCGGGCAGACCCTCAAGACCTGGACGGTCTGCGAGACGATCGTCGGGATCGCGGGCATGCTCTTCTCGCTGGTCGCCTTCCATTGGGCCGCCAGACTCTGAGCCACGGCGGCGCGGGTGGACCCCGGGCCGCCCCCGAACCCCGAATGAATCCGGAATCCGACTTCCTCGACCAAACCCTGCCACTGCCTCTGCGTGCGCGGGATTCCCGGCGGCACGACCTCATGGCGCTGGGTGAATGCATGATCCGATTGTCGCCCCCGGGCCATGGGCGGATCGAGTTCGCACGCTCTTTGGAGATCGATGTCGGCGGTGGCGAGTACAACGCGGCCTACGCGGCGGCCCGACTGGGTTGGCGGACCGCCTTCGCCAGCAAGCTGCCCGAGAACCCCTTGGCCGACATCGTGCTCAATCATGCCCGGGCCGCCGGGATGGATGTGAGTCACGTCGCCCTGGAGCCGCATGACGGCCTCGGTCGAACCAATCGCGTGGGCCTGTATTTCGCGGAGATCGGAGTGGGCGTGCGCGGCGGCATGGCGCTCTTCGATCGGGGCCACTCGAGCGCCAGCCAAATGGCCCCGGGCGACGTGGACTGGACTCGGGTCTTCCAGCACGAGGGCGTGGGCCTGCTGCACAGCGGTGGCATCTTCGCCGTGCTGTCCGAATCCACCCGCGCCACCTTGCAGGCCGCTATCACGGCGGCCCGAGCCTCGGGGACCCTGGTCAGCTACGACCTCAATTTCCGCGCCTCACTGGCCACCCCGGAGCGGGCAGCGGAGATCAACCGGGAGTTCGTCGCCCAGAGCGATGTGCTTATCGGCAGCCCGGAGGGATTTCGTGCCCTGCTCGGCGGGGCGGCGCCCGGGGCAGGTTCCGACACGGCCGAGCTGGTGGCGGCGGTGAGCCGGGCTTTCCCCAACCTGCGACTCGTCGCGGGCACCGAACGTACCATCCATCAGGGACACCGCCACGACCTGGGCGGATTCATGGGCATCGGCGAACACTTCGGCCGAGGTCGGGAATACCGCGACTTGGAGATCGTGGACCGGGTCGGCACGGGCGATGTGTTCTCGGCCGGCATCCTGCACGGGCTCCTGTCGGGCCTGCCGCTGGGCCGCACCCTCGACTTCGCCCTGGCCTACGCGGCCCTGGTGCACACCAGCCGGGGCGACACCTCCCAGTTCCGCGCGGACGAGATCCAGGCCCTGGCCGACGGAGCCACCGCCTCGATGCGCCGCTGAACCCCGGGAACGGTCACTCGACCGGTTCCAAGGCCGAGGTTCGGCCCCAAACCCAGACCAAAACCCGGCCAGACGAATCCGCTCCCCCTTCGAGACCGGCGGCCTCATGCTCGCGGCGTGGAATCTTCCGTGCCCGCGCCGTCCGCCCCCTCCGACACCTGGTCCGTTTTCGTCCTCCGCAATCCTGCGGGACGCTGCTTCGTGGGCCATGCCGAGAACCTCGACCAGTTCGCCCTGAGCGCCGACACGGAGGTCGCGAAATGGACCGGCCACCCGGGCCCGTGGCCCGTGGTCTGGCGGCACGACGGGCTTTCGCGCAAGGCGGCCATGAAGTTCGAGGTCAGCCTGAAGCGCGACAAGGACACCCCCCGGTTCTACTCCCGAACCGGATTGACCCCACCGGCGGTCGGCTGAGGTCGCCTTCGGAACACAGCGGCTTCCCGGCCAACCCCGTCAGGAACGGCAGGAACCACCGATCCATCAGGAACTCTGATTCCCGGCAGCCCGCTGTTGGCTCGCGGGATTCTTTTTTCCAGCGCGGACGCCGCCCGACGAACGAGGCGCTCGTGGGGGCGACGGATGCCGCCGGATCCGGGAGTCTTCGACCGTCCGGATGAAACCGCGGATCCGCTCCTGGATGCCCGACACCACCTCCTCGATCCAAGGATTGGCCAGGCGTCGGCGCACCGTCACGGCATGGAAGCGGACCGAAAGCCCCGGGAGCGGGATCACCTGACGCAATCCATCGGAGTGGAGTTCCCGCTCGACCACGATCGCCGACGTGAGGGCCAGGCCCTTGCCTGAGAGGGCCAGCAGGCGCAGGAGGGCCATGTCATCGACCTCGCCGCGGACCTCCGGCTGGACTCCGGCCCGGGCCAACAGCAATTCGAACTGCTCGCGCAGGGGCGCATGCCGGGCCGGAAGAAAGAGGGGCACCCCCTTCAGGCAGGCGGGAAACCCCCCGGATTCATCCAGGTGCCTCATCCGGCCGACCAGGTAGGCGGGCACCTCGCCAAGGACCTGGTTGAACACCTCGGGTGATCCACCCGGCGGCGCGGGAACATCCGAAAGCACCACGTCCACCTCGTGGGATCGCAAGCGGACGAGCAGGTCCTCGAAGGCCCCGGCCGAGACCGAGAGGGTCGCGTCGGGCCGGGTCAGCAGGGGTTCGATGAAGTCGAACTGCAGGTTCTTCGACAAGGGTGCCACGGCCCCGATCCGCAATGCGCGGCGCTTCTTCTGGGCACCGGGCCTCCGGAAGAGATCCAGCAGCTCGGCACCGGACTCGTGGATGGCATCGGCATGGTCCAGCACCGCGCGGCCCGCATCGGTCAGCACCAATGACCGGCCCCGCCGGTCGAACAGAGGTTCGCCAAGCCATGCCTCCAGCTCGGCCAACTGCTCGCTCAAGGTCGAGGCCGAGACCCTCAGCAACCGAGACGCCCGGGTCACCCCGCCCTCGCGGGCGATCGCCCGGAATCGCAACAGGTGATGGTAGTTGAGCCACTCGCCCGGATCGCCTCCCGTGCTACCGACATTCATCATTTCGGAATTACCGCATTATTCATTCTGACTTTCGATATTTTTGAATGTCGGTCCCGAGGTAGGATCCCGTCGCCATGAAGCTCAATGCTGAAACGACGACCACGCCCTGGACGGAACTGCCCCAGATGGCCCCAGGGTTAATCCCCACCTATCCCGCGGAATTCGCCCCGCCGGGCATCGTGATCCAGCACCTCGACCTCGGGGAACAGGACACCCACGGGAGTGCTCCGGCCGAGGGACGGACCCTGTGGGTCAGCCTGACCCATCCCCGGTCGCTGATCGGCCACCTGCTCGACGAGACGACGTTCGAAGGAGCTTGGATCGAGGCGGATGGTCTGGCCCGGATCCTTCTCCAGAGACAGGGCGAACGCACCGTGCCCACCCCGCTGTTCCACTCCCCCGAGGCCGCCCGTGCATGGCTGGCCTCGGAGCTCTTGAAGCAGGTGGCCGATCCGCACGACCCGGGGATCCATGATTCCCCAGGAACCACCCCCGAAAGCCTCGCTGCCTGAGACCCCGATCCCAACGGCATCATCCCACTCAGAACCACCGACACAGAACGAACCCATCATGAATTCCAGCGATTCCAAGAACGCCACGCCCATCCCCGTGACCCTGATCCCCGGCGACGGCATCGGGCCCGAGGTCGTGCAGGCCGCCCGGACGCTTGTCGACGCCACCGGTGTCCGCATCGCCTGGGAGGAGGCCCACGCGGGCGCCTCGGTGTTCCGCAAGGGCATCGCCTCGGGCGTGCCCCAGGAGACTCTCGACTCGATCAGCCGCACCCGGCTGGTGCTGAAGGGCCCACTCGAGACGCCCGTGGGCTTCGGCGAGAAGAGCGCCAACGTCACCCTGCGCAAGCTCTTCGAGACCTACGGGAACATCCGACCCGTGCGCGAGTTGCCCGGGGTACCCACACCGTACGCCGGCCGCGGCATCGACCTGGTGGTGGTCCGTGAGAACGTCGAGGACCTTTACGCCGGCATCGAGCACATGCAGACCCCCGGCGTCGCCCAGTGCCTCAAGCTCATCTCGCGCAAGGGCTGCGAGAAGATCGTGCGCCTGGCCTTCGAGGTCGCCCGGTCCGAGGGCCGCAAGACGGTCCACTGCGCCACCAAGGCCAACATCATGAAGATGACCGAAGGCCTGCTGAAGCGGACCTTCGAGGAGATCGCCCCGGAGTATCCGGACATCAACGCCCAGCACATCATCGTGGACAACTGCGCCCACCAGCTCGTGCGTCGGCCGGAACAGTTCTCGGTGATCGTCACCACCAACATGAACGGGGACATCCTTTCCGACCTCACCTCGGCGCTGGTCGGCGGGCTCGGGTTCGCC
>CAIOKD010000013.1 GCA_903858835.1 uncultured Verrucomicrobiota bacterium
GACCAAGACGAATCACCTCATTGTCGGTCACCGCGTGGGAATGGCAGGCATCGCGGGGGCTGGGCCGGGTGTCGCCCGGTTCCCCGATCCGGAGGCCCCCGGCCCCGATGTCGCGCACCCGATTGCCGACTACTCGCCACCGCTGGGCCCCCCGGCCCAGTTCGAGGGCATAGCCGCCAAGGTTGGCGAAGGTGCAGTCCTCGATGACGCCCTCGGTCGCATGGGTGACCCGGAAGGCCCCGTGGACGGGCACGGCCGACTGCGGAGACAGGAGGCCCTCGTCGGGAATGCCATCATCGGTCTCGGCGAAGGTGAGCCCGGAAAAGACCACGCCCTGGACCACGCCCCCGGAGGTGGGATCCCCTTCGACCCGGACCAAGTCCCGAAGGCGGGCTGCAACGATCGGAACCCGATTCAGGCGGAGCCCCGCAGGAGCCAGGTACTGGAGCCACCCGGTCTGGGAGTCGAAATACCATTCTCCCGGTCGATCGAGCGCATCCGGAACGTTCTCCACCCAGTAGCGGGCATCGGGTTCGTCCATCCAGGAGGCCCGGGGACCGCCCAGCAATTCGGCGATGCCTTTGTCGGGATCCACCGCCACCAGGGGCAGGTGCAGATCGGTCCACTTCATCAAAAGCACCACCTGCGCGTCGGGATGCCGGGCCCATTCGGGCTTCAGGTCTCCGGCCCGGAACGGCAGGTCGATGGGGGCTTGGGTCCCCAGGGCAGCCCGTGTTCTAAAGAATCCCTCGTTCGGAGTCCGTGCCCGCTGCGCCCGCTGACCGTTGACGATCAGTTGGTGGAAGGCCGGTCGTCCGCGGGCGAACTCCGGCAGACGGACCTGCCAGAGGCCGGATCGGTCTGGGGATTCTTTCCAACCGGTGATGCGCTGGCCCCCGCTGATCACTGCCTGACCCGGGGTCGCCGATCGCAGGGTGATGCCGGAATGCTCCGGGCCGATCCGCAGGGGTTCCTTCAACTCATGACGCCCCGGCAGCAGGAGGACCGTGACGGGTTCGTCGGGTTGGGCCGCGCGGACCGCGGCGGCGGCCTTCAGGGCTTCGGGCAGGGTTCGGAACGGATGATGGGGAGCCCCATTTCCCCCGAGATTGGCATCTGGCCGGACCCTCAGCACCGCCGCCGGCAGGGACGGGCTCCATAGGGAAAGCGCGAGCAACAGGGGGATCCAACGCATGGTCCGGGTTTGGACGCAGGGTACCGGGCAGGTCATTCGAACGATTTCGGATTGACTGTCCTAGTGTCCTATGACAGGTTTGGTTCATCACCTCCCGATGATCGCCCGAATCGACTTCCAATCCGGTGTCCCGATCTACCTGCAGATCGTCCAGCAGGTGAAAGCGGCGGCGGCCAGTGGGCTGATCCGCCCCGGCGATCCCCTGCCCTCGGTCCGGAGCCTGGCCGAGGACCTGCGCATCAACCGCAACACCGTGGCCCGCGCCTACGCCGAGCTGGAGTCCGAATCGGTGATCGAGACCCGGCAGGGCTCGGGTTGCTTCCTCAAGGACGGCGGCGCCTCGCCACTGCGGAAGTCGGTGCGCTCCGGCCTGCTGGCCGAAGCCCTCGATGCGGTGATCGTCCAGGCGCACCACCTCCAGATCCCGGACCCCGAACTC
>CAIOKD010000014.1 GCA_903858835.1 uncultured Verrucomicrobiota bacterium
CTCGCCCTGGGTGTTCACCAGCGGGCCGCCCGAGTTGCCCGGGTTGATCGAGGCGTCGGTCTGGAGCCACGAGCTGTATTCGCTGGAACCCGGCAGGTAGCGCTGGGTGCAGGAGATGATGCCGATGGAGACTGACCGGGAGAGCCCGAATGGGGCACCCATGGCCATCACGAAGTCGCCCTCCACCAGGTTGGTCGAGATTCCGAGGCGCGCGAAGGGCAGGGGTTTTGCGTCGGTCGGACGTTCGAGCTTCAACAAGGCCACGTCGGTGTCCTTGTCGGAGCCGAGGACCTTCGCCTTGAAGGCCTGGCCGTCGGAAAGCAGGCAGCGGACCTCGGTGGCCTTGTCCACCACATGCCAGTTGGAGAGTAGTTCGCCATCGGCCGAGATGAGCACGCCCGATCCCGAGACCTCCTGGGCCTGGCGTTTTCCGCCCTGCATGTCCTCGCGCACGCACTTGATGAACACCACCGACGGGAAGACTCGGTCCTTGGCCGAGCGCACGACCTGCCGGAAATCGAGCCGCTCCATGCCCTTGGGCAGAGCCTCCTCGGCACGGGTGACGGGAAGGAGAAGTCCGAGGGCGAGGGCGGGCGGGAGGAGGTGCGCGAGGATCCGGTTCACGGTTCCGTGAATCCTACAGTCTCCGCCGATCCTGTCGAGTTGCCGGGGTTCTCGGAATCGGTCGGCCAAGAATCGGGCTCAGAAATCTGTCGCCCCCGCGTCCGTTCTCTGGCAGTTCCATGGGTTCCCGAGGGGCGACCCGGGCCGCGGTTCGTGGAGATTCGCGGCGCACGGCGTGGTTCCCGGGGTTTCGCGTACGATGAGCAAGACCAAAGCCGCCGCATCCCCGGCAGCGCCCGCACCCCGCCTGAAGCTGGGGTTGCCCAAGGGCTCGCTGCAGGAGGCCACCCTGGAGAAGTTCGCCAAGGCCGGATGGAACATCTCCGTCTCCAGCCGGAGCTATGAGCCCTACGTAGACGATCCGGAGCTGCAGATCCGCCTGATCCGCGCCCAGGAGATCGGACGCTATGTGGCCCTCGGTTACCTCGACGCGGGACTCACCGGCGTCGATTGGATCCATGAGAACGGGGTCGCGGGCGAGGTGCACGAGGTGGGCGAGTTCGTGTTCAGCAAGGCCACCCGGCAGCCGACCCGCTGGGTGTTGGCCGTGCCGGAGGAATCCGACATCCGCACCGTCAAGGACCTGGAAGGCAAGCGCATCGCCACCGAGGTGGTGGGAATGACCCGTCGCTGGCTCCGCAAGCATGGCGTGAAGGCCGAGGTGGAGTTCTCTTGGGGCGCCACCGAGGTGAAGGCGCGCGAGTTGGTCGACGCCATCGTCGATGTCACCGAGACCGGTTCGTCGCTCAAGGCCAACAAGCTGCGCATCGTGGACACCCTGCTGGTTTCCACCCCGCGGCTCGTGGCCAACAAGACGGCCTGGAAGGATCCGTGGATCCGCTCGAAGATCGAGACCCTCGCGCTGCTGCTCAAGGGGGCCATCGAGGCCGAGGTCAAGGTGGGCCTCAAGATGAACATCCGCGAGAAGGACCTTCCAAACCTGTTGCAAAGCCTGCCCTCGCTCCGTAATCCTACCGTCTCAGGTTTGAGTCAGTCGGGCTGGGTAGCCGTGGAGACCATCATCGACGAACCGGTGGTTCGCGAGTTGATTCCTCGTTTGAAGGCCTTCGGTGCCGAGGGCATCATCGAATATCCGCTGAACAAGGTGGTTTACTGACAACGACAACTCAAGACCGACACTGATATGGGTTCACTCAAGAAACGTCGCAAAGCGAAGATCAACAAACACAAGCGTCGGAAGAAGCTTCGGCAGAACCGGCACAAGAAGCGTACCTGGCAGAAGTAACGCGTCCGCTGAGGGCGTTCCTCCCAACCATCCGCTTTTCAGGGCGCGGCCCAGGTCTCACGACCGGGCCGCGTTGCCTTTTGCATCGGCGGGGTTTCGGGGCGAGTCTCCGCGTGCCTATGACTGTCGTTGCCTGCGGCATGGTCCTCCGGTCGGGGGCGCTTTGCGCGATCCTCGCGCTCGCCCTGCTGGCGACGGGTTGCCGGACCGGTTCTCCGGGCGGCGGCCGTAAATCTCACGGCGCCAAACCTGAGGTGACAGCGACCGCTCGCCCGGCCCCGGAAGCCTGGGAGCGACGAGCCTCGGCCCATGCGGCCTTCGCGGCGGGCCTGGTGCGTGGGATGAACGGCGATGCCGAGGGGCTGCTCTCCTTTTTCGAGCGGGTCACCGAGAACGACCTCTCGAATCACGAACTGGTGGCCGACGTGGCCCGCCGGTTCCTCCAGCAGGGCAAGGTGGACCGCGCCCTGAAACTGCTCGAACGGGTTTGCCAGTCCCCGGAAACCCCCGGTGAACTCCATGCGCTGCACGGGGTGGCGCTGACCCAGGCCGGACGCAACGGCGATGCCCTCAAGGCCTACCTGCGCGCGGCGGAACGTCCACCGGTGATCCTTGCGGTCTACCAGGCGGTGGTCCGGATCCTCGCCGACGATCGTCGCGGGGCCGACGCACTGCCCCTGCTGTCACGCGCGACGACCGGTTTCGCCAACGAGCCCCAGGCCCTGCTCGAGATCGCTGACCTCTATCGGGCGGTGGGAGTCTCCGATCCCCGGCTTGAGGCCCGCGCCCGGGCGGCGATGCTCGAGGTGTTCGCAAAGGTGCGGTCGTTGAAGCCCGAGGATCCCGCCATCGCCCTGCGCCTGGCCGACCGGTACGCCCAAGCCGGGCTTCCGGAACCCTCCGAGGCCGTGCTGCGCGAACTCCAGGAACGTTCTCCCCGCAATCCCGCCGCGCTCGCCCGCTTGGCCGAATTGTACCTGCGATCCGGGCGAATCCCGGAGGCCAGCCGCCAGCTCGAGGCCTTGCGAAAGATCGATCCGGCCAATCCCGTGACCTATTACTTCCTCGGGGTCGTGGCCTTGGAGGAGAAGCAGTTCGAGCGGGCTCGCAACCACCTCGAGCGCGCCATCCTCCTCAATCCCGCCCTTGAGCCGGCGCACACCGACCTCGCCGTGGCCCTCTTGAGCCTGCAGCGCCCGGAGGATGCGGCGGCGGTCCTCGACCGTGCCCGGTCGGAGGTGCCGCCTTCCTTCCGCATCGAGTACCTGTCTGGGGTCGCCCGCACCCAGCTCAAGCGGTTCGATGAGGCCTTTGCGGCCTACCAGAACGCCGAGAGGATCGGTAGCACCAACCGCCCGCCGCTCACCGACCACCGGTTCTATTTCCAGGTGGGGGCGATGCTCGAACGGAAGGGCGACGAGGCCCGGAGCATCGAATACCTGGAGAAGTCCCTCGAGCTGAAGCCCGACTTCGACGAGGCCCTGAACCATCTGGGCTACATGTGGGCCGAGAAGGGTAGAAATCTTCCGCGGGCCCGGGCGATGATCGAGCAGGCCCTGAAGGCCGAGCCCGAGAACCCGGCCTACCTCGACAGCATGGGCTGGGTGCTCTTCAGGCTCGGCAAACCCGCCGAGGCTCTCGAATGGTTGACGAAGGCCCGGAAGGGATCAACCGAGCCGGATGCGACCGTGCTGGACCACCTCGGCGATGCTGCAGCCGCCTGCGGTCGTTGGGACCTCGCGCGCGAAGCATGGTCCGAATCGCTCAAGCTCGAGCCCTCGCCGGCCGTGGCCAAGAAGTTGGCCGAGGCGCCTCCCGCGAAGTGAGGCTTGGCCGGGGTTTTCGGCTCGGGACCTCGGGCTGGCGATGGGTTCCATGGAAGCGGTTTCCATGGCTTCAGGTCCCATGGATGCTTCGCGCCAGATCCTACACCACCTCTCCGATCAAACCGGCTCCCATTCCCGGTCGCAGCGGTCCAAGAATGCCCTCTCCAGCGCGGCTTGGCCGTCGGCCTTGGGCAACGGCCGTGAGTCGAGGGCGCTCGCGGGAACCAGCCCCCGGGTGCTGAAGGTCAGGAAGACGCCTTCGGAGTCGGCCAAACGCGACGGAGGCGCGGCGGTCTCGGTGACCTGCCAACCGAGGTCGCGGGCCGCATCCAGGATCGCCCCGCGGGTCACCCCCGGCAGGGCCCCGGCCGACAGGGGCGGGGTGTGCAGCCGTCCCTGCTCCCACCAGAACACGTTGCCGCTGGAGCTTTCGGTCACCATGCCTTCGGTATTCACGAGGAGGGCCTCGTCGAAACCGGCCGCCTCGGCCTCGGCCCGGGCCAGGACGTTCAGGAGCTTGTTGGCCGACTTGTGCGCGGCGATGGGATCGCCGGCGGCCACGGCGAACGTGGTGCAGGTCTTCAGGCGGAGGGCAGCCCATCCACCCGCGGGCATCGCCGGGGCCGGGTGGACCGTGAGGATCAGCCTCGGGGCATCGGCCCCGCGGGGGGAGTAGCCGCGGAGACCCGATCCCCGACTGAGGTGCAGCCGCACCGTGGCCGTCGGAGTGTCCAGCCCTTCGGTGATCGCACGGATCCCGGCGCGGACCCGGGCTTCGTCGTGCGGCATCCGGATCCCGAGGAATCGCGCGCCCTCGGACAGTCGATCCCAGTGTTCCCGCCAGCGGAAGAGCCGGCCCGAGTGCCAGGGCAGGCTTTCAAACAGGCCGTCTCCGTACAGGAATGAGCGATCATCCACCGGGATGACCGCCTCGGCCGCAGGCATGACCCGCCCGTCCATCCAGACCTGTGGGTTCACGGGGCGATCCTTTCCCCGGGGAGCTCGACCGTCGCCCTCTCGGGGCCCTTCAGGGCCCGCAACAGGCCCCCCGCCTTGGCGAGCGTCTCGTCGTATTCGGCCTCCGGCACCGAGTCGGCCACGATCCCGGCCCCCACGTGGAACCAGGCGCGGTCATCGAGGGTGATCGCGGAGCGGATGGTGATGCTCAACTGGCTCTCCTGGTTGAACCCGAGGTAGCCCAGGCACCCGGTGTAGGGCCCGCGCGCCACGGGCTCCAGGGAGTCGATGATCTCCATGGCCCGGATCTTGGGCGCCCCGGTGATGCTGCCGCCGGGGAAGCACGATCGCAGCACCTCCAGGTGTGTCAGCGACGGTCGGATCCGGCCCTCGATCGAGGAGACGAGGTGCTGGACCTGGGCGAAGCGCTCCAGTCGCACCAGTTCCGGCACCTGGACCGAGCCGTATTCGCAGACCCGCCCGAGGTCGTTGCGCAGCAGGTCGGTGATCATCACCAATTCGGCCATCTCCTTGCCGCTGCGCTGCAATTCGTACATCCACTGGGCGTCACGGACCGGGTCGGCGCTGCGCGGACGCGTGCCCTTGATCGGTCGGGTGAGCACGTGGGATCCGCTGAGCCGGAGGAAGAGTTCGGGCGAGGACGAGGCGAGCGAGAACCCCTCGCCGTCGAGGAATGCGGAGAACGGTGCCGGGGAGGCCTCCAGCAGCCGTCGGAACAGCGCCCATCCGCCGGCCGTCCAGGGCGTGCACAGGCGCTGCGACAGGTTGACCTGGTAGATGTCGCCACTGCGGATCCAGCGCTGGGCCGTCTCGACGGCGCGGAGGAACTCTCCCCGGGTCATCGAGGAGTTGATGCTGCCGGAGGGAGGCACCGGCACCGGTTCCGGCTCCTCGGGCGCCGTCGCCGACAACCGCTCGCGCCACCATGCCAGGTCTTCGCGGGCGACGCGCTCGGAGCGGTCTCCGTGCGGGCCGAGGCCCGTGGAGATGATGGTGGCCGTGCCGAGCCGATGATCGAAAACCACCAGGCTTCCGTGGAAGCCGACGCGGCAATCCGGGATCTCGAGGTCGTGCACCGCATGGCGCGACAGCCGGGGTTCGACGAACCCCTTCAGGTCGTAGCCCCAGAAACCGAAGACGCCGCCCAGGGGGAAGGGGAGGTCGACCTCGTCGAGGATCTCGCAACGCTCGGAGAGGGCTCCGAGGATGGCCCAGGGATTGCCGAACTGGATCTCCCGTCCGCCGTCGGCGCGCCGGGTCTCGCACCGGGATCCCATCGACTCGAAGGTCAGGAACGGCCTCGCGGTGACGATGGAATACCGGGCCGAGGGCACCTCGAACATCCCGGTCCGGAGCACGACCCGCCCGGGCTCCCCGTGCAGCAGCGACCCCAACGATTCCGGGGTGTGGGCCGTCTCGATGGTCTCGACGAGGGTTCGCATGCGGCGATGGGGCGCCGGAGTCTCCTGGAGGTTGGGTTTTTCCCGCGCTGGCAAGGTTCCCGGTGTGGCGCCCGGCGGGGCACACGGTGACTCGCCGCCGTGTGGCGTCAACCCGTCGTGCGGGCTCGCCGGTGTGTGCATCCCCAACGAAAACGCCGGAGAAGCCCTGATGGCTACTCCGGCGTCCCTGGAAACCCGCCTGGGCGGGGTTACTTGCCCGCCTCGATGCCGAGCAGTTCCACCTCGAAGATCAGGGTGGAATTCGGCCCGATGGCCCCGCCCGCGCCCTGTTCGCCGTAGGCGAGGGCCGAGGGGATGGTGAACTGGAACTTGTCGCCCACCTTCATGAGCTGTACGCCCTCGGTCCAACCGGGGATGACGCCGTTGAGGGGGAAGGAGATCGGCTCGCCGCGCTGCACGGAGCTGTCGAAGACGGTGCCGTCGATGAGGGTGCCGTGGTAGTGGACCTTGACCGTGTCGGTGGCCTTGGGGCTCTTGCCCCCCTCCGGACCGGCCTTCATCACCTTGTACTGGAGGCCGCTGGCGGTGGTCTTGACGCCTTCCTTCTTGGCGTTGGCGGCCAGGTACTCGGCTCCCTTCTTGGAGTTGTCGGTCGCGGCCTGGGCCTGGGCGGCCTGACGCTTGGCCATCAGGGCCGTCTTGAAGTCGTTCATCACCTTCTCCAGCTCGGCGTCCTTCAGCTTCAGCTTGCCTTCCATGCCGTCGACGAGTCCGGCGCCCAGGGCCTTGGTGTCGAGGTCGAGCGCCTGGCGCTTCATGCTGCTGGCGATGTCCGCCCCGATGGCGTAACTGGCGCGGGCCTTCTCTGAGGTCAGGTCGAGCTTGTCCTCGGCGAGGGCGGCCGCGGTCGCGATCGTGGTGGTCATCAGGATTCTGAGGGAGTTCTTCATGTTGCAGGACGACGGGCGCCCCGGGGGGCGGTGTCGATGGGGGTCAACCTGCGGGAGATCCCGCCCGGCGGGAAGCAAAATGAGCGGAACAGGCGAGTCGTGACGGGCGGATTCCCGGGGTGTCAACGAAGCGGGGCCGGGTCCATCGGACCCGGCCCCGGAGCCCCCAATGGGCTTGGGACGCCAGGCGCGAACCCGGCATCCGTCCTTCAGTCGGTTTTCAGTGTTCCCGCTTCTTGGTGAACACGTGGGTCGAATGCCCGAAGAAGACCTCGGCCCCCTCCATCAGCGTCTCGCTGAGGGTGGGGTGCGGATGGACGATGGCGCCGAGGTCGTGCACCGTGGCTCCCATCTCGATGGCGACCGTGCCCTCGCCGATCAGTTCGCCGGCCCCGTGGCCCACGATGCCCACGCCGAGGATCCGCTCGGTGACGGGGTCGATGATGAGCTTGGTGGTGCCGTCGGTGCGGTCGTAGGTGAGGGCTCGTCCGCTGGCACCCCAAGGGAACTTGACCACCTGCACCTCGATGCCCTTGGCCTTGGCCTCGGTCTCAGTCAGGCCCACCCAAGCCACCTCGGGGTCGGTGAAGACCACGGCAGGAATGAGGTAGTCGCGGTTCACCGCGTTGCCTTCGCCCGCCAGATTCTCGACGGCGATGCGGGCCTCCTTGCTGGCCTTGTGGGCGAGCATGATGCCGCCGGCGATGTCGCCGATGGCGTAGATGTTCGGATCGGCGGTCGCCATGCGCTCGTCGACCTTGATGAAGCCCTTGTCGTCGCGCTGGACGGCGGTGTTTTCAAGGCCGAGGTCCTGCCCGTTGGGAACGCGTCCCACGGAGACGAGCACCCGGTCGTACTTCTCCTCGAGCTTCTGCCCGTTGTGCTCGGAGGTGACCTGGATCTGCTTTCCGGAGGTCTTGATCTCGAGCACCTTCGACTTGAGGCGCACCTCGTGGAAGGCCGTCTTGGCGTAGGCGGCCACCGGGCGGACCAGATCCGGATCGGCTCCGGCGAGGATCGCCTCCATGGCCTCGATGACCGTGACCTTGGAGCCCATCGAGGCGTACACCGTGCCCAGTTCCATGCCGATGTAGCCGCCGCCGATGACCAGCAGCTTCTCGGGGATGTCGGCGATCTCGAGAGCCTCGGTGGAGGTCATCACCCGCGGATTGCCCAAGTCGAAGGCCTTGGGAAGGGCGGGTCGTGAACCGGCGGCGATGACTGCCTTGTCGAAGGTGACGTACTTCTGGCCTTCGGGAGTCTCGACGCGGAGCTTGGTCGACGACTCGAACACCGCCTTGCCGTGCAGGACCGCGACTCCGCGCATCTTGGCGAGGCTGGCGATGCCGGAGCCGAGCTTCTCGAGGATGGATTCCTTCCAGGCACGCAGGCGGTCCAGGTCGATCTTGGGATCACCGAAGCTGATGCCCCGGTGCGCCGACTCCTTGGCCGCGCTGATCATGTGCGAGGCGTTGAGCAGCGCCTTGGACGGGATGCACCCTCGGTTCATGCAAACGCCGCCCAGACGGGGATCCCGCTCGATGAGCAGCACCTTCTTGCCCAGGTCGGCGGCGTAGAATGCGGCGGCATAGCCCCCGGGTCCGGCACCGATGACGACGATTTCAGTCTGGATCGCTTCCATGGTCGGGTAGGGGGTCAGAGCTTCGCCGCGGCGGCCGGGAATTTCTCGATGGCTTGGACCAGGTCCACCGTGAAGCGGGCGGCCGATCCGCCGTCGATGACGCGGTGGTCGTAGCTGATGGTGAGCGGCAGGATCGGGCGGGCCTCGATCTTGCCCTCGGCCGTGACGACGGGCTTCAGCGACGTCTTGCCCAGGCCGAGGATGGCGACCTCGGGCTTGTTGATGATCGGGGTGAAGTGCGCGCCACCGATGGCCCCCTGGTTGGAGACCGTGAAGGAACCGCCCTTCATCGACTCGGGCGACAGCTTGCGATCCCTGGCCTGAGCCGCGATCTCGGAGAGTTCTTTGGAGATCTGGAGCAGGGATTTCTTGTCGGCATCACGCAGCACGGGCACCAGCAGGCCGGCGTCGGTGTCAACCGCGATGCCGATGTGGTAGTAGTGCTTGATGATCAGGGTCTCGGCGACCTCCTGGAGGCTCGCGTTGAACCTCGGGTGCTTCTGCAGCGTGTCGACCAGGGCCTTGATGAGGAAGGGGGTCGGCGTGAGCTTGGCACCGGCCTTCTCGTAGGCGGCCTTGAATTGGGCCCGCAGGGCCTCGATGCCGCTCATGTCGGCATCGGCGAACTGGGTGACGTGGGGCAGGGTGACCTTGTTCTCGACCATCCGGGCCGAGATGACCTTGCGCAGTTGGGTCAGGGGCTCGCTGGTGACGGGGCCGAAGACCGCGAAGTCCTGGTTGACCAGGGGGAAGCTCAAGCCCTGGGGCCCTTCGGCGTACTTGCCGGCCCGGGCCACCTTGGCCTCGAGCTTGCCGACGTATCGGGCAAGGTCCTCGATGACCACACGGCCTCCGGAACCAGATCCGCGGACGCGGCTCAGGGGAATGCCCAGTTCACGGGCGACCTTGCGGACATAGGGGCTCGCGGCGGGAACCGGGCCGTCGTCCTCGGCCGCCGCCGGGGTGAAGTCATCGTCATCGTCGTCGACCACCGCGGCCCGGGCGGCCCGGGGTGCGGCGGCGGCCTTGGGGGCCGGGGCTTTCGCCGCAGGGGCGGCCGCGCCTTCGGATCCTTCTAGGCTCAGCAGCACCGCTCCGACCGAGATGGTGTCACCCTCCTTGACGGAGATCGCGGTGATCTTCCCGCCGGCCGGAGAGGGGATCGGCGCGATGGCCTTTTCCGACTCGAGCTCGAGGATTGTCTGACCGGCGCTGATGGTGTCGCCGACCTTGACGAGGACGCTGACGACCTTGCCGCTGTCAGCGCCTTCTCCGACCTTGGGAAACCTTACATCCATAAATTTTGACGGGGCAATGTGTGGCAAGTGCTCCCCGGGGTGAAATTGTTTTTTTGAGGGGTCGGGGTGGACGGTGTTTGACATCCTGTCGGCGGCCCGGTCGGAAGTCGCCCCGGGTCCGGTCCAGGTTCGGCTTGGAGGCCCCCCGGACGAACCCTATTCTGGACCCATGAAGATCCACTACCTCGGCGCCACCCGGACCACCACCGGTTCGATGTACCTGGTCGAGGTCAACGGCCATCGGATCCTCCTGGAATGCGGCCTCTATCAGGGTAGGCGCGACGAATCGATCCACCGGAACCGCGAGTTCCCCTTCGATCCGACCACCCTGGACGCGGTGGTGTTGAGCCATGCGCACATCGACCACGCGGGCAATCTTCCCAACCTGTGCAAGCGGGGCTACCAGGGCAACATCTACGCCACCTTCGCCACCCGGGACCTTTGCGCGGTCATGCTGGAGGACTCGGCCCGGGTCCAGATGGCCGATAGCCAGTATGTCTCCAAGCAGCGGGCGCGGCAGGGGCTCCCCCCGGTCGACCCCCTTTACACCGTCGAAGACGCCGAGCGGGTGACTCGACAGTTCGTGGCCATCAACTACCGGCGGCGAATGCCGCTGGTGGATGGGGTGACGTTGGAATTCCGGGATGCCGGGCACATCCTCGGTTCGGCCCAGGTGATTCTCGACGTGCGCGAGGGTTCCAGGCATTTCCGATACCTGTTTTCCGGGGACATCGGGCGTCCGGCCCAGGAGATCCTGCGCGATCCGGAACCGGTGGAGGACGTCGACTTCCTCCAGGTCGAGAGCACCTACGGCGATCGCGAGCATGGCGACGCGACCTTTTCTCGGGATGAATTGTGCCGGGTGGTTTCGGTGGCCCTGGCTCGGGGTGGCAAGGTCATCATCCCGGCCTTCGCCGTGGGGCGGACCCAGCAATTGGTCTATGTGCTGAACCAGTTGACCGAATCGGGTTGCCTGCCCGAGGTGCCCATTTTCGTGGACAGCCCGTTGAGCGTGAACGCCACCGAGGTGTTTCGCCTGCACCCGGAGTGCTTCGACACCGAGGCCTATGAACACCTGCGCACCAAGGGCAACCCCTTCGGCATGGATCACCTCGTCTACATCCGCGAGGCGGCGCAGTCGAAGAAACTGAACGAATTCACCAAGCCCTGCATCATCATCAGCGCCTCGGGCATGGCGGAGGCGGGACGCATCCGGCATCATCTGAGCCGCAACCTGGGCGATCCGCGCAACCTGGTCCTCTTCGTGGGCTACTGCGCCGAGCACACCCTCGGGCACCTCATCGTCTCGGGCCGGAATCCGGTGAACATCTTCGGCATCCCCCATGAGGTGAAGGCCCAGGTGGCGCGCATCGATGCGTTCTCCGGTCACGCGGGAAAGTCCGAGTTGCTCGCGTATGTCCGGTCCCTCTCCGGGGCCCTGAAGAAGATCACGGTCATCCACGGGGAGGAGTCGGCATCCCTGGCTTTCGGACAGGCGCTGCAGGGCCTCAAGCCCGGTGCCGAGGTGATCGTTCCGAAGCGGGGACAGATCGTGGAATTCTGAGGTCCGCCGGATCCGCGGCCCCGGAATCGGAGGATTTCAGCGGGTTTCCGCGGCATGCCGACGGTTTGGGATTGTTTCCTGGGCCCGGGTCCGCTTCAAACCGGGCGTGCAATCGAAGTTCAAGCCGGTCGACGGGTCCGTGGTGGCCCCCCAGGGATTCCTCGCGGGAGGGGTTTTTTGCGACATCAAGCGTCTGGGCACCGGCAAGGGGTCCGACAAGGGGCGCAAGCGGGACCTCTGCCTGCTGGTCAGTGAGACGCCGGCGGCCGTCGCCGGCCTGTTCACCACCAACCAGATCTGCGCTGCGCCGGTGAAGGTCTGCGTGTCTCGGGTGGCCAAGGGTGTCGCCCAGGCGGTGGTGGTCAACAGCGGCAACGCCAATGCCTGCACCGGCCGCCAGGGCATGAAGGACGCGCTGGCCATGACAGGGCTGGCCGAACGAGCGCTGGGGTTGTCCACCGGCCGTGTGTTGGTTGGATCGACCGGACGCATCGGGGTCCAAATGCCGATGGAGCAGGTGGCCTCGGGTATCGCCGCCGCGGCCGAGGTGCTGGGTTCTACGCCCGATCATGCCGCCCATGCGGCCGAGGCCATCATGACCAGCGATTCGCGTCCGAAGACCCTGGCGATCGAATTCAAGGTCGGCGGCAAGACCGTCCGCATCGGCGGGATGTGCAAGGGTGCTGGCATGATCCAGCCGGGGATGTCCCCGACCGGGGCGCGTCCGGCGGCCGTGCCATCGGGAATCCCGGCCGGGTTGCACGCCACCATGCTGTGCTTCATCACCACCGATTGCGACATCGCCGCCAAGCCGCTTCAGGCGGCCCTGAACGAGGCGGTGGCCGCAAGTTTCAACCGCATCACCGTGGATGGCGACATGAGCACCAACGACACGGTGCTGGCCCTGGCCAACGGTCTGGCCGGGAACACTTCCATCCGCAAGGCCTCGGGCAAGGACTTCGAGGTGTTCCAAGCGGCGTTGTCCCACGTGTGCCTGGCCCTGGCCAAGATGATCGTGTGCGACGGCGAGGGAGTGCACCGGGTGGTGACGGTCCGGGTCGAGGGGGCGAGGTCGTTCGGCGACGCCGATGCCGCCGCCCGAGCGGTGGCCAACAGCGCCCTGGTCAAGACCAGTTGGCATGGCGGCGACCCCAACTGGGGGCGGATCATCGACGCCCTGGGTTACAGTTCTGCCAAGATCGTGGAGGACAAGGTGGATATCGGGTATTCGGTCTCGGGCTCCCGCAAGATCCTCTGGAGCCTGCGGCGGGGGCAACCGACCAAGACGCCGTTCGCCGATCTGTGGAAGGCGGTCCAGACCGATACCTTCGAACTGCACATCCGGCTCAACCTGGGCAAGGCCGCGGCCGTGATGTACGCCGCCGACCTGACCGAGGAGTACGTGGACTTCAACAAGGGCACCATCGCCGATCCCAGCCAGGCCGGAGCGCTCGGAGGCTGATTGTCGGCGCAGCCCCCTCGGCAGAAGGGGGGTCACTCGGCCGGGGCTTCGTCGGGCTCGGTGCGGCGGGGGCGTTCTCCGAAGAGCGCGGTGCCGACACGGACCAGCGTGGCGCCCTCCTCGATGGCCACCTCGAGGTCGCCGCTCATCCCCATGCTGAGGACGGGCAGCGGGGCTCCCAGCAGGTCGGCGCAGCGATCCCGGACTTCGCGCAGACGCCGGAACACCGGGCGCACCCGCTCCGGGTCGACCGCATAGGGCGCGATGGTCATCAATCCGTGGACCTCGAGGCGGGATAGCGCATTGAGTTGCAGGAACTCCGCCAGCAGGCGGTCCGGATGCCACCCGAACTTGGAGGATTCACCCGCGACATTCACCTCGAGAAGGATGGGCAGGGTTCGGGCCTGCTTCGCGGCCTGCTTCTGGAGTTCCTCCGCCAGAGCCAGCGAGTCGACGCCTTGGACCACATGAAAGAGTCCGACGGCATCGCGGGCCTTGTTCGATTGCAGGTGGCCGATGAAATGCCACTCCAGGCGGCCGGGGCACTGGGGGATCTTGACCTTCGCCTCCTGAATGCGGTTCTCGCCGAACAGGGTCAATCCCTCGGCCGCCGCCTCCGACACCCGCGATGGAGGCTGATTCTTGCTGACTGCCATGAGGCGGACCGAGTCGGGGTGCCGACCGGAGCGTTCGCAGGCCCGCTCGATGCGCCCGCGGATGCTGACGAGGTTTTCCTGAAGCTCGGACACGAATCAAAGAGTACATGGATTTCGAATCCTTGGGGATCGGAAAACCCAAAACCGAGAGGCCTCCGGATGGAAGATGGAGCCCTGGTTGGACCGGAACCGCCCCGGATCACTTCACGATGGCCGGCAGCGCGGACATGGAGGCAATCGGGCAGCGCCCCCCGCTGAGCGGGAAGGTCCTCAACCCATGGCTGTTGGTGTTGAAGAGTGCCGTGTCGGGTAGCGCTCCGCGGACCAATTGACTGCGGAAGGGGTCGATCCCGGGATACAGGAACATGTAGGCCATCGCCGTGAGCAGTTGTTCGATGGGGTCGGCGGGGACGAGCCCGAGGCTGTCGATCAATTCCAATTGCTCGTCGTGGGACTTGTTCCGCGTCCCCTTGACCACGAAGAAGATGGGGATCTTCCGCGGGGTGTTGATGTTGCGATCGCGGACGCTCTTGAGTTTGAGCATCCAAGGGATGTCGGCCACGTCCATCGCATCGCGTCGTAGGGACGAGAATCGCTCCCGGAAGAGGCAATTCATCGAATCGATGGCTTCGAAATCGCTGATTCCCGGGGGGATCTTCACGTAGAAGTAGTCGGGCATCACCTTGGCCGAGTCGAGGATGGTGAGCGCTTTCTCGAGCTTCTCGTTGCGGATGGCGGGGTCGATGGGGGCCTCGAGGATCCTCTGCCGGGCATCGCCGGAGAGCCCTTTGAGCGAGTCGGGTGGCAACTCCTGCACCAGATGGTTGATCAACTCCACCTGGACAACGGGTTTCAGCGCCGAAGTCGCCTCGTAGGCATGCTTCAGCGACTCGGTCTCGGGTTCGTTGTCGGAAATGTCAGCCATGGTGCTGCGGGCGGGGTGCTTGGTCGCCGGGCAGAAGTTGTGGGGTCCTGGTGCTTTTCTTGGGGTTATCGATCTGGAGGGCACGCATCGGTGCTCGTGAACCCGATCCGAAGGCCCGGGCTGGGTCGGTTCGACTCACCACCGCTTTGGAGAGGCATCGGTGGTTTCCGGGGCCTCCTTGAAGGATTTCTTCGATCCCGGACGGATCGATGGATTTGTAACGTCGGCGGTTCCTCGCTCAAGATGTGCCCATGAACGGGTGGACGACCGAGGTGGCGGTGTTGGGTGGGGGCAGTGCGGGTTATGCCGCGGCCCGTACCCTGGCGGGGCAGGGGGTGCGGACCGTGGTCATCGATGGCGCTCCGGAACTGGGCGGCCTTTGCATCCTGCGGGGGTGCATGCCGACCAAGGCCCTGCTGCATGCCGCCGAGTTGCGGCAGGCGATCCGGGAGGCGGAGGCCTGGGGCATCGATGCCGGGGCGGTCCGGGTCGATCCGGCCCGCACCTTCAGTCGGAAGGATGCCCTGATCGCCGACTTCGCGGGGTACCGCCGTCAGCAGTTGGAGGACGGTCGTTTCGAGTTGATTCGGGCCCAGGCGCGGTTCGATGGCCCGGGCGTGCTTCGGCTGGAGGACGGTCGGACCGTGCGTTTCGACCATGCGGTGGTGGCCACCGGTTCCTCGGTCGCCCCCGTTGGCGTTCCGGGCTTGGCCGAGGCCGGTTTCCTTGACAGTGACCGTGCCTTGGCCCAGGCCCGCATCCCGGAGTCCATGGTGGTGTTGGGAGGGGGCGCCGTTGCCCTGGAGTTCGCTCAGTTCTATTCCCGGATGGGGTCCCGGGTGACCGTGATCCAGCGGGCGGCCCGGTTGCTGTCGGGCTTCGATGCCGATGTGGCCGGGGAACTGGAGAAGGCCCTCCGTCGGGAGGGCGTGACGGTGTTCACCGCGACGCAACTCGAACGCGTGGACCCTTCGGGATCCCTCAAGCGGGTGTGGTTCCGCCAAGCCGATGGGCTGCGATCGGTCGAAGCCGAGGAGATCTTCCACGGGATGGGGCGCATTCCCAACACGAGGGACTTGGGGCTGGAGACCCTCGGCGTGGTCCTGAATCGCGGGCGGATCGTGACGGATCGCCACCAACGGACTGCACATCCCGGCGTCTATGCGGCCGGGGATTGCTGCGGGCCGCATGAGGTGGTGCACCTGGCCGTGCGGCAGGGGGAGGTGGCCGCCCACAACATCCTCCATCCGGATCGGCCCCGGAGCATGGATGACCGCCTGCGGATGTCGGTGGTCTTCACCGCCCCCCAGGTGGCCCAGGTCGGGTTGTCGGAGCATGAGGCTCTGGTCGCCGGCATCGCTCATCGTTCGGAAAGCTATCCCTTCAACGACCATGGGAAATCCATGATCCTCGGAGCTCAGGAGGGGTTCGTGAAGGTGTTGGCCGATCCGGGGTCTGGGGAGGTCTTGGGCGCCGCATGCGTGGGACCCCAGGCTGGGGAACTCATCCATGAGGCCGCCGTCGTGATGGCGGCCAGGATGACCGTGGCCCAATGGGCGGCGGTTCCGCACTACCACCCGACCCTGGCCGAGATCTGGACCTATCCCGCCGAGGCCTTGGCGGAGGCCCTGCTCCAGGATTCCGCCTCCGAACGGGGATGATTCTGACCGGTTCGAATCCTCTCCATTCGTCACTAGTTTCCAGTGCCACTGGCCTACCCGATCCGGTACTTTCGCCGGCTCCGATGAAGTCCGCCGTGATCCTGGGCCTCCTTGCGCTGTTGGGGGGCTTCGCCCTGGGGTGTTCCCGCGAGGCCGCCGCTCCGCGGACCGCCAAGCCGAGCGTCGCCGTGCCGGTGACCGTGGCCGCGGTCGCGACAATGCCGGTGGACCGTACCCTGCCGATCGTGGGCACACTGCATGCCAAGGACACGGCCCTGGTTTCCGCCGAGGTCGAGGGCAAGGTGGAGCGGACCCTCGCCGAGTTCGGCGACCGGGTGAAGGAGGGCCAGGAACTGGCCTGGATCGACACCGATTCCTACACCGCCCTGGCGCATCAGGCCGAGGCTCGGGTGGAGCAGTCGCGGGCCCTGGCGCATGGTGCGGAACTGGAACTCCAGCGTCAGCAAGCCCTCCGCAAGACCGGCATCGCTGCGCCGGCCGACCTCGATGGGGCCGAGGCCCAGGCTGACCAGACGCGGGCGGCCCTCAAGGCGGCCGAGGCGGCCCTGGCCGTCGCCCGCCTGAACCTGGAACGGAGCCGGATCCGCGCCCCCTTCGAGGCTGCCGTTGCCGATCGCATCGCCTCGGCCGGAGACTTCGTCCGTCCCGGGTCGCCGCTCTTCCGCATGGTCAACGACGGGGTGCTGAAGTTCATCGCCCAGGCCCCCGAGAGTTTCGGGCCCCAGGTGGTTAAGGACCTGCCGGTGGTGTTCACCGTCGATGCCCATCCGGGCCGGCGGTTCGAGGGTCGAGTGTTCTTGATCAGCCCTCAGGTGAACCTCGCGACCCGGATGTTCGATTTCGGGGCGCTGGTCCCCAATGCCGACCGTCTCCTCAAGGCGGGCACATTCGCCCGCGGCGAACTGGTGCTGGAGCGCGCGGTGCCGACCCGGGTCGTTCCGGTCGCCGCCGTGCTTTCGTCGTCCGGGATCTCGAGGGTCTTCATCGTGGAAGGGGGATCCGCCCGCTCTCGGGTGGTGAAAACCGGTCGGGTGCTCGGCGACCGGATGGAGATTGTGTCGGGTGTTTCCGACGGAGAATCGGTGGTGACCAGCGGTCACGGAAAACTGTCCGACGGGATGGCCGTGGAGGTCCGGCAATGAGCGTCTCAGGCGACGCCACCAACTCGCGGTCGCAGGAAGCTACGACGGGGGTGGGCTTGGCCGATGTGTGCATCCGGCGGCCGGTCTTCGCCACGATGCTCAACCTGCTGCTGATCGTGGTGGGCTGGTTCGCCTTCCGCGAGCTGGGCGTCGAGCAGATCCCCAATGTCGAGCTGCCCATCATCACCGTGAGCACGACGCTCCGCGGAGCCTCGCCCGAGGAGGTCGAGACCGGCGTGACCCAGCCGATGGAGGAGATCATCAACACGGTGGAGGGAATCGAGGAACTGAGCTCTTCCAGCCGGGAGGGAGTCTCGATGATCACGGCCCAGTTCTTCCTCGAGCGCAACCGCGACCTCGCCGCTCAGGACGTGCGTGACAAGGTCAACTCCATCCTCTCCCGACTTCCCCCGGGCACCGAGACCCCGATCGTGGACAAGTTCGAGGTCGATGCGACCCCTGTCTTCTCGGTGGCCGTGAGTTCGCCCCGCGATCTCAAGGAGCTCACCTTCCTGGTGGACCGTCGCCTGAAGGAGAACCTCGAGACCGTTCAGGATGTCGGGGCGATCCAGCTGCTGGGGTCCCGAGTCCGGGCCGTGCAGGTGGCGGTGGACACCGACCGGCTCCGGCAGTTCGGCCTCGACATCGGCGACGTGCGGAAGGCCCTGGTCGAACAGAACGTGGAGATCCCCGGCGGGCGGGTCCAGCAGTCCGGACGCGAGTGGGTGCTTCGCACCCTGGGCCGGATGGACACGGTGCCCTCCTTCGAGCGGCTGATCATCGCCGATCCCGGAGGGCAGCCGATCTACCTGGGCCAGGTGGCCAGGGTGACCGACGACATCGAGGAACCCCGGACCCTGTCCCGCCTGAATGGAACCAATTCGGTCACGCTGGTGGTCCGCAAGCAGAGTGGATCCAACGCGGTCCGGCTCATCGACGCCCTCAAGGCCCGGATGGCGGAGTTGAAATCGACATTGCCTTCGGACGTGACACTCACGGTGATTCGCGACCAGTCCCGGTTCATCCGTCGCAACCTGGGAGAGATCTCCTTCCACCTGGTGCTGGGCATGGTGCTGGTGGCCCTGACGGTCTTCGCCTTCATGCACGACTGGCGCAGCACGGTCATCGCCAGCATCGCCATTCCCACCTCCATCGTCGCGACGTTCGCCCTGATGCGGGTGATGGGTTACACCATCAACAATTCAACGATGCTCGCCCTGACGTTCGCGGTAGGCGTGGTGATCGACGATGCCATCGTGGTGCTGGAGAACATCCACCGGATCATGGAAGAGCAGGGGTTGAGCGCGCTCGAGGCGGCCCGACGGGGCACCCGCGAGATCGCGCTGGCGGTCCTGGCCACGACGCTCTCGCTGGTCGTGATATTCCTGCCGCTGGCCTTCATGAAAGGCCGCACCGGCATGTTCTTCAGCAGCTACGGCGTGACGGTGGCCTTCGCCATCCTGGTGTCGCTCTTCGTGAGCTTCACCCTCACTCCGATGCTGGCTGCCCGGTTCCTCCGCCGTTCGAGTGGCGAGGCCGAGCGGCTCAAGAAGGCCCACGGGGGCCCCTGGATGGTTTGGATCGGCAACCGGTACTTGACGGTGCTGCGCTGGAGCCTGCGCCACCGTTGGGTGATCATGGCCCTCAGCCTGGCCTGCGTGGCCTCGGTATGGCCGCTGCTCAAGGCCAGCCGGTTCACCTTCATGCCCATGGATGATTCGAGCGAGTTCGAGGTCACCCTCACGCTGCCGGAGGGCAGCGGCCTCGAGCAGACCGCGGCGCTCACGGCCGAGGTCGAGGCCCGGCTCAAGGCCATCCAACTCGGGGGGCGGCCCGCCATCACCGACACGCTGGTCACCGTGGGGCCGGTCGGGGGCAGGGTGGGCAAGGGCGAGGGCGATGTGACCCAGGCCAACATCTACTGCCGACTCCCGGAATTGGGCGGATTGCTCGACCAACTCCGCGGAAAATCCCGTCGATGGGGGCAGATGGAAGCGATGGCCCTCGCCCGAACGGTGATGGCCCGTTATCCCGATGTGCGTTCCTCGGTGGGGGCCATTTCGCCGCTGGGCGGCGGTGGCGGCCGCAATTCCGAGCTGTCCTTCAATCTGGTCGGTCCGGACCTCGAGCGCCTCACGGCCTATTCGGAGTCGTTGGTGAAGGAGTTGCGCCAAAATCCCGGCTTGGCCGACGTGGACACCACCCTCTCCAACCGCAAGCCCGAGATGCAGGTGCGCATCGACCGCGAGAAGGCCAGCCAGTTCGGCCTGCGCATCACCGACATCGCAGCCACTCTGAAGACCCTCGTCGGCGGCGAGATCGTGGGCGTCTTCAAGGAGAACGATGAACAGTACGACGTCTGGCTCAGGGCCGAGGCCTCCCGGCGCGGGACGGCCGAGGCGTTGCAGCAGGTGTTCGTGCGCACGCGCCCCGGGGCGTCCGGCGCGCGCTCCGAGATGGTTCCCTTGGGCAATTTTGTCCGCTTCGAGGAGGCCCGCGGTCCGAACCAGATCGACCGGTTCCAGCGGCAGCGCCGGGTCACCCTGGTGGCCAACCTGGGCACCTATTCGCTGGGCGAGGCGGTGCAGGAGGTTGAACGCGTGGTGGCCGGGATGGACCTTCCGCCCGAATACCAGGTGGTGATGGTGGGTCGTGCCAAGCAGTTGCGGGAGACGCTGACCAACTTCCTGACGGCGTTCCTGGTGGCGGTGGTGTTCATGTACATGGTGCTCGCGGCGCAGTTCGAGCACTTCATCCATCCGGTCTCCATCCTACTGGCGGTGCCGCTCTCGTTGCCCTTCGCCCTCGGTTGGATGGTGTTCATCGGCGAGCAGCTCAACATCTACGCCATCTTCGGACTCTTCATGCTGGTCGGCATCGTGAAGAAGAACGGCATCATGCAGATCGACTACACGCGGGTGCTCCGCGAACGCGGGGTGCCCCGCGAACAGGCGATCCTCGAGGCCAACCAGATCCGGTTGCGGCCCATCCTGATGACCACCCTGTTGCTGGTGGCGTCCATGGTTCCCATCGCTCTGGGTGTGGGACCCGGTGCGGCCGGCCGTGCCTCGATGGCCAAGGTCATCATCGGCGGGCAGATGTTGTGCCTCTTGCTGACCCTCCTGGTCACGCCGGTGAGCTACGCCCTCTTCGACGACTGGGGCCATCGGTTGCTGCGACGCGGAGCTCGATGATTCCCTGGTGACGACGGGGTTGGGTCCCCGGAAAAGACCCTTCCAAAAAGCCCCTGTTTCCCGCAGTTTCGCGCCCTTGGCTATGTTCACTGGCACATTCACGGCGTTGGTCACCCCGTTTCGGGACGGAAAACTGGACGAAGCGGCCTTCGAAAAACTGGTCCGCTCCCAGATCAAGGGCGGGGTCGATGGGATCGTGCCCATGGGGACGACCGGTGAGTCGCCCACCCTCGATTACGACGAGCATCTGAAGGTGATCGCGTTGGCCGTGAAGTTCGCCGGAGGCAAGGTGCCCGTGCTGGCCGGCACCGGTGGCAATTCCACCAAGGAGGCAATCTACTTGACTCAGGAGGCCGAGAAGCTCGGCGTGGACGGTTCGCTGCAGGTGGCTCCCTACTACAACAAGCCCACCCAGGAGGGTGTCTATCAGCATTTCGCCGCCATCGCCCGCGCGACGCGGTTGCCCATCCTGCTGTACAGCATCCCCGGCCGTTGCGGCATCGAGATCGGCATCGATACGGTCAAGCGCCTGGCCTCGGAGTTCAAGAACGTGGTCGGCATCAAGGAGGCCGGCGGGTCCTGCGACCGCGTCAGCCAGTTGAGGGCTGCTTGCGGACCGAAGTTCGAGATCGTCAGTGGCGATGATTCGCTGACGCTGCCCTTCATGAGCGTTGGGGCCCAGGGGGTCATCAGCGTGGCCTCCAACGTGGCCCCGCGCGAGGTGTCCAAGATGGTGCGGGCCTTCGGCGGGGGCGACGCCAAGGGGGCGCTCAAGCTGCATGCGCGGCTGTATCCGCTGTTCAAGAACCTCTTCATCGAGACCAACCCGTCCCCCTGCAAGACGGCCCTCGCTCTGATGGGCATGATGGGTGAGGAAGTCCGGTTGCCGCTGGTGTCGTCGTCGCCGGCCACGCGCGAGTTGATCCGAAAGACCCTGGTCGAGGCCGGTCTCCTCCGGGCTTCCGCCGCGCGTTGACCTCGCTGGAGTGCCCAAGCAACCCTCTGCTCTCGATGATCATCGCTCCCTCGCTGCTGGCCTCGGATTTCGGCCGCTTCGCCCACGAGGCGGGCCGTGTCCAGAAGTCGGGCGCCGAGTGGCTTCATCTCGACATCATGGACGGGCACTTCGTGCCCAACATCTCCTTCGGGCCTGAGGTGGCCCGGTCGGTCCGCAAGGTGTTCCGTCGGCACCTCGACGTGCACCTCATGTGCTCGAAGCCGGAGATACTTCTCGAACCCTTCGTGAAGGCGGGGGCCGACTCCATGACCATCCACGTGGAGTTGGGCGAACTGGTCAACCCGCTCCTGTGGCGGATCCGATCCCTGGGCAAGCAGGTCGGATTGGCCGTGAATCCGCCCACCAACATCGCCGCGGTCCAGCCGTTCCTGGCGCAGGTGGACCTGGTGCTGGTCATGACCGTGAATCCGGGCTTTGGCGGGCAGCCCTTCATCGAGGAATGCGTGCCCAAGATCCAGCGCCTGGAGGCCTGGCGTCGCGAGATGGGACTCAAATTCCGCATCCAGGTCGATGGCGGCATCAACGACGTGACCGGTCGGGAATGCGCCCGGGTGGGTGCGAACGTCTTCGTGGCCGGCAGCCACCTCTTCGGAAAGCGCAACCTGGGCCAGGCGGTGCGGCGTCTGCGCGAGCGGTTGGGGTCGACCGATCCGGAACTGTTCTGAACCGGAGGCCCGGTGCCCTGCCGGCGACGTTCCTCGCGAGATGATCCCGTCCCTGCTGGCCATGGCGCTCTTCGCCGTCTCCTCGGTGAGCGCACGCCGATCGGTGGCCGTGTTCGGACCGGCGACCGCCAACTTCCTCCGCCAGATCCTGGCAGTCCTCCTGCTGGTCGTCTTCGTCCTGGCGTTGGGGTCTGGCTTCTCCGGTCCGGCCCTCTCCTGGTTCCTGTGGAGTGGCGTCGTGGGCTACGGCCTCGGCGACGCGGGCGTCTTCCTCGCCCTGCCGCGGTTGGGCTCCCGGTTGACCTCGCTCATGACCCAGTGTTTGGCCGCCCCGATCGGCGCCTTGCTGGAATGGGTCTGGCGAGGTCAGTCGCCGACGGGCACGCAGATGGCTGCGGGCGCGACCATACTCACCGGGGTGTTCCTGGCCCTGGTCCCCCGGCGTGGGGCGTCTTGGGCGGGGCCCGAGTGGAAGTCCGGCGTGGGCTTCGGGTTGCTGGCCGCGCTCGGTCAATCCGGGGGAGCGGTCCTGAGCCGCCATGGTTTCGAGTGGGCGAGGCACGCCGGTGCCGAGGCTCATCCGATGACGGTGACCCTCCAACGAGCCCTGGCCGGCCTGGTCGTCGGCGCCCTCTGGTTCGCGACGGCCCGCCTGCGTTCTGGGCCGACGCCGATGCGTCCCGCCCTCAAGGAGGGAGGGGGATGGCTCTTGGCCAACGCGCTGGCCGGGCCGACCCTGGGCGTGGTGTGCTACCAGTGGGCCTTGGCCCGCCATCCGGTCTCCGAGGTCCTGCCCGTGGTCGCCATGGTGCCGCTGGCAGTCATCCCGTTGGCCTATTGGCTCGAGCGGGAACGTCCGACGCGCCTCTCGCTCCTCGGTGGACTGCTGGCCGTGGCCGGTGTGGTGTTTCTGGCACGGCATGCCTGAGCCCGGGCTCCTGCGCACCGTTTTCCCGTTTCGGCCCCGGGGGATCCGACTAGATTCGCCCCGTGGACGAGACCGGTGCATTGGACGAACTGGCCCTGGGGTTCCTGGCGGACCTCGGGGCCGTCCGGGTCGCCTCCGACTACACGGTCCGCAACTATCGGCAGGCCTTGGAGGAATTCTCGCGTTGGCATCGCGAGGTGACCGGGGGCGGATCACCGGACTGGCCCAACCTATCCCGCGACCATTTCCGCCAGTACCTGCGGTGGTTGGGGCGCCGTGGGATGGGGCGGGCCTCCGTCCGACTGCGTTTGAGCGCATTGCGCACCTTCTACCGGCACCTGCTGCGACACCGCCGGGTAGATGCACAACCGGTGCGGGGCCTCGCGGTGCCGCGCGAGGAACGGCGGTTGCCCCGATTTATACCCGCGGGCGACATGGACCGACTGCTTGGGGCCCCCCTGGAGGAATTCCGGCGTCTGAAGGCCGACGCGAAGGAAGGACCAGGCCCGGATCCCGTCGAGTGGTTGCGCGACGCGGCCGTGTTGGAACTCATCTACTCCTCGGGGCTGCGCATCAGTGAGGTTTGCTCCCTGAAGGTGGAGCAGGTGGACTTGACCGAGAAGACCCTTCGGGTGGTCGGCAAGGGCCGCAAGGAACGGGTGGTCCCGTTCGGTGCACCCGCACTGGAGGCGCTGGAGGCCTACTGGAAGGCGGTGCGTCACGGCATGGGGTCGGAGTCTCCGGTGTTCCTGGGGCGGGGCGAAGGTCCCCTCCGGCCGGCCCTGATCCAGGGGCGCTTGAAGCGATATCTCGCCTTGGCTGGACTCGACCCCGCACTCACGCCCCACAAACTGCGTCACAGCTTCGCGACCCACCTGCTGGAGGACGGGGCCGACCTGAGGGCGGTTCAGGAGTTGCTTGGGCACAAGAACCTGAAGACGACCGAGGTCTACACCCATGTGACCATCGAGCGCCTGAAGGCGGTTTATGCCGCCGCCCATCCCAGGGCCTGAAATCGGGGTGGAAGGCCTCATGGGAGGCATGGTGAACCGATGGCTCGTCCCGAAGAACTTTTGACGGACCGGGCTCCTGTGACCAGATTACAGAAGGTAGGCGCGTCTCCGCGCCAGCATTCCCGAGATCATGAGCGAAGAATCCCTGAACAACTTCACCCCCCGTGCCCAGCAGGTCCTGGCCCTGGCGCGCAAGGAGGCCGATCGCTTCAACCACAACTTCGTAGGCACCGAGCACCTGCTCCTGGGGCTGATCAAGTTGGGGCAGGGCGTCGCGGTCAACGTGCTGCAGAAGATGGGGCTGGATCTCGACACGGTGCGGCAGGAGGTCGAGAAGGAGGTCCGAGGTGGCGGGGAGGCCAAGTCCGGCGGCAACATCCCCTACACCCCGCGCGTCAAGAAGGTGCTGGCGCTGGCCGCCAAAGAAGCCAAGGCGCTGAACCACACCTACGTGGGCACCGAGCACATCCTGCTCGGGTTGCTGCGTGAGGGTGACGGGGTCGCCGCCAAGGTGCTGCGCAACCTCGAGGTCGACATCGAGCAATGCCGTCAGGAGATCCTCCGTGAGCTCGATCCCCAGTTCCAAGCGGGTGAAGAAGAAGGGGGCGAGAAAGAGCCTTCGTCGGAAGCTGTCGAGGCGGGAAAGACCCCCGGCAAGGGAGAGAAGGGCAAGGATCAGAAGACCCCGGCGCTCAAGGCCTTCGGGCGCGACCTGACCGAGATCGCCCGCAAGGGCGACATGGACCCGGTCATCGGCCGGAGCAACGAAATCGAGCGGGTGATCCAGATCCTCTGCCGCCGCACCAAGAACAACCCGGTCCTGCTGGGCGAGGCGGGCGTGGGCAAGACGGCCATCGTCGAGGGCTTGGCCCAGGAGATCGCCAAGGGCAATGTCCCCGAACTCCTGGCCTCCAAGCGGGTCGTGACCCTCGACCTCGCC
>CAIOKD010000015.1 GCA_903858835.1 uncultured Verrucomicrobiota bacterium
CCAATCCTTCCAAGACCCCCAGCCCCCGACCCACGGGGCCTTCTATCGGGTGCAAGCCGAGTGACTCGGAGACCGGAACCCGGCCAAGGCCCGAAAGACGGTGCCTTCCGACCCCCGATCGACTCCAGATTATGACGTGACGGGATGGGCCGCGATGGTGTAGGCAATTCCCTTTCCGCGGGTTCCGGTCGATCGGTCCCCGGCGGATTCGATTCCGTCCAATGAAACATCTGCTGAGCCTCGATGCCCTCTCCGGAGCGGAGATGCGGGACATCCTCAACCGTGTCCCGGCGTTCAAGAGCCGCCGGGGAAGCCACGGAAGACCGCTGTCCGGCCAGACCTGGGCGTTGATCTTCAGCAAGAGCTCGACGCGCACCCGCGTCAGCTTCGAGGTGGGCCTGCGCGAGCTGGGCGCCGAGGTGCTCTTCCTCAACGCGGGCGACATCCAGTTGGGCCGCGGCGAGCCCATTCGCGACACCGCACGGGTCCTCGGGCGCATGATCCACGGCGCGGTCATCCGCACCTTCGCCCAGCAGGATGTCGAGGATTTCGCCCGCTTCTCCGGGATCCCCACGGTCAACGCGTTGACCGACGCCGAGCACCCCTGCCAGATCCTGACCGACATCTTCACCTTCGAGGAGGAGCGCGGCCAATCGATCGAGGGCAAGGTGGTGACCTTCGTGGGCGACGGGGCCTGCAACGTGCCCGCCAGTTGGGTCTGGGCCGCGGCACGCCTCGGCTTCGAGCTGCGCATCGCCGCCCCGAAGGCCTATCAACCGGAGGCCGACCTGATCCGCCGCGCCGGTGGATCCATCCACTGCACTGAAGATCTGGCCGCGGCCGCCGACGGCGCCGACCTGCTCTACACCGATGTCTGGGTCTCGATGGGCAAGGAGGCCGAGGGCGCCCAGCGTCTGAAGGACCTGGCCGGCTACCAGATCAACGAGGCGTTGGTCCGCCGGGCCCGGCCGGGAGCCCTGGTGATGCATTGCCTGCCGGCCTACCGCGGCAAGGAGATCACCGAGGAGACCCTCGAGGCCCATGCCGAGACGATCTTCCGGGAGGCCGAGAACCGCCTGCATACGCAGAAGGCCATCGTCGACTGGATGGTCGGCTGAACCGGTGCCGGACCGATCGAGTCCCGACCCGCCGCACGACCTGCCATGAGACTCCTGGTGGTCAGCGATCCGCACTGGGCCGGGCCGGCCGAGCAGGCCCGCCGGGGCTACGAGTCGCGGGCCATCCGCAATCCACTGCAACGGGCGCTGGCGGCCGCCTGGCGTCGGGGCTTCTGGCTGGCCGATCCCCTCGCCCACAACGACAAGCTGGACCGCATCCTGGCCCTCAATCCCGACCCCGACCTGGTGGTCGCCAACGGCGACTACTCGGTCGACTCCGCCTTCGTGGGCCTCTCCGATGATGCCTGCTGCGACAGCGCCGAGCGTTGCCTCCGCACCCTGCGTGCCGCCTACGGGGACCGCCTGCTGGCCGTGGCCGGCGACCACGAACTGGGCAAGCACAGCCTGTTCGGCGGCGTGGGCGGACCCCGCTTCGAGAGCTGGCAACGCCTGGGCTCGCGGTTGTCCATCCCCGCCTGGTGGCAGCGCGACCTCGGTCGGCATCGACTGATCGGGATCCCCTCGACCCTCGTGGCCTTGCCGGCCTTCGAGAAGGAACTCCTGCCTGCGGAGACCCCGCTCTGGGAATCCGAACGCCGCCGGGTCCTCGCCGAGATCGCCGCCGCCGTGGACTCGGTGGGCCCGGACCAGCGGATCCTGCTCTTTTGCCACGATCCCACCGCCCTGCCCTTCCTCGCCGCTCTGCCCGAGGTCCGTCGTCGCTTGCCGCAGTGGGAGGCCACGCTCATCGGACACCTGCATTCGCCCGCCATCGCCGGCCTGGCACGCGCCCTGGCCGGCATGCCCGAGATCCGAGGGTTGGGCTCGACGCTCCGGCGCTACTCGTCGGCACTTCATCGAGCGCGGGCGTGGGAGGATTTCCGGGTGCGCCTCTGTCCGTCACCGACCGGGGCGCAGGCCCTGAAGGATGGCGGTTGGCTGACCGCGGACTGGGACCCGGAACGCGCGGAGCCGATCCCTTGGCGGCACCACCGCCTGCCCTGGTGACCGTGGGCCCCTAGGCGCCTCCTAGACACTCGACCGCGACCGCGGATGTCCCTAGGTTCCTGAAACCTTCCCTGCACCAATGCGTCGCAGCCTTTCCATCCTTGTCGCGGCCCTGCTGTTGCTGGTCCTCGGCCCGGGAAGCGTGCTTCGGGCGGCCGACAAGAGTCCCGCCCTGAGGCCCCGACCCTTCGCCCTGACCGAGGCCGACCGCTCGCATTGGGCGTTCCGGCCGGTCCGCGCCCCGGCGGTGCCCCCTGGGGTGCCAGCCATCGATCATCTCCTGCAGATCCGCCTGCGCGAACGCGGGCTCGCACCCAATCCTCCGGCCACGCCCCGAGAGCAGGTGCGGCGCGCCCACCTCGACCTCTGGGGGCTGCCTCCGACGCCCGAGGCCGTCGCCGAGTTCGAACGGCATCCGACCGAGGCGGCTTGGGGCGCGCTCATCGACCGCCTGCTCGAATCACCCCATTACGGAGAACGCTGGGGCCGCCACTGGCTGGACCTGGTGCGCTACGCCGAAAGCAACGGCTACGAGCGCGACGGGCCGAAGCCGCATGCGTGGCGCTACCGCGACTACGTCATCGACAGCTTCAACGCCGACAAGCCCTACGACCGCTTCCTGCGGGAACAGATCGCTGGCGACGAATGGGCCGAGGGCGCGCTCCGCTCCGACCCGACCCTGGCCCCGGAATGGCGTGCCTGCCTCATCGCCACCGGGTTCCACCGCCTGCATGTCTGGGACGATGAACCCGACGACACGGCCGCCGCGGAGTTCGACGACCTCGACGACATCCTCAACACCACCGGCACCGCCTTCCTCGGGTTGACGATCGGTTGCGCCCGCTGCCACGACCACAAATTCGATCCCATTTCCCAGGCCGACTACTACTCGATGCTCGGATTCTTCAGGAACATCGACGGCTACGGACGGCAGCACACCGGCGGCGGCGGGCGGGGCACCGGGAAGATCACCCGGCCTCTGGCGACCGACACGGAATGGTCCCGCTGGCAGGCAGAACGCCAGGCCCGCCTGGCCGGTCTGCGACAACGGGTCGACCGGGCGATCGACCCCGGCGCGAAGACCGCCGCCGAGGCCGAGTGGAAGCGGGCCGAATCGGAGCCGCCGCCCTTCGGCGTCGCCCTCGCCGTCGCGGAGAACGGACCGGCACCGCGGCCCACCCGCATCCTCCTGCGCGGGGATGTCCGCACTCCCGGTGCCGAGGTGGCCCCGGCCTTTCCTGCGATCTTCGGGCGGGCGGCCCCACCGGTTCCCGGGCGTCCCACGAACGCGGCCTCCACCGGACGACGACGCCAACTGGCCGAGTGGATCGGCGACCGGCACAACCCGCTGACGGCAAGGGTCATGGCCAACCGCATCTGGCAGCATCATTTCGGCACGGGATTGGTTCCCACGCCCGACGACTTCGGTGTCACCGGCCTGCCGCCGAGTCATCCGGAACTGCTGGACCATCTGGCCTCGGAACTGGTGGCGCATGGCTGGAGCCTCAAGGCGCTGCATCGGAGGATCATGACCAGCCGCGCCTACCGGATGTCGTCGCATGCCGACTCGGCCCGCGCCCGCCGCATCGATGAAGACAACCGTCTGCTGTGGCGACAGAACCTGCGCCGGCTCGAGGCCGAGGCCATCCGCGATTCGGTGCTGGCCATCAGCGGCCGACTCAACCCCGCCCGAGGGGGTCCCAGCGTGTTCCCCACGCTGCCCCACGAGGTGCACACCACGCAGGATTCGGCCGGCAAGGGTTGGCAGGACAGCCCGCGGGAAGAACAGGACCGCAGGAGCGTCTACCTGGTCGTGAAGCGGGCGCTGCGGGTGCCGCTGCTGGAATGCTTCGACGGCACCACCGGCACCGTGCCCACCGGTCAGCGCCCCAGCACCACGGTGGCGCCGCAGGCCCTGATGCTCCTCAACGACCCGTGGATGCAGGACCAGGCCGGGGCCTTCGCCGACCGCGTCGCCCGCGAGGCCGGACCGGATCGCGAAGCCCAGGTCACTCGGGCCTTCCTGCTGGCCCTCCAGCGCCCGCCCAGCGCTTCCGAACGTCGAGCGGCACAACGCCTCCTCGATGATGCGAAGTTCCCCGCGGGCCCGGAGCCCGGCACCGCTCCCGGGCGAAAGGCGTTGATCCGTCTCTGCCGCGGGCTGCTCAACGTGAACGAGGTGCTCTGCTCCGAATGAACCCGAACGCGCCCTTCCAACCCCGCCGCCAATTCCTCTGGGAGATGGGCGCGGGTTTCGCCGGCCTGGCATTGACCTCGATGTTGGAGGCCGACGGGTTCTTCAGGCGCAAGGCCGGAGGCACCTCGGGAGCCCAGGCCGGGGCCGCGCTGGAGCCACGCCCGCCGCACCGGCCCACCCGGGCCAAGTCGGTCATCTTCCTCTTCATGTTCGGAGGGCCCTCGCAGGTGGACCTCTTCGACTACAAGCCCGAATTGCAGCGCCGGGATGGGCAGACCATCGACAACGAGTTCCGCCGCAACACCAAGACGCGCGCGGTGCTCCAGGCCAGCCGGCGCACCTTCCGTCAGCATGGCCAATCCGGGCTGTGGTGCTCCGACGCCTTTCCCCACATTTCTCGGCACATGGACAAGCTGGCGGTGGTGAAGTCGCTCTATAGCGACTCCTTCGCCCACGGCAGCGCGGTGCTGCAGATGAACACCGGCCGCATCCTCCAAGGGCACCCGTCGCTCGGGGCATGGCTCAGCTACGGGCTGGGGACGGTGAACCAGAACCTGCCGGGCTATGTGGTGATGCTCGATCCCCGCGGGGGCCCGACGACCGGGGCCCCCAACTGGTCCAGCGGGTACATGCCCGGGGTCCACCAGGGCACGGTGCTTCGCACCTCGGGCGAACCGATCCTGAACCTGAAACCGCCCGCCGGTTCCGATAGGGAACACCAGCGCCGGGAGATCGAATTCATCCAGTCGCTCAACGCCCGGCACCAGCGGCTGCATCCGGAAGCGACCGACCTGGCCGCGCGCATCGCCAGCTACGAACTGGCCTTCCGCCTCCAGGCCTCGGCCCCCGAGGCCCTCGACCTGTCGCAGGAAGATCCGCAGACGCTCGAGGCCTACGGCATCCACGAACCCAAGCCCACCTGGCATCCGCTGGCCCAGGGTCCGGCCCCCTTCGGTCGCCAATGCCTGACGGCCCGTCGCCTGGTCGAGCGGGGCGTGCGCTTCGTGCAGATCTACTCCGGCGGCGGTGCGGCCGGCGGACAGAACACCTGGGACGGCCACCATGGCATCGAGGAGAACTTGAAACTGCACTGCCCCGAGGTCGATCGACCCATCGCGGCCCTCCTGGCCGACCTCGAACAGCGGGGGCTGCTCGACGAGACGCTGGTGGTCTGGGGCGGCGAATTCGGCCGGATGCCCGTGTCGGAGACCTTCAACACCGGAGGCAAGCCGGGCGGGCGCGACCACAATCCCAAGGGGTTCACCTATTGGCTGGCCGGCGGGGGCGTGAAGCCCGGCATCAGCCACGGCGAGACCGACGAGGTGGGCGAGGCCGCCGTGGTCGACAGACATCACCTGCGCGACCTGCACGCCACCATCCTGCACCTCATGGGCCTGGACCCTGAGCGACTGGCCTTCTTCCACGGCGGCCTCGACCAGAAGCTGACGGGCGTCGTCGCGGCGGAACCGATCCGGGCAATCCTGGCCTAGGCCGACCCTTGCGGGTCCGGCGGGGCTTCCCGATCCTCGCCACCGATGTCCGAATCACCCCGAGTGGTCTTCATGGGAACCGCCGACCTCGCCGCCACGGTGCTGCGACGCCTGGCGGCCGACCCTCGATGGTCGGTGGTGCTGGCGGTGAGCCAGCCCGACCGGCCCAAGGGACGGGACCTTGCACTCCAACCGACCCCGGTGAAGCAGGCCGCCCTCGAGGCGGGCATCCCGGTGGACCAGCCGGCCAAGGCCCGCGATCCCGGATTCCTCGATCGCCTGCGCTCGCTCTCGCCCGACCTCCTCGTGGTCGCCGCCTACGGCCAACTCCTGCCCCAGGCGCTGCTCGACATCCCGCGGCACGGCTGCCTCAACGTGCACACCTCGCTCTTGCCGGCCTATCGCGGGGCGGCCCCCATCCAATGGGCCCTCGCCGACGGCCTGGCCGAGACCGGGGTCACCCTCATGCGGATGGACGCGGGCCTCGACACCGGCCCCATCGTCACCACGGCCATCACCCCGATCCGCGACGACGACACCGGTCAGACGCTCCACGACCGCCTGGCCGACCTCGGCGGCGACCTGCTGGTCCGCTCCTTGCCCGAGTACCTCGCGGGCCGGCTGCCACCACGACCGCAGCCCCCGGAAGGCGTGAGCCTCGCGCGCAAGATCACCAAGGAGGACGGCCGCGTGGTCTGGGATCGCCCCGCCGCGGAACTATGGCGGCGCATCCGCGCCTTCACTCCTTGGCCGGGAGCCTTCTGCCATGCGGAGGGCGGCGGGAAGACCCGGCTGGTGAAGATCCACGACGCCGTCCCGTGCGAGGGTGCCGGTCGGCCCGGGGAACGGCTCGACGCTGGAAAAGGACGCCTGGTGGTGGCCTGCGGCACCGGGGCGCTTGAGCTGCGACTGCTGCAGCCCGAGGGCGGTCGCCGCATGGACGCCGCGGCCTTCCTCGCAGGTCATCCGCTGGAGCGTTTCAGCTGATCGGTGACCGCCGACTTCGGGTGCTCGACATCCAACACCCGCATGGCCAACCACAGGCTGAAGACGCCCGAGACGACCGCGATCCAGCCGAGCCGGTCGTAGCCTAGGATCTCGCCCGTGGGGGTCTTCACCACCAGCCAGCCGCCGACCGCGGTGGTCAATCCCGCCATGATGTCGCGCACGCAACTGCAGAGGCTCAGGAACGAACCCCGCCGTCGCGGCGGCACCGCCAGGCTGAGGATGGCCTGGGCCGGGACGAACCGCCCGCTGGCGAACACGAAGAACGACCCCACCAGTGGCACCAGCAAATACAGCGGCATGGGCCGGGCATGAGTGATGCCCAGGGTGATCAGGAGGGCGAATCCGACCAGGGCACCATAGACGCGGACCCGCCCCAGGTCGTCGGCCCACCGACCGATGCGCGGCGTGGTGAAGAAGCTCAAGACGCCGCCCACGAGGTACACCAGGAACAACCGTCCCTCCGGCAGGTGCACATTCCCGATGAGGTGGGGTGCGAGCATGGGGATGATGGTGAAATGGGCGAAGACGAGCACCCCGTAGAAGGCCAGGGCGCGGCGCGCATTCGCGTCACGAACGACCTCCAGGATGGGGGCCAGACCGAAGCGGGCCTCGGGATGCAGATGCTCCCGCAGTGGGGGCAGGTTCATCCAGATCAGCCCGCAGAGGATCGCCGAGAACAGGGCCACGCCCCAGAAGGGGGCCTCCCAATCGAACCGATGGGCCAGGGCGAGCCCGAGGGGCACCCCGAAGGCCGCCGCGACCGAGAACGAGGTGGTCACCAGGCCCAGTCCTGCCGCGCGCCGCTGCGGAGGCACCAGGTCCGAGGCCACCGTCATGACCATGGACCCACAGAGACCCCCGAACACGCCGCAGACCGAGCGGGCCACCGCCAGCATCGGCGCCGTGTGCGACAACGCGCAGCCGAGGGTCCCCAGGATGAACCCGAGGTAGGTCAGCACCAGCAATCGACGCCGTTCGAAGCGGTCGATGAAGGTGCCACCGAAGAATCCGGCCAGGCCCGAGGCCACCGAGTAGCATCCCAGCAGCGTGCTGAACCCCACCGGGCCGATCCGGAGTTCCCGCATCAACTGCGGGCCCAGCGGCAGCATCACCATGAAATCGAGCACATGCGTGAACTGCACCGCCGCCAGGAGCAGCAGGAGTCGTCGTTCACGGGATTCGGTCATCGGGTCGTGCGGCGGTCGCGAGGCTCCCGCTCCCGTGCACGATGATCGTGATCCTGCGGGAAGCCAATCCCGGCGGCTGTCCCCCGTGCCCTCCCCATACGGGCCGCCAGGAGCCAAAAGGGTTCCTCGCCGCAGGAGCCCGGATGGGCGTAGGCTGGCCGGGTGCCAAGGGCTTGGATCAACCGCGAGACGCTGCGCTATCCGCTGGCCGTGATGGCGGGGCTGGCGGGTGCTCTGGCCCATCCCACCCCGGGCTGGGCCGGATTGGCCTGGGTGGCCCCGGCGCTCCTCTGGTTCGGGGCCTGCGGCCTGCGCGGGGCCGAGGGCTGCCGCTACGGCTACATCGCGGGCCTCGTCCACTTCCTGGTCCTCCTGCGCTGGATGCGGCACATCCCCTTCCCCATCGGGGCCGAGGCCGGCTGGTGGGCCCTGAGCGCCTACTGCGCGCTGTTCCCGGCGCTCTGGATCCGCCTGGGACTCCTGCTCGAGGGCGGCGATTCCCGGGAGGCCGCGCCCGAGGACTCCGATCCGCCGGTGGGCAGCGGGTCCGCCTGGCTCGCCGGCGCCCGGGCCTACGCCCAGCGTCCGTGGGCCGTGCGCGCCTCGCGCCTGATGACCCTGGCCCTGGCCTGGGTGGCGCTCGAATACCTGCGCTCGCACCTGCTGACCGGGTTTCCCTGGGCCCCGCTGGGCGTGAGCCAGTGGCGGCAACTGCCCCTGATCCAGCTCGCGAGCGTCACCGGGGTGTACGGCGTGTCCTTCGTGGTGTGCTGGAGCAGTCTGGCCCTGGGCGGGGCGTTCCTCAGCATGGGCTTGCGCCCCGAATCGCGCTGGAGCTGGACCGCCGAGGCGCGCCTGCCCCTGATGGTCACGCTGCTGGTCATGGGCTGGGGATTCTGGGAGATCATGGGCTACCGTCGCCTGGAGCGCCAAGCCGACCCGAAGACGGTCCGGCTCGCCCTGGTCCAGCCCTCGGTGCCGCAGACCCTCCAATGGGATCCGGACGAGCAAGGCCGCACCTTCACCAAGATCGAGGACCTGTCCCGCCAGGCGATGGCCCTGGAGCCCGCGGTGCTGGTCTGGCCCGAGGGGACCTTCGGCCTCTCCGAGACCAATTACGCCCGCATGGTCGCGTTGATCGGCAAGGATGGGCCCGACTGGATCCTCGGGGCCGATGATGCGGTGGCGCGCGAGGGCGAAGGCGCTGCCGGGGCCCGCCCGGGCCTGGCCCGCTACAATGCGGCCTTCCTGCGGCGTGGAGACGGTTCCATGCCACCGGCGTATTGGAAGCGACGGCTGGTGCCCTTCGGCGAATACGTGCCCCTGGCCCGCTGGCTGCCGTTCCTGAAATGGGTCACCCCCATCGGCGACGGATTCGAGAGCGGCGACCGTCCCTGGACCTTCCGTCTCAGCGGCGGCGCCACCGCCGCCCCGGTGATCTGCTTCGAGGACGTCTTCCCGCACGGCATCCGCGACCATGTCGGACCCGAGGTCGATTTCATCCTGGGCATCACCAACGACGGCTGGTTCGCCGAGAGCGCGGCCCAGTGGCAACACACCGCCAGCGCGGTCTTCCGGGCCGTCGAGAATGGCGTGGCGCTGGTGCGGGTCTGCAACAACGGCATCACCGGTTGGTGGGATGCCTGCGGCACTCCGCGGGATGTCCTGGGCGAGGCCACCGGCAACGTGTA
>CAIOKD010000016.1 GCA_903858835.1 uncultured Verrucomicrobiota bacterium
AGGCCGCCCATGGCCCTCCAACTGCCGTCATGGAGCATTGGCTCCGGTTTCCACTGCTCGTCCTCCCATCGATATCCCAGGGCAAGTCGATCGGCGGGGACCTTGTCCCACGCGTACACCGAGTTCGTCATGCCCAGGGGCTTGAGGATTCGGCGGGTGATGTAGGCCTGGTAGGGTTCTCGGGCCACGCGGGTGATGACTCGACCCAGGACGGCGTATCCGAGGTTGCTGTATTCCCAACGGGTGCCTGTGGGTGAGGCAGGGGTCAGTCCGCGGGCCACCAGGGCGTCGAGCTGGGCGTCGGTCTCGGAGAGCTTGCGGTCGCCCCAGGGATCGTCCTGCGGGAAGCCGCCCGACATGCGCAGCAGGTGACGCAGGGTGAGGGGAGGCGAATCCGGAGTCGCCGTACGGACGTTGCGGAATTCCGGCAGGTGCTTGGACAGCGGGTCCTCCAGCGAGAGTTTTCCCTGATCGCGTAATTGCAGGACGGCCGCGGCCGTGAGGCTCTTGGACATCGAAGCGATCCGGAAGCGGGTGTCCGGAGTGACGGCCTGCGCTGGCTCGACCCGGGCCAGCCCGGAGGCGCGGACGTGCAGCAGGCGACCATCGACGACCAGGCCCCACACATGTCCCGGGACATGGTTGGAGATGGCGTGGGCCTCGTAGAGGGCATCGAGACGGGGGATCAGGGCGCGGATCCGTTCCAGCCGAGCCGAAGTACCCCAGAGCGGTGGAGGGCCTTGGGGATCGGGACTCCGCGAATCGCCGACCTGCGCCCAACCGATCAGCATTCCTAGCCAGCCGAACACAAGCAAACCGCGCATCATGGAGCCGAAGATGGCCGTCACGAGCCTCGCGGGGCCAATCGTTTTTACCTCTCGGCTGAATACGCGGATGCGGAAGTCCGTTTTGACATTGGGGTTCCGCCGGCAAGTCTTGGTCAGGACCTCTTCCATGATGCGACCCAAGAACTGGCCTTCGACCCTGATGCGATGGATCGTCCCGATGGCGCTGCCCACCCTCGGGCTCGTCGCGGCCGACCCCGCTTCGGTCGAGTTCTTCGAGAATCGCATCCGACCGGTGCTGGTGGAGCGCTGCTACGAGTGCCATAGCGCCCAGTCCGAATCGATCAAAGGGGGGCTGCGGCTCGATGCCAAGGCGGGGTGGGAAAAGGGTGGGGCATCCGGATCCCCCTCGATCGTCCCCGGCAAGCCCGAGTCGAGCCTGCTGATTCAGGTCGTGAAGGGGACGGCGGCCGACGTGAAGGCCATGCCTCCGAAGGGGGGCGCGCTCAAGCCCGAACAGATTGCCGATCTGGAGGCCTGGGTCCGTGCCGGGGCCTCGGATCCTCGGACCGGTGAGCCGACGCCCGCCAAGCCCGATCCGGCCGCCCGCCACTGGGCCTTCCAGCCGCCGCGCATGCCAGCCAAGCCCGCGCTCCGAAACGCCGCCTGGCCCCGCACGGGCATGGATGCGTTCGTGCTGGCCGCCCTGGAAGCCAAGGGCCTGACCCCGACTCCGGAGGCCGATCGCCGCACCCTCCTCCGCCGGGTGACCCATGACCTGACCGGCCTGCCTCCGACGCCCGAGGAGATGGACTCCTTCCTCAAGGACCGCTCCGCGCACGCCTACGCGCGTGTGGTGGATCGGCTGCTCGCCTCGACCGCCTACGGGGAGCGCTGGGGCCGGCATTGGCTGGACGTGGCCCGCTACGCCGACAGCAAGGGGTACGTGTTCGAGGAGGAACGCCGCTACCCCTACAGCCACACCTACCGCGACTGGGTCGTCGAGGCGATCAATCGGGACCTGCCCTACGACCGGTTCCTCATCGAGCAACTCGCCGGCGACCAGGTGGCCACCGAGACCGACCGGAAGCCGTTGGCCGCCATGGGGTTCCTGACCCTCGGGCGGCGGTTTCTCAACAACCAGCCGGACATCATCGACGACCGGATCGATGTGACCACCCGCGGCCTCATGGGGCTCACGGTCCAGTGTGCCCGATGCCACGACCACAAGTTCGATCCCATCCCCACAGCCGATTACTATTCGCTCTACGGCCTCTTCTCCAACAGCCACGAACCCGATCCGAAGCCGCTGGTCGGTGAGAACCCCGATCGGGTCCAGGCGGCCGACTACGACAAGGAATTGGCCAAACGTCGGAAGGAACTCGACGACTATCGCGCCGAGCAGACGGCCCTGGTGATCCAAAAGCTGCGATCGAGGATCGGCGACTACCTTCTGACCGCCCAGGAGGGCATGTCCCTGGAGGGTGGCGCCCAGGAAAGCCTCGCCCGTCAGCGGAGCCTCGACCCTGGCCTGGTTTCCGCCTGGAAGGGGCGGCTCGAGGCATTGAAGAAAGCCCCGCATCCGGTGTTCGCCCCGTGGATCGCCTGGGCGTCGCTGGGCACCAACGAATTCGCGGCACGGGCCCCGAAGATCGCCGAGGAGGTCGCCGCTGGCCGCTGGCAGGGACAGGCCCTCAACGCTCGGTTGGTGGCCGACTTGAAGGGATGGTCGCCCACGAACCTGACCCATCTGGCCGCGCGTTATGGTCGATTGTTCCAGCAGATCGACTCCGAATGGACCCACTCTGTGGCGCAGGCCCGCAAGGAAGGCAAACCGGAGCCCAAGGCCCTGCCCGACGCCGCGGCGGAGGGGTTGCGCCAGGTGCTGTATGCGGCCGATTCCCCCATCCAGGGCGCACTCGCCCACATCGACCGGTTCTTCGACACGCCCGTCGCGCAGAAGAGCCGGGCCCTGAAGCGCAAGCTGGACGAACTTGATGCGACCCATCCCGGGGCTCCCTTGCGGGCGATGGCCATGATCGATAATGCCTCGATCAACGACCCGGTGATCTTCAAGCGGGGCAATCCCGGCAACCATGGGCCCAAGGTACCGAGGCAGCAGTTGGCGGTGGTGGCCGGCCCCGCAAGGAAACCTTTCACCCAGGGCAGCGGTCGGTTGGAGTTCGCCCGGTCCGTGGCCTCGCCCGACAATCCGCTGACCGCCCGTGTCATGGTCAATCGGGTGTGGATGCGTCATTTCGGAACGCCACTGGTGAAGACCCCCAGCGATTTCGGAGTGCGCACCGATCCGCCGAGCCACCCGGAACTGCTCGATTACCTGGCGCTCCAATGGATCCATCAGGGTTGGTCGATGAAGGCGCTCCACCGTGAGATGGTCCTCTCGGCGACCTACCGTCAGGCCAGCGATCCCGAGGCGGCCGGGCTTTCGCGCAAGGCCCTGGACAAGGCCCGCGCAGTCGATCCGGGCAACACCCTTTTCTGGCGGATGAACCGCAAGCGGACCGACTTCGAGGCGATGCGCGATGGATTGCTGGCCGTGTGCGGCAACCTGGATCCGAAGGTGGGCGGCCTGGCCGTCGCCATCTACGACACCGAGAAACCGGCGCCGCGGCGCACGCTCTACGGCTTCATCGATCGCCAGAACCTGCCGGGAATCTTGCGGTCCTTCGACTTCGCTAGCCCGGACACGTCGTCGTCGGGGCGATTCCAGACGAGCGTGCCCCAACAGGCGCTCTTCTGGTTGAACAGCGCCTTCGTGGCCGACCAGGCCCGGGCCATCCTCGAGCGGCCCGACGTGAAATCCCTCGAGGGAGACGCCCGGGTGAAGCGCCTGTACGCCCTCGTCTACCAACGGGCTCCCTCGCGGCGCGAACTGGCCGCCGCCCGCGATTTTCTCCGCCAAGCTCCGGCCGCGCGAACGTCGGAGTCCCCCGTCGCCGAGGTCACGTCCGGCAACGAGAAGTCTCCGGGCAAGAAACCGTCCCAGGTTCTGCCGAAGCCGCTGCCCCCGTGGGAGCAATACGCCCAGGTACTGCTGGCGGCCAACGAGTTCGCCTTCATCGATTGAACGGCGTTCCACCCTGCTCGTGAAATCTCCTGCCAGCGCCCCGATTCCGCTCCCCCACCGGCATCACCAGCAGGCGGCCGAGGGGTGGCTGATGCTGGGAGATCCGGTCGAGGCCCTGGCCGAATTGGACCGGCTTCCCGACGGGTACAGCCATCGGATGGAGATTCTCACCCTGCGGTGGTCGGCCTGCACGGCCCTGCGCCGTTGGGACGACGCGTGGACCGTGGCCAATGCCCAGTGGTCCCGCTATCCGGAGGCCGTGGAGAGTTGGATCCACCGATCCTACGCCGCACGGCGGCACACCGGAGGATCCATTCCCGAGGCCTTCGGACTGCTGGAGCCCGCCCTCGAGCGGTTTCCGGCCGAGCCCATCCTCCACTACAACCTCGCCTGCTACCTGGCCCGGATGGGCCGCGAGGAGGAGGCCTGGCTGCGGTTTCGAAGGGCACTCGAGTTCGGCGACCCGATCGAGTTCCGGACCATGGCCCTCGCCGACGACGACCTGAAGCCCATCTGGGGACGCATCGCGCTGATGAGCTGAACCGGCGGGACCCGCGGGTCGGGATGCGCCCCGCGTTGGCCTTCGGCCGGTTTCGAGGCACCATCGGGGGCGTGACGATCGAGATCATCAACACCGGTTCCGAATTGCTGCTGGGGCGCATCCTGAACACCCATCAGCAGTGGTTGTGCTCGCGCCTGACGCAGGCCGGCTACGCGGTGACGCGCCAGGTCTTGGTCTCGGACCGGGGCGAGGACATCCAAAGGGCGGTGCGCGAGGGGTTGAGCCGGGCCGACCTCGTCATCACCACGGGCGGGCTCGGGCCCACCTGCGATGACATCACTCGCGAACGCATCGCCGAGCTGCTGGGGCGACCGCTGATGTTCGACGCGGCCGTGAGCGAATCCATCCGGTCCTTCTTCGTGTCGCGCGGGCGTCCGGTGCCGCCGCGCACCCGTGTCGAGGCGATGGTGCCGCAGGGGGCCACCGTGGTGCCCAATCGACAGGGCACGGCACCGGGCCTGAGGATGGAAGCCGCGCCGAACCCGTTCCGTCCCGGCGGGCAGCGCTCCTGGTTGGTCATGCTGCCGGGGCCTCCCCGGGAACTGCGCCCGATGTTCGACGAGGAGATCCTGCCTTGGATCACCCGGCAGTTCCCGCAGGCCTCGGCCTTCGTCTGCCGGACCCTCAAGACCGCCGGCATCGGCGAGTCCAACATGGAGGAGCTCATCTCGGAACCGCTCCGCCACTTGACCGACGCCGGGATGGATCTGGGGTTCTGCGCCCGGGTCGGCGAGGTGGATGTGCGCTTCGTGGCCCGGGGCTCCGATGCGGCCGCGATGGTGGCCGAGGCCGAGGCTATCACCCGGCGCCTCGCGGGGGATGCAGTCTTTGGGGAGCAGGATGAGGTGCTCGAGGGTGTCTTGGTCCGTGAATTGACCCGGCGGGGCCAGACGCTGGCCTTGGCCGAGAGCTGCACCGGGGGACATCTCGCCCACCGCATCACGAATATTCCAGGGGCCTCGGCGGTGTTCCTGGCGGGCTACGTGACCTACGCCAATGCCGCCAAGGCCCGCACCCTGGGTGTCCGTGAGGAGACGCTGCGCGAGTTCGGGGCGGTCAGCGAGGCCGTGGCACGGCAGATGGCCGAGGGAGCCCGGGCGGCGTCCGGTGCCGATTGGGCGCTGTCGGTGACGGGGATCGCCGGGCCGTCGGGCGGCACCCCGGACAAGCCGGTGGGCACGGTCTGGATGGCCCTGGCCGGTCCGGACGGGACCGAGGCGATCCAGAAGCTCAACCGTTTCGATCGCGAGACCTTCAAGTTCACCACCGGCCAACAGGCGCTCCACCTGCTGTTCCGGCATCTGGTTCGAAAGGCGGGCTGACTGTGCCCAACTTGCCGCACGGCCCGTTCGGCCATCCAAGACGAGCCGACCGGAGGGCGGTGGAATGCTCCGCGCCATGGCCCATGATCAGCGAATCCAGGTGGTCGATTCCCACACTGCCGGTGAACCCACCCGCGTGGTGATCTCGGGTGGACCCGACCTGGGCAACGGTCCGCTCACGGAGCGGGTGCAGCGGTTCACTGCCGACTTCGACCGGTTCCGCTCGGCGGTGGTCAACGAGCCCCGGGGTTCCGATGTGCTGGTCGGCGCCCTGCTGGTTCCGCCCCATGCTCCCGGGTGCGAGTTCGGGGTGATCTTCTTCAACAACGTGGGGGCGCTGGGCATGTGCGGGCATGGGACCATCGGACTGATGGTCACCCTGGCCCACCTCGGTCGTGTGCAACCCGGCATCCATCGCATCGACACCCCGGTCGGCCCGGTCTCGGCAACCCTGCATCCGGACGGCACGGTCTCGGTGGCCAATGTGGCCTCCTACCGCCACCGGGCCTCGGTCACGGTGCAGGTGCCCGGGCTGGGGCCCGTCACCGGGGATGTCGCCTGGGGCGGCAATTGGTTCTTCCTGGTCCAGTCGCCTGCCTGGGAGTTGAGCCTCCGCGAGGTGGAGGCCCTGACCGACGTGGCTTGGCGGATCCGTCAGGCCGTCAATGCCCAGGGATTCCCTGAGGTGGATCACGTGGAACTGTTCGGTCCCCCGGGAAGCGGTGGGCACTCGCGCAATTTCGTGCTCTGTCCGGGCAAGGCCTACGACCGCTCTCCCTGCGGGACCGGCACCAGCGCCAAGTTGGCCTGCCTGGCGGCCGATGGGAAACTGGACGAGGGCCGGTGCTGGATCCAGGAGGGGATCCTGGGAAGCGCCTTCCAAGGGGAGTACCGATGGGAGGATCAGGCCCGCGGGCGGATCCTACCGGTGGTCACGGGCAGCGCCCATGTCACCGCCGAGGCCACCCTGCTGCTGTCCGAGTCCGATCCCTTCCAATGGGGCATCCGCCCGGGTGGGGATCAGCCGCGTTGAAAAACGTGCGGAAACTGGTTGAAGCCGGGCCCGGCTGGTCGAACGATTTGCTCCGCGTATGTCGAAACCAGCGCTGGGGCGCGGATTGGCCAGTTTGTTGCAGGAGGAGACCGACCGGGGGGACGTGAAGGCGCCCGGCCTGGCCTCGTGGAAGGGGGCGGAGTCACCGGTGCCCGCCAATCCCGAGGCTTCAACGACGGTGCCGACCACCGCTTCGAACCCCGCATCGCCGCTCGCTTCGGAGGCGATGGCGACCTCGGTTCCGGTCACCGGTCCCGAGGCGGCATCGATGCTGTCACCCGCGCCGTTCGAACCGAAGCCCATGGTGGAAACCGCGGTGCCCGCGCCGACACCGGTGGCCACGGCTCCGTCCGTCGCCCCATCGGCCCCGGCCTCCGCTCCCGTTCACTCCCATGCGGGCGGACCTGCGGTGCACCCAAGCGCGACGCCGGCGGCGCCCTGGGCCCCGACGTCGGCGACCGTCCCGGGTTGGATCATTCCCGCATTGATTGCCGGAGACCTGGTGGTCGTTCTGTCCGGAATCCTTTGGGCGGCCTGGGGTCGGGGATGGGGGCGGTGGCCATGGATCGCCGCGCTGTTCGCCGTGGGTTGTTCCCAGGCCCTGGCGGCCTTGTTCCTGTCGCGGGCGGGTCAATCCACCTCGAGTGCGCCATTCTCCGGGCGTCCCGCGGGCACCGGTTCGTCGGGCCCAGCTCCGGGCATCCGCGTGCGCTTCGTCGAGGAGCAGCCCCAAACCCGCCGCGGTGATCGCCGTTGAGGGCGACCTTCAGTTCATGGTGTTGGTCCGCCACTGGGGCGTGATCGCCCACAGGTTGATGGGCGAAAGCGATTTCCGGTAGCGCAGGTAGCGCGTGGAGCCGTCGGCGAAGGCGAAGTTGGAACCGCCATTGGGGGAGCCGCCGCGGTCCGAACGCACCGCGCTGTTGTGGACGGCGTGGTTGAGCACCTCGTTGTCGTTGCCCAGGTTGCCCTCGAGCAGGTCCATGAAGAAGTGGCCGATCGGGTAGAGCTTCTCGCCGTACACGAGGGTCTCCGACGGTTCGACGATCACGCTGTCATTGATGGTCTTGCCCATGATCGAGCCCATGTTGAAGGTCTCGCCGGCGCTGGTCATCTGGCGCTCCAGGACGTCGTTCCAGCCGTTGATGATGTAGGTGCGCGGGGCCGAGTCGGCCACGAGGTTGGTGCGGGTCTCGGCCGTGGCCGGCTTGTTCTTGGCGCCGGAGCCCACGTCGCTGGGGCAGACCAGGATCTGCACCGAACGGAAGGTGGGCCACAGCCGCTCGCACCAGCGGGGGCCGGTGTTGCGCTCCGGGTACTGGCTCTGGTTCTCGCCGGTGTAGAGCGCGGTGGCGATGCTCAACTGGCGGAGGTTGTTGACGCAGGAGATCCGCTTGGCGCTCTCCTTGGCCTTGGAGAGGGCCGGCAGGAGCATCCCCGCCAGGATGGCGATGATGGCGATGACCACCAGCAACTCGATGAGCGTGAAGGCGCGTCGGGTGCGGGTCGGGCGGAGCGGAAGGCGTTCAGGAATCATGGCTGACGACGCATCGAAACACAGTCGGGGCCCGTCGGTCCACTCGCTCCGGAGGTCACGGAGTGCATTTCCGGGATTCCCTCGAATGCGACCCGGGGTCGGGAACGTCTGCTCCCGTCATGGATCGCAAAACCTGGGGAATCCTCCTACTGGTCGCCGCGGGCGTGGCGGTGCCGATGTACCGCCTCACCGACTGGTTCAGCCACAAGGCTATTCAAGTGAGCGTCTCCTTCCGTCCGCTGCGCCAGGCGGAGCCGGGCGCGGCTCTACCGGTGGTGGTGGGGCTCGATCAGGACTACGAGTTGAGTTCCCTGGTGGTTTCCGAACTTTCCTCCGACAAGACTCCTCCGTCTGACAAGGCACCCGAGAAGACCGAGGCGGCTGGTCGGGTGGTCTGGCGCCTCGAGAAGCAGGGCAAGGGGGCGACGACCCGGGGCTTCCTGTACGGGCAGCCGCCCGAGGGGCTCCAGCCGGCTTCCAAGGCCGGAGCCGAACCCCTCCGGGCCGGTGCCGCGTACCGGGTCGAGGTGGCCGCCGGAAAGGTCCATGGCTCGACGGTCTTCTTGGCTCGCGGTCCCGAGGAGTGAGTCGCGGACCGTGAGTCCAGGAGGTTCTCCCACCTCCTCCGTCGGAGGTTTCTCTGTCGGTGATCCGTTGGGTCGGTTGGAAACGAGGGCGGCAGATTCCGGTTCCTTGGCCGGCGCACTTGGGAGAAGGTTCCAGTCACCGGCGACCTGCCGGGGATCGTTCGCCAACCAAGGAGAATCCACCCATGGGCATCATCGACTACCTCAAGACGCAATTCCTGGAGATCATCCAGTGGGAGGACGACTCCCGAGACACCCTCAGTTGGCGTTTCCCGGACCAGGACAAGGAGATCAAGAACGGCGCGCAGTTGCTGGTGCGCGAATCGCAGAAGGCCCAGTTCGTTTATCTCGGCCAGTACGTCGACACCTTCGGTCCCGGCAAGCACACCCTCCGGACGGAGAACATCCCCATCCTCAGCACGCTGCTGGGCTGGAAGTACAACTTCGAGTCGCCCTTCAAGTGCGACGTCTACTTCGTCAACACCCGGCTGTTCACGGGCAACAAATGGGGTACGAGCAATCCCATCATGGTGCGGGATCCCGACTTCGGCATCGTCCGGGTGCGGGCCTTCGGTACCTATGACTTCCGCATCGTGAACGTGCCGGTGTTCCTCAAGGACGTCGCCGGCACCGACCACCATTTCCGGATCGACGAGTTCCAGGACACCATGCGCTCGCGCTTCGTCAGCGCCTTCAGCGACGCACTGGCCAGTTCCAAGGTGCCGGTGCTCGACCTGGCAGCCCGCTACTCCGAATTGGGCGAGGCCCTGCTGCCGGTCCTCAATCCGATCCTCACCGAGAAGTACGGCATCGAGCTGGGCAGCTTCATCGTCGAGAACGTGAGCGTCCCGCCGGAGGTCGAGGGCGCCATCGACAAGCGTTCGACGATGGCGGCCATCGGCAACCTCAACGACTACGTCAAGCTGCAGTTGGCCGACTCGCTCAAGCAGCCCGGCGGCGGTGGGATCGCCGGACTGGCAGCCCAATTCGCCCTGGGTACCCAGATTGCCCGCGATCTTGGCACGGGCGCGCCGCCGGTGATCGGCAGCGTGCCGGCCCCGGCGGGGAATGCCGGCTCGTCTTCCGGGCTTCCGGAACTGCTGTCGCCGGCCGAGGTTGCGCAGACTCTCGGGGTCTC
>CAIOKD010000017.1 GCA_903858835.1 uncultured Verrucomicrobiota bacterium
ACCCCGCCGCCGGCTCCGCCGCCGATGCCGCCGCCGCCTTGGCCACCGCCACCACCACCACCCTGATTGTTGAGTCCGGTGGCAATGGTCCGCACGTCGGAAACCTCCACGTGGGCCTGACGACCGCTGAGGGTGGTGACCTTCGGTGCAGAGAGAAGGTCGACGCCATCCCGCTGCTCGAGAGCACGGATGACCACCTTGAACTGCGGATCGGTGAGGATGCCCGTGAGGCTGAACACCTCGGGGATCTTGCCGCTGTCGGCCGTGGTGTTCCGCAATCCGGAGGTGACCAACTGGTCGTTTGCGCCAGGGGCTGCGAGACCCGCCGCGCTGGTGCCGGGGAACACGCCGCCGGGCAGGATTTGAGAACCGTCCACAGGCGATATGCTGCCCGGGTTGGCGGCCGAGGGTTGGCCGGTGTAGCTCGGGGCGCTGCCACCAGAGAGGCCCAGACGTCCGCCACCGATCAGGGTGTTGCCCAACAACCAATCAAAGCCCAACGCTTTGCTGTCGGTCTGGTTGATCTCCGCGAAACGCGCTTCGATCTCCACCTGGGGCGGAGCCACGTTGAGGATCTGGATCGCCTTTTCGATGACATCCAAGTCGGAGAGCGTGGCTCGGACGAAGAGGATGCCGGTGCGGTCGTTGAAGAACAGGGCCTTCATGTCCTGCTCCCATGGGGCGACACCGGGAGGATAGACACCACCCATACCCATACCGCCACCCATGCCACCCATGCCCATGCCGCCACCCATGCCACCCATGCCCATGCCGCCGCCCATGCCACCCATGCCCATGCCGCCGCCCATGCCACCCATGCCGCCGCCGGCACCGCCCATGCCGCCCATGCCGGGCATCATGGTCATCGGGAAATTGAGACCGCAGGCCATGAAGAACTGACGAACCATCACTTGGACATTGGCCGTGAGGTTGGTGCGCGTGACGCCGGTGATGCCGGATCCACCCATGCCACCACCCATGCCACCGCCGCCGCCACCACCACCGCCCATGCCACCGCCCATGCCACCGCCCATGCCACTGACTTCAACCCGGGGAATGGTGAATACGCCGCCCTGACCGCCCTGACCACCGGCGCCGCCGCCGCCGCCACCACCGCCGCCGCCCTGGCCACCTTGGCCACCTTGGGCGACCGCCGGGGTCATGCCGGTGACGCTTTCAAGACCTTCCATGAAGGTGTTGGGATTGACGCGCCACCAGCGGGAATGGAGCTGGGTGGCCTCGGGAAGCCGATGACGGAACATGATGCCCCACTCTTCGACGGAGTATTTGAGGGGCTTCTCTGCGACGTTCACCACAATTTCGAGGACATCCGCCAGTCGCAGATCACGGAGGGCCGGGTTGATGCGAACCGGGATGTTGTTGAGGTCGACCGGCTCGGCCGCTTGTTGAGCCTGCTGAGGAGCCCCGGTTGCTGGATCGATGCCACCCATTCCAGGTGCGGAGAGAGGTTGGTCGACCTGAGAATTGACCACATAGGCGATGCCCTTCTTCTCCGGATCACGGAGGCGGGTCTGCTCGTCCAGATACTTCACCACTTCGCCCAACGGGAGGCCGTCGAACTTGATCTCGTTGATCCGGATGGTGTCCAGTTTGTGATAAATCGCCTGACGACCCGCACCGGTGAAGACGCGGTTGGTCTTTGCGAACGGATTGGAAATCGGGAGCTTCGATTGGGGCTGTTCCCAGTACTGTTCGACCTCCAGGAGCTTGTCCTTGTCGGTAAGGAGCTTCTCGCGGTGGGCGCGGGTGTACTTGGACTCACGGATGATGTTGAGGTACTGATAGGCCGGCCCGTTGTCCGGGTCGAGCTTGATGGCCTCTTGAAGCTTGGCCTCGGCGCGATCGAAGTGACCCATTTCGAAGGCCAACTTGCCGTCCTGGACGGCGATCGCCGCGGTCAGCTTGTTGGTCTTGTCCGGGCCCACGTGGCTCAAGGCCTCCTCGGACGGAACCCGGCCCACGAGATTGGCGAGCCGCTGGTCGTTCTCGCGCTTGAAATTCTTGGCCTTGATATGGTTGGGGTCGACCTTGAGGAGTCGCTTGACCTGCAGGTCGGCCTCCTTGTAGTCGCCCGCCTTCGCGGCGTTGTGGGCGAGTACCAACCGGGTGGCGGTGAAGCCCTCGATGGTGATGGCGCGCTCCTTTTCGACGCTCGAACCCAATTCCTCGGTCAGATTCCAGGCATCCTCGTAGGACTTGGCGGCCGAGACCAGGTCGCCCTGCTTGGAGGCGGTGGCGGCGGCCTCCAACGTCTTGCGGAGGACGATGGCTTTTTCTTCGCGCCGTACGGCGATCTCACCGGCATCCTGCGCGGCGACGCGAATGGAAGCGGCGTCGAACGCGGCAATGACTGCGACGAGACTCAGGATCTTCGAGACTTTCGTCATGGGTTTCTTCACGGGTTGGGCTGAAATGGGCATGCAACGATCCGGTTATGGGATTACCTCGCCACGGTGGTTCGTACGGAATTGGGCGCGGACACTACTAGTTCGTCTTTCTCGATGGCAACAATCTTGTAGACCGCGCCGGAGAGAGTGATGGAATCGCCGACCCGCTTTTGCGGGAAGTCGCGCCGATCGGCCTCATAACGGAGGTCGGCGGCATAACCCTGGGTGCGACGGAATGTCTTGCCCTTGGAGAGATTGAAGGTCTCCCGGGTCGAGATCAGTTCGCAGACAAAATTGGTCGGTGCGTCCTTCGGACCCTGGACTTCGACGAGGCGAAACAGCTGATCTTTGTTCTCGGATCCGACGGCCACCGACTCGACCATGGCGCGCCGCGCATTGGCCGTCTTTTCGTAGTCACGGCGGACGGAGAACTGGTAGCGGGGAGCCTCTGGAGTTCCGGCCACCTGCTCGAAGGCGATCTCCAGGAGGAGGTCGTGGGCGGCCACGTAGGTCAATCCAGCAGCTCCGGTGTCGGGACGAGGGCGGGTCGGCTCAAGCCGACCGCCAGCAGCCCGCGCCCAGGTGATGGGATTGAAGGTGTAATGGTCGGGCGCGGCAAGCACCGTGGCGGTGCGGCCCGTGACCCTCTTGAGAGAGGTCTGGTTGGTCTCCAGGTTCTCCGGTACGAGCGGCTTCTGCTTGGCTCCGGCGAATTGCTGGAGCGCGCTCTCGAGATCGGACCGGACCTGCGACACCGCAAAGACCAGGAAGATGGCCAAGCCGGCGACGGCGAGGAGAACCACGCCCAGGACCAGCTTCTCGTAATGTTTCTTGATGAATTCCATGGGTTCCGGGAATTGCGGCCTAGCGGCGGGTCGCCTTCGGAGCCTGGGTCGCTGACGGAGGGGGCGCCAATCGCACCACTTCGAAGCCCAGGGTGACCTTGATCGGCTTCTGCTCGAGAACGATGTCGCCCACCTTGCCCGATGCTGCCGGTGGGCTGGCGGTGGGCTGCGTGGCCGGCGGCATGGTTCCCATGCCGGGGCGGAGCCCGTAACGGCTCATCAAGGCCATCATGCCCATGGCCGGGTTTGGCTGGGCGGTCTCGGCACTCCCCTCGGCGCCGTCGGCGGACGGGCGCTCGACGTTGATGGTCTTGAGAACATAGGCGTTGGAGGCCGCCACGAAGCGGCTCAACACCTCGCCCAACTCGGAGCTGAAGCACTGGAACTGCACCTCGTAGGGATGGATGCCGGCGGCGACGACGGTGTTGGTTCCGACCTTCTTGGAGAGGATGTCTCCACTGCCGGCGGTTTCGTTGGTGCCGATGGCCGTCCGCTTGATGGACACCAGCGAGTGGATCTTGGAGGAGAAGAGGATCTCGGTGAACTCGCGGATGTCGGTCAGAGCCAGGGCAAGGGGTTGCAGGGTGTTTGGGGCCAAGCGCAACTCCCGGCGCTGAGTATCGAAGGTGAAATTGTATTTTGAGCCGGATCCAGAACCCGAAGGCAGCTTGACGCCACGGCGCTCAGCTGAACGCTCCAGTTCACCGACGGTGCGGGCCAAAAGGGCCTTGAACGAGGCGTCGTCGAGGGCGGTGAAAGCCGGATACTGCGAGAAGGTGGCCAGGGACTCGGTCTTGAGCTGGGCGACGCGGACCTGTTCGGCCTTGGCCAGCTCGATGTTCTTGGCGTTGGGGTACGGCTCACGTTTGACGAGGGTATCGTATTCGTTCTTCTTGGCCTCGAGTTCGCCGCTTGCAGCCTCGGCCTCGGACTGGGCCGAGAACAGATAGACCGCCCCGCCAATCAGCAGGGCCACCGCCACAGCCAGGCTGATGACGAAGGCTAGATTGCGCTTGATCCAGGACATATCAGAGCTTGATGGGGCGCTTGAGCTTGACCTTCAGGGGGAAGCTGAAGGTGGGAGTGGAGTCCTCGACCTGTTCGAGCTGGCCGGAAAGCTGGGTCTCCGAGGCGTCGAAGAGCGGACTGGACTTGGCCATTTTCTCGAGGTCGTAGGCGATCGCACCGTTGGCCTCCTGCTTGACACGCTGGAGGTTCACCGCACGGACGTTGAGCGTCAGGATCGACACCTCGTTGGTGTTCGCAGCCTTGGCTTTGGCTCCCCCACCACCCGCGGCCCCGGTCGCGGCAGCGCCCTCGCCGCCGCCCTCGGCACCCTCGCCGGCGGGAGCCGCCGTCTTGGGAAGCAACCCGTAACGCATCATGAGCTCGCGGCTCATGGTGATGACCTTGGGTCCCTCTTCCTCTGCAGCCGCCACCTCCTGCTTGGGAGGCTCGGTGGAATAGAAGGTGTCGACCCAGACACCGACAGGGACGCCAAGCTTCTGCGTCGATTCGACCTCGGTGGCCCTCACGATCCGTCGGACCTCCGCAAGGATGTCGGGCCAGTAGGCCCGCTCATGGAGCCAGGCACCCAGCTGGTCGGTCTGCTTGCGCACCTCGGCCAGCTTGGCCTCCTCGGCCTTGAGGGAGGTCTCGACGCGGGCCAAGGGCTCGACCTTCTCTGAGATCGTCGCCAAACCCTCACGGCGCACCGTCGCGACCTTGGCGTAGAACAGTCCGGCAGCCCAGACGCCCGCCGCGGCCACAAAGGCGGCCGCCACCAAGAAGGGCTTCTTGGCATTGAACTCCTGGCGCGTGCGGGAACTCTTGGGCAGCAGATTGAGCTCGACCGGGCAATCGGCGATGTTGCGGAGGCCGAGACCGACGACCTCGCCGAAGAAGGAGGCCGACCGCTCGAGTTCCTCGACGTTGACCGATGGGTCGATCTGGACGTTGCGGAACGGGCTGAAGTACTCGACAGGGAGGTTGAGCTTCTCTTGGAAGAACTCGGCTGAGTATGCCATGATGGACCCGCCGCCGCACAGGTAAACGCGCTGGGGGGCCGAACCGCCCTGCTGGGTGCGGTAGAACTGGATCGTCTGGTTGACCTGCATGTGCAGGCGGGTCAGAACGTTTCGGGCCACCTTGGACACCGCGGCGACCTTCGGGTCATCGGGTTCCTCGTAGGCGCCACCCAGGCTCACAAATCCCTGGGAAACCTTGAATTTCTCTGCCTCGGCGAAGGGAACCTTCGATTCGGCGGAGTATTCTTGGGTGATGGTGTTCGCGCCGACCGGGACGGTGCGGACGTAGAATTTGTTGGCCTCGAAGAGGAGGACGTTGCTGGTCTTGGCACCGATGTCGATCAGCAGGCTGCAGCCTTCAACGTCGCCGTAATTGTAACGGAAGGCGTTGGCCAAAGCCGACATCGAGGCATCGACCACCTCCATCTTCAGGCCGACGGACTCGCCGACAGCGAAAAGCTTCTCGACCACGTCGGCCTTGATGGCCACGAGGAGCACCTCCCGGGCGCCATCGGCGGCGGTCCCGAGGATCTGGTGGTCCCAGGCGCTTTCAGCCAGCGGGAAGGGGACGTTCTGCTGGGCCTCGTACTGGATGATCTGGGAGATCTTCGAGGCATCGACCGGGGGCAGTTTGACGAACTTGGAGAAGACCTGGTAGCCGGGGGCCGAGATGTTGGCCTGACGGGAGACGAAACCACCCTCGGCCAACAATTCGGTGAGGGCCCTCTTGAGAACTCCGTCACGTGCGGCATCTTGGGAGCCTGGGAGTCCGAGGGCGCGGACCCCGAAGCGCAGGAGTCGCAAACCACCGCCGTCGGCCGGTTCGAATTCAGCGACCTTGAGAGTCCCTGCCCCGAAGTCGATCCCCAGAAACGTCTTGGCTTTTAGCATTTGGCCTTTGGCACGATTCGCGTGGAAATTTGAGGCCCCCAAGGACCAAAAAAATCGCTCGAGCAAGGTGGGCCCAGCGGCGAGCGATCACGGATGTAGCGGCTTAGCTAAAGAAAGCGGCTGTAAGGGTCAAACACAAAAGACGGAGCCGTTCCGAAACTTGTTCACATGTGTTGACGAAAACCGGCGCGCGGACCGCAACAAGAGCTCAGGAAAGCCCGGCGACGGACGGGAGGATCAGGCCGGATCGACGCACAGGGACTCGACCGGAAAACCCCGGAGATCATCGACGACCCGAGTGGCTCCCGCCGATCGGAGTTCTTCTGCCGATCCGCCACCCGTACAGACCCCGAGCGAGCGGGCCCCGATCGCCCGTGCGCATTCGACATCGCGGTGGGTGTCGCCGATGACCAGGATCTCGGGTCCCTCCAGTCGGCGGCCCAGCAGCCTACAGGCCCGGTCACGGACGATACGGGCAAGTTGGTTGCGGTCTTCGTGGTCGTCGGCGAAGGCGCCGCACGCCCAATCACCCCAGAGGCCATGCGCCCCGAGCTTGATCCTGGCCCCTAGCTGGATGTTGCCGGTGAGGAGGCCCAGCGCGGGGGGCTCGGGCAGCGACCGGAGCGATCTCAGGAACTCCGGAACTCCCGGGCATACTTCGCCGGGGTGCTCCTTCATGCGTTGGTCCAGCAGAAAGACGTAGGCGTCGAGGAAGTGGCGGACATCCCACGAGCGCCCCTGAAGGCCGTTGCCCAGGAAGAATTCCTTCACGAGGGCGGTGTCGGTGCGACCGTGGAAGTGGGTCCGCTCCGCCACGCCCGGAATCCCGTAGAGCAGCTCGGCCGTGCGGCCGAAGGCGTGGACCCCGGCACCGCCGGTGCGGATCAGGGTGCCGTCGATGTCGAACAAAACCAGTCGGGTCATGCGGGAATGAGGAGAAACAGGTCGGGAATCGCGGCGGGGGCCTAGGTCAGCTTGCCGCTCCGGATCTCGGGCCAGAGGGGTTGGAGGTCGGGATCGGCCAGGGCCATGGACTTCACGGCGGCCGGATGCTTGGTGAGGCGGGCGGCCCGGGAATACCAGTCGTTGGCCTCGGTGATCCGACCCGCTTGGGCGCAGTAACAGGCCAGGTCGTAGGGAATCTCGAAGGCCCTCGGCCACCGCCGCTGGAGCGGCAGAAGCAGGTCGTGGGCCTCGCTGGTCCGGCCGAGCCAGTGCAGGGCCTGGGACCGATAGAGCCAACCCCACAACTCGTCCTCCGCCACCTCCATGAGGGTCCGCGCGATCTGCAGCGCATCCCCGTGGCGCCTGCAGGCACGGGCCGCGTGGAATCGCAACTTCAGCACCTCGGGCTGGCGCTGGGCCGAACGGGGCAGCCGGACGATCTCGGCCTCGGCCTCGGCCGGCAGGCCCAGCTCGAACCAGCCCTGGGCCGCACGGACTCCGTGCTCGACGTGGGGTTCATTGGAAGTGGGTTCGTTCACCGGCCGGTAGAAGTCTGTCAAGAGCCGTGCCGGATTTGAAGCCCCAAGCGCAGGAATGGGGATTGAGACTTGGACGCCGGTGGCGGAGGTTGGGTGGGCCCGATGCACCTGATCCTCCCGCTGATCGCCGCGATCGCCTTCGCGGCGGGTTCCTTGGTCTTCAAACGGGCCTTCGCCGAGGGAGCCACACTCTCCCACGCGGTGGGGCTGAACAACGTGGCGCTCGGCGTGTTGTTCTTGCCCCTGATGGCCCTCGATCCACGGCCGATCCCCTGGAACCTCCTGCACCTCCCATTCCTCGCCGCAGCCACCTTCGTCGCGGGGCACCTGTTCAATGTCGCGGCCCTCCGGGTCGGGGATGTCTCGGTGGCCACCCCGCTCCTCGGGGTCAAGGTAGTGTTCGTGGCCCTGATCGCCCGCTTCGCCTTCGGGTGGCCGCTGTCCAAGGGTCAGATGGCCGCGGCAGCCCTGACCAGCCTCGGGGTGGTGGTGACCGGGTGGACGGACCTGAGGCCCGGCCGGCGCGTCGGCGCCACGACCTTGCTGGCCCTCGGATGCGCCGGGGCGTTCGCCGTGACCGATGTGCTGATCCAGACCTGGGCCCCGAAATTCGGGACCCTCAACTTCCTGTCGCTGCTGTTCGCAGCGCTGGCGCTCGAATCGATGCTGGCGCTCCCGCTGCTGGGCTTCCGGGCCCGCCCCGAGACGCAGGACCTGCCCATCCTCCAGCAGGCCCTGCGGTCGCTGGGCGCCCCTCCTGCGGCCTGGCGCTGGATCAGCCTGGCTACGGCGTTGTCTGCCATCCAGGCGTTGCTCATCACGGGAACCATCGCCGCCTGGCGCGACGCCGCCGGAGTGAACGTGGTCTACGGCACCCGGGGATTGTGGAGCCTGGCCCTGGTCTGGTGGGCCGGATCCTGGTTCGGCAACGCCGAGCGGAAGGAGTCCGGGCCAGGAGTCCTGGCGACCCGGGCTGCCGGAGGAACACTGATCCTCACGGCCGTGATCTTGGCCTTGGGGTCGGCTCCCGCAGCCCCTCGGTGAGACCCGGGGACGGACGTCTTTTGGATCCCGGGATCAGGGAGTGACCGGAACGATCTTCCAGACCTCGCCCTTCCCGGGGGTCAGTCCGATGTTGCCGTTGGTCAGGACGTAGAGTTCTCCGTCGTTGTCCTCGCCAAAACCCACGATGTAGGAGGCCACCTTGGAGGGGGTGCCCAGCTCCAGGGGCTCGACGGCCCACTGGCCTTTCCCGGACTTGGGCCGGCGGGCGACCAGCAGGGTTCCACCAGGAACCCCCCAGATGCGGCCCCAATCACCGAAGACGTAGTCGCCCTTCAATTCGGTCAGGGCCTTGCCCCGGTAGACGAACCCGCCGGTGACGCTGATGCCGTAGGCCTCCGGGTCCTTCTTGAATCCGTTGCGATTCTTGTACACGGCGACCGGATCGACGAAGGACTCGCCCAAGAGCCCCTTCTGGGGGATCTCGACCGGAGGCTTCTCGGGGGACTTCGGATTGAAGCCGATGAATCCCTCGCGCAACCGCCACCCATGATTGCCCCCCTTCTGGATCACGTTGACCTCCTCCCACATCGTCTGGCCGACATCGGCCGAATACAGGGCATGGTCACCCCCGCGGTCGAACGACAGACCCCAGGGATTGCGGATGCCATAAGCCCAGATCTCCGGCCGGGCCTTCTTGCCATCGGCGAAGGGATTGCCCTTGGGAATGCCATGGCCCTCCGGGGTTTCGACATCGATGCGCAGGATCTTGCCCAAAAGGGTGTCGAGGTTCTGCCCGTTGCCGCTGTCGGGCCGTTTGCCCTCGTCATTGCCGTTCCCGCCGTCACCCACCCCGATGTACAGGTGGCCATCCGGCCCGAAGGCCATGCGGCCGCCATTGTGGTTGGCGTAGGGCTTGTCGATCTCCAGACGAACCTTCTCGGTGGCCGGGTCGATGACGAAGGGCTCGGTCGCCCCAGCAGTGAATTCGGAGATGCGCAGGGTACAATCCCCGTCGGCCGGCGCGGAGGCCCTGCGCGGGGCGGTGTAGGCGATGAACACTCGGCGGTTCTTCTGGAACTTTGGATGCAGGGCCAAGCTCAGAACGCCTCGCTCATCGAAGGCCCCATGGTTGAGGGTGGAGAGCCGGGAGGTGAGGTCGAGGACGGGGGTGTCGCGCAACTGGCCCGGTTTTGCGAGCAGGCGCACGAAGCCAGGCTGGTCGACGATCAGGGCCCGCCCATCGGGAAGGGCCACGTAGGACAGGGGCGAGGTCATTCCGCCGGCCACACGGACGAGCGAGACGCGGGGGGCCGCATCGGCGGCCGCCGATGTCAGGAGGGCGAGGGCCAAAGCAATGCAACGCAACGACATGAGGGACAGGTAACGCTTTGTCCCAAGGACATCAACCCCGCCTTCCCCGCCTTCCCCGGACCCGCCAACGCCGCACGGTGGGTTGACCCCCGCACGATCTGGGCGATGGATGAGCCGGTCATGAGTTCGCTTCCCCCGTCTGCCGAGGCTTCGCGGCCGCCTCAGGATTCCGGCCCCGGCCTGCTGGACCGCCTGCTGGAGGCGGACATCCTTCCCGATCCGCTGATCCGTTTCGGCATCCGTCGTTTGTTGAAGGAGCGCCTGGATGAGGAAGCCGCCCACGGCGACGTCGAGGCCCAGCGGGCGCACCGGATGCGGCTGGTCCGGGACTTGTCGGAGTCGCCCATCGCCATCGAGACGGCCGCGGCCAACGAGCAGCATTACGAGGTGCCGACACGGTTCTATGAACTGTGCCTGGGGCCGCGCTTCAAGTATTCGAGCTGCTACTACCACACCTTTCGGGAAAGCCTCGCAGAGGCCGAGGAGATCATGCTCGCACTCACCTGCGAGCGCGCGGGCCTGGCCGACGGGCAGGACATCCTGGAACTGGGCTGCGGTTGGGGATCCCTCTCGCTCTGGATGGCCGCTCGCTATCCGAACTCCCGCATCACCGGGGTCTCGAATTCACGCACCCAACGGGAGCACATCGAGGGCGAGGCCCGGCGCCGAGGGCTGGGCAACCTGAAGATCATCACCTGCGACATGAACCACTTCGAGCCGCCCAGCGGGGACGGTCAGTTCGACCGGGTGGTGTCGGTGGAAATGTTCGAGCACATGAAGAACTACCGCAGACTCCTGGCGAACATCGCCCGATGGCTGCGCCCGGACGGTCGCCTGTTCGTCCACATCTTCACCCACAAAGAATACGCCTACCATTTCATCCCCCGGGGCCCCGGCGACTGGATGGCTCGGTATTTCTTCACCGGCGGCATCATGCCCAGCGACGACCTTCTGCTGTACTTCAACGAGGATCTGCGCCTGGAAGACCACTGGGTGGTGAACGGCCGTCACTACGGACGCACGGCCAACCAGTGGCTGGAGAACATGGACGCCCACGAGGGTGAGATCCGTCGCATCCTGGCCGAGACCTACGGCGTGGACCAGGAGACCCGCTGGTGGGTCTATTGGCGGGTCTTCTTCATGGCCTGCGCCGAGCTGTGGAACTACCGCGACGGCAACGAGTGGCATGTCAGCCACTACCGCTTCGCCAAGGCCCGGACCTCGAGCGGCGCCCACTGACCGCCGCCGGGGAGGTCAACCGCCGGATCGCTACGCGCTGGCGCTGGTGTAATGGCGGAGGGAGAACCGCCAGAAGAGTTCGCTGGCCACGAAGCAGGCGACGGCCATGGCCAGCAGCGACACCCAGTCCCAGGGCGAGGCCAGGCGCTGAGCCAGGAGCTTCGCGGGCACGTTCGACACCAGGAGCATGGGCAACACCCAGGTGAAGACGGCCCGGTAGACTCCCTTCGGGAAGGCCTCGGCCGGCAGCCGGGCGATGTTGAAGAGATTGTAGTAGCCCCAGACAATGCCCTGGGCCCGGACGGTCCAGAAGGAGATGCAGGCCAAGAGGAACATCAGCGAGTAGTGCACGCTCAGGCCCGCCAGGCAGACCACCGCGAAGCCCACCCACTGGGCCGGGGTGGGTACCCGGTCGAGCTGGGCCAGCGCGTAGGCGACGACCGCCAGGCCCATCAGGGCATTGGCGATGTTGCCGATCTCGAACTTCTTCACCGAGATGAGGAAGCGGGTGTTCACCGGCTGCAACAGCAGGAGGTCGAGAGTGCCCTTGCGGATCAGCTCGGACAGGTTGGAGAGGTTGGTGACGAAGAAGGTGTGGAACAGCTGCTGGATGAACTGGTTGCAACCGACCAGCAGCACGACCTCCCAGCGGGTCCATCCCGCGATCTGGTCGGTGTGCCCGTAGAGGACGCCCATGAAGGCCAGCTGCAGGCCGAACCACAGCGCCTCGACCACGATCCAGAGCAGGAAGTTCACCTTGAACTGCATCTCGTGGATCAACGAGTAGCGCATCAAGGCGGCATGGATGCCGAGATAGCGGCGGAGGGTGCTCATGCGGTGGGGCATCGTCTTCGGGAGGGACGGTCATCCGCCCACGGCGGTGTACTGGCGCAGGCCCCTCGACCAGGTGAACCGCGCGATCAGGAAGGCGGCCACCACCCAAGCCGCCTGCATGCAGAATCCACGCCACAGGTCGTCGCCCCGGATGCGCCCCAGATACACGCCCGCCGGGAAGTGCAGGAGGTAGGGATAGGGAGACCAGAGCAGGAGCCGGTGCAGGGCGTCCGGGAGGATGTCGAGCGGGAAGAGGTGACCGCTGGCGAGGTACTCGAAGGCGAACTGGATGAAGATGAAGGTGCTGACATCGAGGACCCAGAACGACAGCAGGGCCACGGTGTAGGCGATGAGGAACTGCAGGAGTCCCGCCAGGAACACCGAGATCGGCACGAGCACCCAACACCAGGGATCGGACGGACCCACGAGATGCCCGCGCTGGAAGAACAGGAAGAGGGCGACCGGGATCAGGGCCACACCCGTGTAGACGACCCTCCCGGACAGATACAGGCACAGACGGTAGGCCAGGTAGTCGAGCGGCTTGAGCAGGAATTGGCTCACCGCGCCGTCCTTGATGTCGGCGGCGATCTGCCAGTCGTCCTCGGCCACGGCCGTGATCGCATCGATGACCGTCACGAGCAGGTAGTAGCTCACCATCTGCCCCAGCGTATAGGCGCCGATGGCCGAGCCTGCCGGCCGGCCCGAATAGATCGCCTCCCACAGGAAGAGCGTCGCTGTCAGGGGCACCAGCCCGAAGGCCGCGCGGAAAAGGAAGTTGGCGCGGTAGACCAGGGTGTTCTGAATGCCCATGGAGACCACATGGGCATACTTGGCCCAGGGCCCGGACGCTGCGGGGACGGAGTGGCTCATTCGTCCCCCTCACCCGTGTCCGCCCCACCCGCATCCGCCTGGTCCAGCTCGGCCATCAGGAACACCATCAGTTGCTGGAGCCGTTCCTCCGGATCGACCGTCTGCAGGATGACCTGGCGACCCACCGGGTTGGGGAGCAGGAGCGCGGCGATGAGATCGGCGAAGCGTCCCGGTTCCCGGATGGCGGCCAGGGCTTGGATGCAGTCCTCGACGCGGGTCTTGGGGTTCCGCTGCCCCCCGGCGGCCAGCTGCCGGATGAGATCGAGCGGCACCGGCTGGTCCTGACGTAGCCGGACCTCCACGAGTTCGAGGCAGCGTTGGAGAAGCGATTCGATCCCGGGGGAACGATCCCGACTCTCCTTCACCGGGGTGATGAGATGCTTCCGGTAGGGCCGGGTCTGGACGATCTTCCCCAGACGCACCCGGATCAGGCCCTGGAGGACCAGGTTGGATGTCCCGTTCGGGTTCTGGACCGAGGCACGGACCAGCCCAAGCGTGGCGATCCGGGCCGGGGACTCCCGGACCGCATCCATCCGCTGCATCGCCATGCAGAACATCCGGTGGGATTCCAGCGAGTCGGCCAGCATCGCCCGGTATCGCGGCTCGAAGATGAACAGGGGCATCATCGCCTGCGGAAACAGGCTGGCCTCCCCCAGGATCATCACGCCCATGCGGTCGGGTATCAGCATGCCCCGACGGTAAAGTGGAGGCCTCCCGAAGCAAGGCGGGCGCTCCGGGATTGAATGTCCCGGGCGGTTCGGTGTCTATTGATGCGGCGGTGGGGGGAAATCCACCCGCCCGTCCCGACAATCCCGAACATGAAATCGAACCTCCTTCCCGCGGTGCTGGTGCTGGTCTGCCTGGGCCTCGGCGCCGGGTGGTATGTCCAATCCCACAAGGCCGAAGATCAGAGGATCAGCCTCGAAGGCCAACGGGCCGCCCTCTCGAACGAACTGGTGACGACCACCGGACGGCTCACCGAGCAGGTGCGTGTCAATGCGAACCTCGAGACCAACCTGAGCCAGAGGATCGAGGACCTAAACCTCGTCTCCAACAAATGGGTGGCCGTGTCGGGCGAGCTGACCCGCACCACGGCCGAGGCGGCCAAGGCGGCCGAGGCGGCCAAGGCCGAGATCGAGCGCCGGGACCGTCAGATCTCCGGGCTGGAGGGCGAGAAGGACGACCTGACGAAGAAGATGGGCGAGCTGACCGGCCAGATCGGCAGTCTCGAGACCCAGATCAAGGCGACCGAGCGGAAGCTCGCCGCGAGCGAGGGCGACCGCGAGGCGCTGAAGAAGGAACTGAAGCGGCTCATCGCAGAGAAGGCCGACTTGGAGAAGAAATTCAACGACCTGGCCATCCTCCGGGAGCAGGTGCGCAAGCTGAAAGAGGAGCTGAGCATCGCCCGTCGGTTGGACTTCATCCGGCGCGGGTTGTACGGGTTCGAAAAGAAGGGCGCCCAACTGCTGCAGGAGGGCGTGCGACCCAAGGCGGCTTCCAACTCGGCCACCAACGCCTATCCGCTGAAGGTGGAGGTGGGCACCGACGGCTCCTCCAAGGTCGAGGCCGGCTCGCCCAAGCAGTAGCCGGCGACCGGCTCACGAGAGTCCCCGTCCCCGTTGCAGCCGGGTCGTTGCGAGCCCAGAGTGCACCCGTGCACGGACCGTTGCAGGACTCCCACGGGCGGGTGATGCGCGACCTTAGGGTCAGCGTGACCGACCGCTGCAATTTCCGCTGCCTCTACTGCCTGCCCGAGACCGAGGAGGCCGCCGATTTCTACCGCTCGCGCCTCGATGGCCTAAGGCGAGCCGACCCGTCGTCGCAGGGCGCCACGCCCATCCACCGCCAGTGGAAGCCCCGATCGGAGATCCTCGACTTCGAGGAGATCACCCGGGTGGTCCGGGTCGCCGTCGGACTGGGGATCGAGAAGGTCCGGATCACCGGCGGCGAGCCGCTGCTGCGCAAGGGCGTGGAGCAGTTGGTCGGGGCGATCGCCGCGATCCCCGGCGTCCTGGACCTGGCCATGACGACCAACGGGGCACTCTTCGCGCCGGTCGCCGCAGAACTGAGACGAGCCGGGCTCCGTCGGGTGAGCTTCAGCATGGATTCCCTCGACCGGGAGAACTTCCGACGGATGACCGGCCGGGACGGACTGACCGGGGTGATCGAGGGTCTTCGGCAGGCGAGGGAACTCGGGTTCCACCCCGTGAAGGTGAACGCGGTGGTGATCCGCGGGATGAACGACCACGAGATCCACGACCTGGTGAGATTCGCGGTGGACGAGGACCTGAGCCTCCGGTTCATCGAGTTCATGCCCCTGGACTCCAGTCGGACCTGGCAGCGGGAGCTGGTGGTTCCCGGCCGGGAGATCCTGCACCGGCTGAGGGAGCGGTTCGAACTCCTGCCGGTGGATTCTTCCGCCAACCCTTCGGAAACGGCCCGGCGCTGGCGCGTGGCGGGTGGCCGGGGCGAGGTGGGGATCATCGCCCCGGTCAGCGAGCCGTTCTGCGGCCATTGCAACCGGCTGCGCCTGACCGCCGACGGCAAGCTGAGAACCTGCCTCTTCAGCCTCGATGAGCACGACCTTCGACCGCTCCTCCGCGGTGGCGGGTCCGATGCCGAACTGGCGTCGCACCTCCGGGACCGCGTGCGGCACAAGGAGGCCGGACACCGCATCGGTCAGGCCGACTTCGTCCAGCCGCAGCGCTCCATGAGCTGCATCGGCGGCTGATCACGGAGCGGCGGAGTTGGGCAGACGGTGACTCAACCCTTGGTCAGGGTCTCGTCGAGGTTGAGGAGCACGTTGGCCACGGTCATCCAGACGGCCAGCCTGCGATCATCGAGGCCGGCCGGCCTCGGGGCGGAGCCCACCTGGACCAGCGCGGACGCCGCCTTGGGATCGGAGCGGAAACTCCGCTCCTGCTGCTTCACGAAGTCCAGGAGCCGGCGGTGCTCGGAGGCCGTCGGCGGGCGGCCCACACAGCGGGCGAAGGCGTACCCGACGCGGGAGGCGTCGTCGGACCCGCCCTCGGCCAGGATGCGCTGCCCGAAGACCCGGGCCGCCTCGAGCAACGTCGGCTCATTGAGGCCGGCCAGCGCCTGCAATGGCGTGTTGGTCCTGGGCCGCCGCGAGACGCAGACCTCACGGCTCGGGGCGTCGAAGGTCGCGAAGGTGGGGTAGGTGCAGACGCGCCTCCAGAAGGTGTAGAGGGCGCGCCGGTACAGGTCGGGGCCGTCGCTCACCGGCCATTCGTCCATGCCGATCTCCGGCCGGAGGAAACCGATCTCCTTCCAGAGGTTGGGCACCTGCACCGGGTGGACGCTCGGACCGCCGACCTTGTGGTGGAGCAGGCCGCTGACCGCCAACGCCTGATCGCGGATCATCTCGGCATCCATGCGGAAGCGCGGACCGCGGGACAGGAGCCGGTTGTAGAAGTCCTTCTCCAGGCGGGTCGCGTCGGTCGCCGCGCTCTGGCGGTAGGTCGCGGACATCACGAGGAGCTTCTGCATCGCCTTGATGTCCCAACCGCTGGCGACGAACTCCGTGGCGAGCCAGTCGAGGAGTTCCGGATGCGAGGGAAGCTCGCCCTGGCGCCCGAAATCCTCGCTGGTCTTCACGATGCCGGTGCCAAAGCAACGCTCCCAGAACCGGTTCACGGTGACCCGCGCGGTCAGCGGGTTGGCGGGATCGACCAGCCACCGGGCCAGTGCCAGCCGGTTGGCCGGTTGGCCCTGGGGCAGGGGCGGGAAGACTTCGGGAGTGCCCGGGGTCACCGTCTTGCCTCGGGTGAGGAAATCGCCCCGGACATGGATGTAGGTCTCGCGGGGCCGGGGCTCGGAACGTTCCTGCATCACCAGCGTGGTGAACTTCTGGCCGGCGCGCTGCTTGCGCTGCTGCTCCAG
>CAIOKD010000018.1 GCA_903858835.1 uncultured Verrucomicrobiota bacterium
AAGCCGGTGCGATGGCTGCTGCCCGTACTCCCGGGCGGAGGCGGCGATCTCATCGCCCGCGCGGTCGCCCCGAAGCTCTCCGACCACTGGGGCCAGCCCGTGGTGATCGACAATCGTCCCGGAGGAGGCGGCACGCTGGGCATGGGTCTGGCTGCGAAGATGGCACCTGACGGCTACACCCTGGTGCTCGGCGTCTCGTCGTTCGTCACGGTCGCCCCGGCTGTCTATCCCCGGCTCTCGTACGACCCGCTCCGGGACTTCACCCCCGTGACCCTGATGCTCGAAGCGCCGCTGGTCATCGTCACCCACCCGTCGCTTCCGGTCGCCAACGTCTCGCAACTGATCGCCCTCGCGCGCCGGCGCCCCGATGCCCTGAGTTACGCGACCCCGGGCAATGGATCGGCTGCGCACCTGGCAACGGAACTGTTCAAGAGTCTCTCGAATACGCGCATCCTTCACGTCCCCTACCGCGGAGCACCACCGGCCTATCTCGACCTGCTGGGCGGGCAGGTCACGCTGTATTTCGGAACGATACCGTCGGCGATGACCCACCTGAAGTCGGGGCGACTGCGGGCGCTGGCGACGACCGGCGCCCGACGCTCTCCGGCGCTTCCAGGGTTGCCCACGGTGGTCGAGTCCGGATTGAAGGACTTCGTGGTGAACACCTGGTACGGCGTGTTGGTGCCCGCAGGTGTCGCGCCCGCGATCATCGGGCGCCTGCACGCAGACATCACCCGTGTCATCCGGCAGCCCGACCTTCAGGAGCGCTTCGCCTCGGAGGGTGGTGAAATCGTGGGCAATACCCCGGATCAGTTCGGCGCATTCATCGCGCGCGAACTGGAAACATGGCGAAAGGTGGCCGGCGAAGCCCGGGCGACCATCGACTGATACCGCTCGCCATCGACGTGCACGGTGGCTGGCCATCGCGATTGCGCACGCCCCCGCTCGATACCGTGTACTCCTGCGCCTGCATCGGTCGGGGAGCAGTCCCACGACGCCGTACCTTGCTTGCGAGTCGCGCCCTGGGCGGGGCATTCGCGGCGTTCCACCACACGGCGAGAACGACGGCGACCGTGACCCGCGCGCGGTAACGCCGTTCCGGGCATTCGACCTTGTCGGGTCAGGTGGGCGAACGCGGGCCCGAACCGATCGCGACTGTGCTCAGCGGCGACCGAGCCCGACGTCCTTCGCAGCCCGAGCCCACACTGCCAACTCCACCTTCATGCGCTGGGCCATCTCGGCCGGCGTGCCGCCGACCGGCTCGGTGGCGACATTGAACAGGCTCTTGACCAGGACCCGGTCGCCCAGCGCCCGGTTGTAGGCCTGGGAGAGGCGGTCGATGACGCCCGACGGCGTTCCCGCCTTGCCCATCACGCCGAACCACTGCGTGATGTCGATCTCCGGGTAACCCGCCTCCGCGAGTGTCGGCACATCGGGCAAGGCGGTGGAACGCTTCGCCGAGGTGACCGCCAGGATCCGGATGCGCCCGGCGTTCGCCTGCGGCACCACCGGGCTCGACCCCAGCACCCCGATCGGGACCTGACCGCCCACGAGGTCCGTGATCGCCTGGCCGCCTCCCTTGTACGGCACCGGGGTCAACCTGGCCTTGGCGAGCTGGAAGAACAACAGGCCAGCCAGGGCCTGGGTACCCGTGGGCGAGGAGATCGCATAGGGCACCTCGCCCGGTTGTGCCCGTGCGGCCTTGAGCATGTCGGCAACGCTCTTCCAGCCCGGGGCAGGATGGACGGCGACCACGATCGGCTGGCTCACCAGGATGGTGATCGGCATCAGGTCCCGCTCCGCGCGATAGGGGAGCTTCGGATCGATGACGGGTTGGTAGAAGGCCGAATCCGACCCGACGACCAGGGTGTAGCCGTCGGGAACACCGCGTATCAGGGCCTCGATCGCCACGCTACCCGAGCCCCCTGGCCGGTTTTCGATGACCACGGGCTGCCCGAGTTCCCGGGACACGCCCTCGGCCGGCAGGCGCGCGGCGAGGTCAGCCGTGCCGCCGGGCGCGAACCCGACCAGTACGCGAATCGGGCGGCTTGGCCAGTCCTGGGCAAAGCCGGCCGTACCGATGCCCATCATCAACATGCCGGATGCGATCCGTTTCATGGTTTTTCCTCCTGACATGCAGGGCTCGGATCGATGCCGCGGTGGGTCGCGGACCGTGATCACGCAGTGCCGATCGAGCGGTTCGGCCTTGCCGCGCCAACCTCCTCCGCCTTGCGCAGCAGCTGGCCCCGTAGCCGCCAGGTCATTGTAAGGGCCTCGCCTGTCAGTTGGCTCG
>CAIOKD010000019.1 GCA_903858835.1 uncultured Verrucomicrobiota bacterium
ACGTTGGCTGCGCGAGTGGAAGCCGGAGACGCTCTTCGTCATCGACCGCTGGGACGCCTGGGCCGACAAGGACCTGGAACGGGACCTCGGGGCCTTCCTCGAAGAGGTCTCCCCCTGGGTGCGACAGATTGTTCTGGTGACTCAAGTTCCCGTGCTGCGGATCGGCGAGAAGGAAAACCTACGAGGCTGGGTGCACTGGCGACGAGGCGATGGAGCGGCCCTGCCACGCATCCGTCCCGATGCGCGAGAATCATACCGACTGCAAAGCGAACGGATCCTGCAGCGGATGCAGGAGCGATTCCCAAAGGTGCGGATCGTGGACAGCGCCTCCCGGTTCCGGCGGGACGATGGATCGGTGCGCTACGCCGAGGGCCGCCGGTTCTTCTACACCGACGACGACCACCTCAACGATACCGGCGCCGCGGAGGTCACCGACCTGTTCCGAAGCCGGTTGCCGGAGCGCTGACCTCCCGGGTCACACCTGCGAGGCCGGCCCGGTCAGCAGGGTCAGGGATCGGGGAGCCACCTCGAACCGCACCGGACTGGTGCCCAGGAGTTCGCCATCGAAGGCCAGAGGTTGCTCCGGATCGGCCGACACCTCCAACCACCGGCCGCGGAAGAACCGGACCTTCCGGTGATGGACATGGGTGCCCCGCAAGAGGCGCACGAATTGCAGAGCCAATTCCAGCCGACCTACCGCCTCGATCAGGGTCACCTCCATCAGGCCGTCGGTCATCGAAGCCCCGGGACCGATGCGCATCAGGCCGCCGCCGGCGAACGGCGCGTTGCCGGCCAGGGCGACCACGGCGTGGGGCAGCACCGCTTCGCCCTGCTCCGAGCGGACCCTCAAGACCGGAGGCCGGAATGAGAACAGCGCGCGGAAAAACCCGGCGGAATAGCACCACCGCGGGCCGAACCAGCGGACGGTGGCCGGCGTGGTCTTGCGGAGCAGCTCGCCCACGAACCCCACTCCGCCGAAGAGGATCGCATGGCGGACCGGTGCCGGGATAGACCGTCAGATTCGTCTCCGTTGGTCCGATCGCCCTCGCCCCCACTCACACGGATCGTGTCGAGGGTCACCGGCCGAGGCTCCAGGATCGCCCGGATGGCCGCCTCATCGTCGGGGGCATCGGCTCCCGACACCCCGATCAGCTGGGCGATATCGTTGCCTCGACCGAAGGGAGCCACCGCCAGAGCCACCAGGGATCCTCCGGCGATCAGCCCACTGGCCACTTCGTGCACCGTGCCGTCCCCACCGGCGGCGATCACGCAGTCGAATCCGGCCGATGCGGTGCGAGCCAACTCCAGGGCGTGTCCGGGGTGTTCGGTGACCCGGACCTCGCAGCACACCCCTCCCTCGGCCAACCGGGTGACGAACCGCTCCAATCGCAGGGCCTGCTCCCGGGCCGATGCGGAAGCCGGATTCCGGATCAGCAGGGCCCTACGGGAAGCGGGATCCATGGGCAATTCCGGGATCAGCGCCGCACCCAGGTCGCGTGCCGGGTGGGGATTCCCTCGGCGTTGAACAGCCGCTCGAAGTCGGTCTTCACCTCCAGCAATCCCTCGGGCTCGCTTCCCGCAAGGAACCACTCCGAGGCCCCGTTGAAGACCTCGAGCATCTGCTCGAAATACGAGACATCGTCGGTCCTGCAATGGAAACGTCCACCGGGCATCAGGGTCTTGGCGGCCAACGCGGCGAAGGCGGGATTGATGAGTCGGCGTCGGTGGTGGCGCTTCTTGGGCCACGGGTCCGGAAAATAGACATGGATGGCCGACAGCGATGCGGGGGGGATCATCCAGTCCATCAGGTAGGTCGCCTCCATCCGCAGGCCGCGGAGGTTCTGGAGCCCCTGCCGACGACCCTTGCGGTCGATCTTCCGAAGGCGACCGAACAGGCGCTCGACTCCCAGGAACAGGGTCTCCGGATGGGCGGCCGAATACTGCAGCAGGAAGGAACCATCCCCCGCGCCGAGCTCGAGTTCCACCGGGCCCGGCCGGCCGAAGAGCGCAGGAAAATCGAGTCGGCTCAAAATGTCGGGCCGGATGAGGATCGTGTCGGGAAAGAGGTCGGACGCCATGGCGACCCGCCCACGGTAGGCCCCTTCCGCCTCCCGAGGAAGGGCCGTGTTCCGAGATGGGCCACGGTGCGGATCCAAGGGCGGCCCACCCCTCCGCAGGGTTGCCTTCGCAGGGCATTGGCCGAACCTACAGGCATGCTCCGTTCCACCCTCCTGATCCTGGCCCTGGCCGTGGGTGGCCTCCAGGCCGCCACGGCAACCTCTTGGCCGATGTTCCGCGGAGACCCGGCCCAGAGCGGGGTGAGCCCGGCCCGCATCCCGGAGGCGCCGGTGCTGAAATGGCGGTTCAAGACGGGCGGCGCGGTCAGCGCCACGGCCGCCATCGTCGATGGGGCCGTGTTCATCGGGTCGGCCGATTCCAACGTCGTCTGCCTGTCCCTGGCAGACGGCAGCCCTCGGTGGAGTTTCCGGACCGGTGGGCCGGTGGAAGCCTCGCCCCTGGTCCTCGATGGCCGGGTCTTCATCGGCGACACGCTGACCAACTTCTTCGCGCTGGATGCGAAGACCGGAACCAAGCTGTGGAGCCGGGGCTTCGACGACAAGATCAAGAGCAGCGCCAACTGGATCGCGGGTGCCGACGCGGGCGCGGCCCACGTCATCGTCGGGGGCTACGACTTCAAGCTCTACAACCTGGACGCCATCACGGGGAAATCGAACTGGGTCTATGAGACGGGCAATTACATCAACGGTTCACCGGCCATCTCCAAGGGACGCACGGCCTTCGGCGGCTGCGACGCCCTCGTCCATGTTGTGGATGTCGTCGCGGGCAAAAAACAGCGGGAGATCGAGGCCGGGGCCTACATCGCGGCCTCGGGTGCCATGGACGGCAACCTGCTCTATGTGGGCCATTACGAAAACGAGCTCCTCTGCGTGGATGTCGAGGCCGGGAAGATCGTCTGGAAGTACCGGGACCGGGCCTTTCCCTTCATGTCGTCACCAGCCGTCATGGCGGACCGCGTGCTGGTGGGCAGCCGAGACAAACGTCTCCATTGCATCAACCGGGCCGACGGCAAAGCGGTCTGGACCTTCCACACCCGGGGCAAGGTGGAGAGTTCCCCGGTGGTGGCCGGTGACCGGGTGATCGTCGGTTCCGACGACGGGCGCCTGTACGTGATCTCGCTGGTCGACGGCAAGGAGCGTTGGAACTACGAACTGGGCCAACCGGTGCAGAGTTCCCCTGCCGTGGTCGACGGCCACATCGTCATCGGCTGCGACGACGGCTTCGTCTACTGCTTCGGCGCACCGCGTTGACAGGGACGGCCGCTTGCAGGCCTGCTCTGGGGCACCCCGGAGAAAAACCCCAGGCCATCCCACGCCCATGCCTCATCCACCCCAAGACCTGGCCCTGAGTGCCCGCCTTTCGCCGGCAGAGGAACGCTTCGAACGTATGCGCAAACGCATCGGCGGGTACCTGGCTCCGGCGGTGCTCGTGGTGTTGTGGTTCGTCCCGCTGCCCGGGCTTCCGGTGACCGCGCGCCACCTCTTCGCCATCGTGGCCATGGCGCTGACCCTATGGATGACCGAGGCGATCCCGCTGGCGGCCACGGCGCTTCTGGCCCCGGCGCTCTGCGTGCTGGCCGGCCTGGGCTCGGCCCGCGAGGTCTTCAAGCCCTTCGCCGACCCGGTCATCTTCCTGTTCATCGGCAGCTTCATGATGGGCGAGGCGATGCTGAAGCACGGGTTGAACCGACGGTTCGCCTTCACGCTGCTGGCCACCCCGTGGGTCGGCGCCAGTCCCGGGAGATTGTACGCGGCCTTCGCGGGCATCACGGCGTTCATATCCATGTGGGTGTCCAACGCGGCCACCACCGCCATGATGCTGCCCATCGGGCTGTCGATCCTCGCGGAAGTGGGGAGCCGTCAGGGGTTGGCCAACTTCCGTGCCACCCCGTTCGCCTCCGGGTTGATGCTGATCACCGCATTCGCCGCCTCGGTCGGCGGATTGGCCACGCCCATCGGCACCCCGCCGAACCTCATCGGCATCGGAGCCATCGAGCGACTCTTGGGATACCCGATCACCTTCTTCCAATGGATGCGCCTCGGCCTACCCGTGGCGATCCTCCTGGCCGGATTCCTGGTCTGGCGCTTCGCCCGGCATTGTCCGGTCCCCGCCCAATCCCTGGGCAACCACCGCCATTGGCTGGAGACCGAACGCGCCAACCTCGGGCGCTGGACGCGGGGTCAGAAGAACGTGGTGGCGGTGTTCACGGGGGCCGTGGCCCTGTGGATCCTGCCCGGCGTCATCGCCGCCCTGGATCCCCAGGGAGCAGCCAGCCCGACCTACGCCTGGATCAACGCCCGCATCCCGGAAAGCATCGTGGGCCTGCTGGCCGCCTCGATGCTGTTCTTCCTGCCCGCGGAGTCCGATGGGGATTCCTTGACTCTCGAGTGGAAGGATGCGGCAGGGATCGACTGGGGCACCATCCTGCTCTTCGCCGGGGGTATGTCCCTCGGCGAATTGATGTTCTCCACCGGCTTGGCGCACTGGATCGGCACGGGCCTGGCCACCGTTTTCCAAAGCCATTCGGTGGTGGGACTGACGGTGCTCTTCACCGGCGTCGGCATCCTTGTCAGTGAAACCACCACCAACACGGCCTCGGCCACCATGGTGGTGCCCATCGCCATCGCAGTGGCGCAGGCGGCCGGCGTGGATCCCCTGAAGCCGGCGCTGGCCACCTGCCTGGGGTGCTCGATGGGCTTCCTGTTGCCCGTTTCGACGGGGCCCAACGCCATGGCCTATGGCACGGGATGCATCCCGCTCAAATCGATGATGCGCCATGGGCTCTGGCTGGATGTGGTCGGTTGGGTGGTGATCTCGGGGACCGTGCTGCTGCTGGGGCCCTCCTTGACTCCGAAGCCCTGAAGATCGATGGGCCCGGGCGGAATGCCCTTTTTCATCGGATTGAGCAAAAAGAACCAACCCTGACCACCCTCCCGACGGTCCGTTGGAAACCCGGGGGTCAATTTCCATCATTTCTGCCGCTGAAGCCCCCTCAAATGGGGCCTTGAACGAGGGTGGCATTCCCGTTGCTTGAGGGAGACCGGAGCCGGAATGGCCCGTGTCCTGGAACCTCTGTTCCCGGTGCCCGGTGAGACCCTACGGCAGCGCACCCAACCACT
>CAIOKD010000020.1 GCA_903858835.1 uncultured Verrucomicrobiota bacterium
CGACTGCCCCATGCCGACATCATCAGCGAGCGGCTCGAGACCCTGATCGCCCTGCGCCGCGCGCCCGCGGGTCCCCGGGCGTGTCCGTTGGTCGTCACCTCGGTGACCGCCGTCCAGCAGCGCACCTTCACCCCGGAAGACCTCGATGCCCGGACTCGCACCCTCGTGCGGGGAGAGACGGTCAATCCCCTGGACCTCATCGAGTGGCTCGAGGCACAGGGCTACGAGCCCGAGGCGCAGGTGTCGCACAAGGGGGAGTTGTCGTGGCGCGGGGGCATCGTGGACCTCTGGCCCCTGCACCGGCCCTGGCCCGTCCGCCTCGAGTTCTTCGGCGACGAGCTCGAGTCGCTCCGGGAATTCGATCCCCACCGTCAGACCCGCCTCGACGCCATCGAGTCGTGCGTGGTCCCGCCCGCCGGTGAATTGAGCCTGCTGCGTCCCTCCAAGGCGGACCCCAGTGCGGCCGTGCCCCCGGTCGCCGCGCTGGACGCCCACTGGGGTTCCGATGCCGTGGTGGTGCTCTGCGGGCCGGAGGCGCTGTCCCTCCAGGCCGCACACCATGCCGCCCAGGTGCGGGAGGGCGATCCGTTCCATGAGCCGTGGGAGGCGCTCCAACTGCGGGCGCAGGACTCGGGCGTCGCCTGGGTCCGTCTGGAGGAGGGCCTGGAGGACGCCCTGCAGGAGGCACCCCCGGCTGCAGTCCCCGTGGACGACGGGCTGGGATTCGAATCGCTCGACGCGTTCCGTCCCATCGGGGCGACGTTGCCCGCGGCCCAGGTCGCCGAGGAACAGCGGAGGACGTTCTTCCAGCAGATGCAGCGGTGGCTGCGTCAGGGCTACCACCTGCAGGTCTTCTGCAACAATGACGGCGAACGCCAGCGGTTCGGGGAATTGTGGCGTGAACTGTTGCCCGGCATTTCCGACGACGCTGCGGGGGACTCTGGAATCGCCGCCATGCCCGAGGTGCTCACCGGATCGCTCTCCCGCGGGTTCCTGTGCGAGATGGCGCGGCGGGTGGTGGTGTCCGACGCGGAGATCTACGGGCGCTACAAGGTGTCGCGGCCGCGGCGGCTGAAGTCCCACCACGCCCAGTCGGTGCGCAACGCCTTCGAGGTCGATTTCACCGATTTCGAGCCGGGCGACTTCGTGGTCCATCTCCAGCACGGCATCGGCATCTACCGGGGGCTCAAGACCTTGCCGCCGAGGCAGGCCGGGGCTGCGGGCGGCGGGCAGGAGTGCCTGGTGATCGAATACGCCCCGGGTTCGGCGCATGATGAGGCGCCCAAGCTGTACGTCCCGGTCACCGAGGCCCACCTGGTCAGCAAGTACGTCGGGGCGGGCAAGGCGCGCCCGCAGCTCAGCACCATCGGCGGCACCCGCTGGACCAAGGCGAAGGAACAGGCCCAACGGTCGGTGCGCGACCTGGCGGCCGACCTGCTCTCGGTCCAGGCCGCGCGGGCCACCCAAGCGGGCCATCCGTTCACGGCCGACACCCCCTGGCAGCGCGAATTCGAGGCGAGCTTCGAGTTCGAGGAGACCCCCGACCAGGTCAAGGCCATCGCCGCCGCCAAGGCCGACATGGAACAGCCCAAGCCGATGGACCGCCTCATCTGCGGCGACGTCGGTTTCGGCAAGACCGAGGTGGCCATCCGGGCCGCCTTCAAGGCCGTGATGGGAGGCAAGCAGGTGGCCCTGCTGGTGCCCACCACCGTGCTGGCCCAGCAGCACTACAACCATTTCCGCGAGCGCATGGCGGAGTACCCGGTGCGCATCGAGTTGATGAGCCGCTTCCGCACGGCCCGCCAGCAGAAGGCGGTGATGGAGGCGGCGGCCGTCGGCGCGGTCGACATCGTCATCGGCACCCACCGCATCGTCTCGGCCGACATGGTCTTCAAGGACCTCGGGTTGGTGATCGTGGACGAGGAGCAGAAGTTCGGGGTGAAGCACAAGGAACGGTTCAAGCTGCTGCGGCAGACCGTCGACGTGCTGACCCTGAGCGCGACGCCCATCCCGCGGACGCTCTACCTGGCCCTCACCGGCGCCCGCGACCTGAGCACCCTCGAGACGCCCCCGCAGGATCGACTGCCTGTGGAGACCCTGGTGGGGAACTACGACGAGCGCGTGATCCGTGACGCCATCCAGCGGGAGATGAACCGGGGCGGGCAGGTGTACTTCCTGCACAATCGGGTCTCCACCATCGAGGCGGTGGCCCTGAAACTGAAGGC
>CAIOKD010000021.1 GCA_903858835.1 uncultured Verrucomicrobiota bacterium
CGCCAGCACCAGCATTATCAACGCCCTCGCAACACACTGGCGCAAATGGCCAACGAATCAGGGGTTCCCCCGTGACCCAACGCCATCCACCGGCAGGCTCGGAATAATCGGATGCCGAGCGATCCTGAAACAGGCCGATCCACCCATGCGCGTGCTGAATACGCCATCCTATCGCGCCGTCGAGAAACAGCCGCTCCGCCTCGGATGTGACTGTGACGAGGTGCCCTCCACGCTGAACGCAATAGTCTCTCGCAGGCTCCCAAGATGGGTTGCTCGCCAGCACCACCTCATACCAATGACCATTCCCCCCATCCTCCACCCGCCACTGAACAGGCTGTGCGAAGGCCACGCCGGCCGCGGCGGCGGCGATGATTGACGCGATCAGGGCTCGGTTCATCTCGTCGTTCTCCTTGGGGGCTGCCTTCACGCCGTCCCCGCACAGGAGTAAACGGAGCCGCCCTGCCCGGGCGGCCATCCGGGTGTTCGCGAGGCGGCCGGGAGGGCAATGGGCGTCGAGCGAGGGCCAGCACTGGCCGGATCAGCACCCATTCTCCCACCGAACAAAGAAGGCCGTCACGTCGCTTCCGTCGGTGCCGCCGTCAAAGTTCAGGTCCGCGCTCGACAAGCCGCCGGCCCATGCGTCGAAGAACTCGAAAAGGTCCTGGCCGTCGATGCCGCCGTCGTTGTTGAAGTCCGAGGGGCAGAGAATCTCGACAACTGCGGGCACGGTCGTGGTGACGCCACATGGGTTCGTGATCGACAACGTATACGCGCCGGATTGAGATGGGTCGTTGGCGTTGATGGTCAGAGCTGGTGTCGCCACACCGGAGTAGATGGGGCCATTGAACACGTTGGAACCATCCTTCTTCCATCGGTACGAGGTTGTGCCACCCGTGCTGATCTGGGAACCCAGGACGAGCGTCTGGCCTCCCAGATAGGTACCTCCAAGCGGTTGTTGCGTCACGGTTGCCTTGCATGACAACGATGCGTGTGCACTGGCGACTGAACCACAGGCGTTGGAAACGACGCAGTCATACTCGCCTTGGTCAGATGCTTGAACATTGGCGATGGCAAGCACGCTCGTAGCCACGCCGCTTACCCGACCACCCTCAACAAGGTTCACGTCGCCCTTGCGCCAGCGGTAGGAATCGACCTGGTTGGACACACCGATGCTGAACCTCGCGGTCGAACCCGGGATAATGGCTTGAGCTACAGGCTGGTCATTCACGGCTGGGGCACTACACCCGATCGGGAAGAAGTACGCTGACCCGCGACTGTCGCGGTCGCTCGGCGCACCCAGCCAAGCGCCCGATTGCCTCAGGCTCATGCACTTGGACCCGCCACGCCCCAGGCCGCTTCCTGGCGAGTCGCTGATCGCTTCGAGCCGACCACCGCACCGCCAGGCCCCGGCAACTTTCGTGATCACAAATGCTCGGCTCTGACCATCGGGTGATTCCGCGGCGGCCAACACCGTGTTGCCAAGACAAGCAACGCCTGATCCAAACCCCGAATGAGGCGTGGTTCCATCTGGATGGGTCGCCACATGCACCTTGGACCAGGTGCCATCGGGCTGGATCTCGTAGATAAACACACGACCGCTTCGAGGCGCACTGCTTACAGGTGCCCACGGAGCGGCGACGCACAGCACGCTCCCATCTGTGGCAATCTGAGCACCGAATCCTGAGCCCGCCCCACCGTCAACCTCCGAGAGCGTCTGAGTCTTCCGCCACTCTCCGGATGGCTGACGGTTGAAGACATAGACATTGCCGCCTTCGACACCCGCGCAACCGCCGCAGTATTGGTCACCGACGATGATCATGTCGCCCACGACGGCGGAGCTGAATCCAAACTCCCGCCACGATGAAACACCCGGGTCCAGTTTGGCAACCTGGTCCCATGACCCACCCACGCGGCGATCAAAGACATACGCGGAACCCCGCAACCCCGCATCGAATCGCGAACCAACGACCATTCGTGTTCCATCGACCGCGACCGAGTACCCGAACCATGACTGTGACCCGAG
>CAIOKD010000022.1 GCA_903858835.1 uncultured Verrucomicrobiota bacterium
CCGCGCGTGCGCCGGGAGGTGACCAGGCGCCAGAAACTCTCTTCGGTCACCGGGTCCGGCGTGCCGGCGAACTCCACCGCGCCGAGCGGCCCGGAGAAACTCACCAAGCCCGTCCTGCGGAAGAGGGCCATCTGGAGCGCCGTGATGTCGCTGTAGCCCACGAGGATCTTGGGATCCCGCCGGACCGCGGCGTAGTCGATCCGGTCGAGCAGTCGCGGCGTTCCATAGCCTCCCCGCAGGGCCAGGATCGCCCGGATGCGCGGGTCGCGGAGCATGCCGTTGAGGTCGGACAGGCGTTGGTCATCCGTGCCCGAGAACGCACCGTCGTGACCCAGGGCATGGGCGCCGACCTCCACCCGGTATCCCCGCCCCTCGAGGTAACGGACGCAGGCCTCCACCCGATCCGGCCGCCAGAGGGCACCGGCCGGTGCCACCAAGCCGATGACATCGCCACGACGCAGGGCCCGGGGTCGAAGAAGGCGCTTCATTTGCGGGCCCGGACGAATCGTTCGACGTACTTGCCCAGCATGTCCGCCTCGAGGTTCACAACCTCGCCCACCTGACGCTCGCGCAAGGCCGTCACCTCGAAGGTGTGGGGGATGATCCAGATGCGGAACCCGCCACGGAACACGCCGGCCACCGTGAGGCTGATCCCATCGACTGCCACCGATCCCTTGAAGACGACATAGCGGCAGATCGACGCGGGGGCCGTGATCTCCAGGACATGGTCCCGCCCACGCCGCTCCCAGGTACGGATCTTGCCGGTGCCATCGATGTGCCCGGTGACGAAGTGCCCGCCGAGACGGTCCCCGGCCGCCAGGGAGCGCTCGAGGTTGATCGCGGAACCGGGCTTCACCGCCGATAGGTTCGTGCGGTCCCAGGTCTCCTGGAGCAGGTCGAAGGCGAGGCGGGTCCCGGGCTTCCCTCCCCGCCGGAACGTCCGCTTGGCCACCACGGTCAGGCAGCATCCATTGACGGCGATGCTGTCGCCCAATCGGGCGCCCTGGGCCGTGACCCGAGCATCGACCCAAAGGCGCACGGAGGACTCGCCGGGCTCGATCCGGTGAATGACGCCCGTCTCTTCGACCAATCCAGTGAACATGGGGTGCTTGGGGTGAACGTGTGCGCAAGGTCGGAGACATTCCCGACCTTCAGACGCCGACTTTCCGCGGGGCGGGCATCCGCCGTCCAACGGAATCCTCCGGGCTCAGGTCCCGGGATCGCGGGCCACGCGTGCCGTGATGAAGAGGTCTTCACCGAAACGCTCGGATTCCACTTCGACAAGACGGGGTGCCTCGGCCAGCGAGCGGAACCCCCGCCCCGCCACGGCCCGCCGGGATTCGTCCCCACCGAGGATGCGTGGGGCATAGAAGAATGCCGTGCGGTGCACGAGGCCGGCCTCGAAGAACGACGCCAGCACGGTGCCTCCTCCCTCGACCAGCAGGTGCGTGATCCCCTCGCACCCCAACTCGGTCATCAACCACCGCAGGTCGATGCGCCCCTCCCGCTCCGGGGCCTGCAGGACGGAGACCCGGTCCCGCAGCGCGGCGACCCGCTCCGGTGGGGCCGACTCACCCACCACGATCCGCGTGTCGGTGCGTGCCTCGTCGGAGACCAGGCGACACCCCGGGGGCGTACGGCCGCGGGTGTCGAGGACGATGCGCCGCTTGGCCGGGAACCAGGCCGGCGGCCGGAAACCCGGCTGGGCGCGCACGCTGAGGGAGGGATCGTCGGCCAGCACCGTCTCCACCCCGACCAAGATGGCATCGGCCTCCAGGCGCAATCGATGGGCATGGGCCCGCGATTCGGGACCGGTGATCCATTTCGACTCACCGCTCGCGGTGGCGATCCTGCCGTCGAGGGTCATCGCCGACTTGGCGACGACCCAGGGGGTCTTGTGGACGATCCAATGGTTGAACGCCTCGTTGAGGCGGCGGCACTCCGCCTCCAGCACGCCGGACTCCACCGTCAGACCCGCCTGCCGCAGCAATTCGAGTCCATGACCGGCATGCCGAGGATTGGGATCGACGGCGCCCACCACCACCCGGGATACGCCCGCCCGGATCAGCGCATCGGTGCACGGAGGCGTGCGCCCATGGGTGCAACAGGGTTCGAGGGTGACGTGGATCGTCGCGCCGGACACGAAATGCCCGCGGCGGCCCGCATCGGCCAGTGCCTCGATCTCCGCATGGGGCTGCCCGGCGCGCCTATGCCATCCCCGGCCGATCTCCTCGCCATCGCGGACCAGGACGGCTCCGACCCTCGGATTAGGGGAGGTCTGCCCGGACGCCCGACGGGCCAAGGTCAGCGCCCGCGCCATGAATCGCTCGTCGGGAGTCATGCGGCCTCCTGGAGCAAAGGTTCAGCCCTTGGCCGAGAACAGCGCCTCCGCGAATTCGCGGGCGTTGAACGCCTGGAGATCGTCGACCTGCTCGCCGACGCCGATGAACTTCACCGGAATGCCCAACTCGCGCTGGATGGCCACCACCGCCCCGCCCTTGCTGGTGCCGTCGAGCTTGGTGATCACCAGTCCGGTCAGCTTGACCGCCTTGTGGAACTCGCGGGCCTGGACAATCGCATTCATACCGGTGGAACCGTCGAGCACCAGCAGGACCTCGTGCGGAGCTCCGGTCAACTTGCGGTCCACCACGCGGTGCACCTTCTGCAGCTCCTGCATCAGGTTGTGCTTGGTGTGCAGGCGTCCGGCGGTGTCGATGAAGAGCCAACGGGCATTGCGGGCCTGGGCGGCCACCACCGCATCATGGGCGACGGCGGCAGGATCGGCTTGATAGGCCCCGGCGATGACCGGAATGCCGAGCCGGGAACCCCAGAGCTGCAACTGTTCGATGGCTGCCGCACGGAAGGTGTCGCAGGCCGCGAGGATGGCCGTTTCACCCCGCTCGTCCATGCGCTTGGCCAGCTTGGCGCAGGTGGTGGTCTTGCCGGTGCCATTGACACCCACCACCGACACCACCGTCACTCCGTCAGGCCGGGGCTTGAGGGAGGCATCCATGCACCCGAGGCTGCGCTCCACCTCGGCGATGGCGATGTCCACGAAATCGAGGCCCGACTTGCCCTGGGTCTCGAACGCCTTGCGGACCGCGGCAAGGATCTGCTGGGTCATCGGCAGGCCGAGGTCGGCCGCCAAGAGCGCGGCCTCGAGTTCCTCGACGCTCTGCGCCGTCAGCTTGGGGGAACGAGTGACGATGCGCTGGATCTCGTGGGCCAGCGAGGTGGCGGTCTTGGTGAAGGCCGACTTGAGTTTGTCGAAGAATCCCATGGCGGATCGGTCGGAGGGACGGGCAGGTTCGGATCAAGGAGACTCGGAACGGTGGCGGGAACGTCGGGACCTCAACGCCTCGACCTGGGGATAGGGCAGCTTCACCCGGCCGATGAGCGGCTGGCCCTTGGCCATGCCGTGGCAATCGCTGCCCCCGGTGGCCACGAGGTCCAGCTCGGCGGCCTTTCGGGCGTAGTTCTCGCTCGCCTCCGGGGAGTGACGGGTGTGCCAACACTCCAGGCCGTCGATGCCGGCGTCCTTGAGCTTCCCGATCAGGCCATCGTTGCGGTAGAGACCCGGGTGGGCCAGCACGGCGACCCCTCCGGCCTCACGGATGAGTCCCACGGCTTCCTCGGCACTCATGCGGGACTTGGGCACGAATCCGGGGCGGCCACGCTTGAGGAAACGGTCGAACGCGTGATCGTGGTCGCGAGCGAACCCCTGCTGCACGAGAGCGCGAGCGACGTGCAGGCGACCCGGGCCTCGCAATTGGCGAGCGACAGCACCAATGACTCGCTGAGGTTCACGCCGCTCTCGTTGAGCCGGGTGACCATGTCGCGCAACCGTCGCTGCCGGACTCCTTGGAAGCGGTGCAACTCGGAACGGAGTCGCCCGGATTCGAGGTCCATCCAGTAGCCCAGGATATGAACCTCCTGGCCGGTGACCTCGGCGGTCAGTTCGGCGCCCGGGATGAACTCCAGGCCCTCCTTGCGGCAGGCCTCTCCCATGCGCTCGCACCCCTCGACGCTGTCGTGGTCGGTGAGGGCGACCGCATCGAGCCCCTGCTCACGGGCGTGCGTGGCCAGTTCCTCCGGGGAATAGGTCCCGTCGGAGAAGTGGGTGTGGAGGTGGAGGTCGGCCAGCTTCACGGGGAATCGGACGAAGCATCGTCCTTGGCAGTCCGGGCCGGTCGATGGAGCTCGGCCTTCACCTTGTCGAGGATGCCGTTCACGAACTTGCCGCTGTCGGCGGTGGAGAATTTTTTGGCGACATCGACCGCCTCGTTGATGCTGACCACAGGTGGGATGTCATCGCGGTGGAGCATCTCGTGGATGGCCAGGCGCATCACGTTCCGGTCGACGGCCGCCATCCGGTGCAGGTCCCAGTTCTTGGCGTGCTTGCGAATGATGTCATCGAGCTGGTTTCGATGCTCAAGCACCCCACGTACGAGTCGGTCGGCGAAGAGACGCGTGGCGCTTTCGTCGGCACTCGGCGGAGGCAACTCGACCCGCTCGCCCCAGGTGGGCCCCCTCGAATCGAGGAAGTCGCTCATCCTCTGGGCATGCCAGAACTGGTCGAGGGCGGCCCCGAGATCCTCCGGAGGATTCAGGTCGTGCTGAAACAGAAATTGAACCGCTCGTTCGCGGGCCTCCCGGCGCTTGCGCATGGGGCGAGCATAGACCAAAGCCCCCCCGGACAAGAGTGTTTTATTGATCCGAAGCACCGCCGTCGGCGCCGATGCGCTCCGGGCCGGCATACACGTTGAAGCGCCCTTCGCGCAGGAAACCGACCAGGGTCTGCCCCGACTCCTCGGCGAACTGGACCGCTAGGCTCGAGGGAGCGGAGACGGCGGCGATCATTGCGATGCCCGCGGCGAGGGCCTTCTGGACGATCTCGAACGAGACTCGACCGCTGACCATGAGCACCGAGGGCCCGACCGGGAAGGCCCCGTCGAGGAACCGGCGCCCGATCACCTTGTCGACAGCGTTGTGGCGTCCCACGTCCTCGCGGACCACCCACAGGCGGCCGTCGGGACCGAACAGGGCCGCGGCATGCAGGCCACCCGACGCCGAAAACCCCTCCTGGGCGGCCCGCAACCGGGCGGGCAAGGCCAACAGCACCTCCGGTGCGACGCGGAATCGGTCCGTCACCGGCGGAAACCGACGGCGCAGCGCCTCGATGCTCGTGGTGCCGCAGAGTCCACAACTGGAGGAGGCGAAGACGTGCCGTGTCAGCGAGGCGAAGTCGAAGGTCGCGGTGTCCTCCAAGAAGACATCGACCACGTTGCCCGACTCATTGCGCGGATAGGGCCGGATGGCCCGGAGATCGGCACGGAGGCGGAGCAATCCCTCGCTCACAAGGAAGCCGGCCGCCAGTTCGTCATCATGGCCCGGGGTCCTCAGGGTCACGCTCACGCTCTTGGTCTCGACCCGGATCTCGAGCGGCTCCTCGGCGGCGACCCGATCCGTCACCGGTGCCTCCCAGAGGCCCTGGACCCAGCGCCGGACGGAGGCGGGCCGAGTCGATGGATCCGGGACGTTCACAGGGTCTGGCTCAGGAAGCCGCCATCCACGCGCACATCGCTCCCGGTGACGAATCCAGCCGCGCGGGAACTCGCCAGGAACACGACCGCACCCCCCAACTCGTCGGCGACGCCGAATCGCGCCATCGGCGTGTGGCCGAGGATCGCCTTGGCGCGCGCCGTGGGGCTGCCGTCCTCGTTGAAGAGCAGACGCCGGTTCTGCTCGGCCGGGAAGAATCCCGGGGTGATCGAATTGACCCGAACCCCGCTCGGGGCCCACTCGCGCGCGAGGACCTGGGTGAGACTCAGGACCGCGGCCTTGGCCGCGGAATAGCTCACGACCCGCGACAATGGGATGTGCGCTGAAACGCTGGCGACATTGATCACGGAGCCCCGGCGCCGGGCACAGAAACCCGGTCCGAAGACCTGACAAGGCAACAGCACCCCGCCCACCAGGTTGAGATCAAAATTGCCGCGCCAAGCGTCGAGGCCGATCGCTTCGAACGGGAGATCGGCGGTGACGGTCGCCTTGGGATCGTTGCCGCCGGCGGCATTGACCAGGATCGAAGGCACGCCCAGGCGCTCACCCACCTCGTTCTCCACACGACGGAGGTCCTCGCGACTCATGGCGTCCGCCGCGAAGAATGCCGCGCGGGCCCCCTGCTCCTCCAGGGATCGGACGCAGGCCTGTCCACGGTCGGCGTTGCGCCCCACCACGGCCACCACAGCTCCGGCCCTGCCGAGCGCATGGGCCATGGCTCCGCCCAGGGCCCCGGTCGCGCCGATCACCACCGTCACCTCGCCCGAAAGATCAAACAGGTTCATGGAGGGCACGGTGGACCAAGCGGGCGGGCGAAGGGAGCAGAAAGGCGGCTCCCTCGGGCGGACAGCCGCGGATCACTCGGGCAGGCGGCGTCGGAATTCGCGGCAGGCGGCGGCGACATCCGGCGCATTGAGGATGGCGCTGACGACGCAGATGGATCTCGCCCCGGCCTCGACGACCGCGTCCACGGTGCCCAGATGGATCCCGCCGATGGCGAACCAGGGAACCCGGACATGTTCCCGGGCCCAGCGGACGTAGTCGAGGGTCACCGGGCGC
>CAIOKD010000023.1 GCA_903858835.1 uncultured Verrucomicrobiota bacterium
GCCGGTCTCGAGCGGCACCGGGACCCCGGCCGAGGCGCAGAGCTTCTGCAAGTGCGCATCGATGCCGTCATTCCAATAGGTGAGGCTGTTGCCGATGAAGAGGATCCGGTGTTCGGAGGTTGACGCGGAGGGCTTCAAGGGGCTTCGGGCTTGGGATGCCGGGGGATCGGCCTCCAGCCGCGGGAGGCCGTCCGCGCACGCTGCGAGGAGCGTCAGCGCGAGGGCGATCCGCGGGAGAATCCGGGCGGAGGGCAGTCCTCGGTAGGGGTTCGTGCGGTCCATCGGGGCGTTCCGGGCTCGATGGAACACTCCCGGTTCCCGTGGAGGCAATGCCCATGTCTGGACGTCCGCGGGCCGAGCCGGTTCGAGCGTTCGAGCGTGTTGGGGAATTGGACGCTTGCCAGTCGGGGGTGCCGCGATAGTCTACCCGTTCTTTCCGCTGGATGAGCCGGCGGTCCAACCCCTTTCCAATATGTCAGTCAACGCGAACGAACTCCGCAAGGGTCAAGCGATCCAGTACAACTCCGACGTCTGCGTCGTCCTCGAGGTGACCCATCGGACCCCGGGCAACCTGCGTGCCTTCGTGCAGGCCATCCTGCGGAGCATCCGCACCGGCAAGAGCATGGACGTGCGTTTCAGTTCGGCCGAGAAGATCGAGACGGTCCCGCTGATGACCTACAAGATGGAGTTCAGCTACAAGTCCGGCGACGACTACGTTTTCGTGAATCCCGAGAGCTACGAGGAGGTCACGGTGACGCCCGAGTTCGTGGGCGATGCCAAGAACTACCTCACCGAGAACAGTCAGGTGACCATGACCTTCGTCGAGGAGAAGGCCGTCATCATCGAGCTGCCACCCAGCGTCGTCCTCACCGTCGCTGACGCTCCCGAGGGCCTCAAGGGCGACAGCGCCAACAACGTGCAGAAGACCGTGACTCTGGAGACCGGGGTCGAGATCAACGTCCCGCTCTTCATCAAGACCGGCGAGAAGATCAAGGTCGATACCCGCACCGGCAAGTACATGGAGCGCGCCTGATATTGGAGCGCGCCTCACCGGAGTCGCCTTCGGTCCGTTTTCCAGCCCGTCCTGCGTCGCGCAGGGCGGGCTGTTCGTTTTGAGCCCTAGTTTCTTCCGGGATTCAAGTCCAGTCGCAGAGGGCCGACACCGCCGCCGCGGATCCGTCGCGCAGCCAGCCGTCGAGCTGGGCGGGATCCTTGAGCTGCTGTCCCCGGATGCGGGGGACCGCCACGAACCGGGTGTCGATCTCGCCCAGGGCGCTGAGGTCGCTCCACAGCTTCTCGAACTGGGTCACCGGGAAGACGTCCTCCTGCCCGTGGCCCCAGCGCTTCTTCACCTCCTTGAGGGTGATGTAGGTCGGCAGGCGGCCCGCCAGTCCGCGGATGGCCGCCGAGATCCGGGAGTCGTCCTGAGCGAGGATGTCGCCGCGGGTCAACCCGAAGGCCTCAAGCAACCGGTCGAGGTGGATCCAGGTGGTCATCGAATTGTAGAAGCGCAGCCGGAACTCGTCCTCCTCGCGCGGCAGTGCCAGGCCCTCGACCAGTCGGGGCCGTCCGTTCACCCGGGCCAGGCCTCCGCCCCGGTCTTCGAGCCGGCGGCCGATGACCTCGAAGCTCAGGCAGGCTCCGCTGAGGATGTGCTGTCCGAGCAGGGCCGGATCCACCGAGGCCCCCAGCGTGTCGATGTTGTGCAGCAGCAGGTATTGGAGTTGCGGCCGATCGCCCAGCAGCCCGGCGAGCACCCCGTTCCGGAACAGGTTGGGCACCTCGAAGAAATGGCCGACCGGGTGCAGGCATTGCAGCGGCACGTTGTCGGTGTAGTCGGAGGCCTCGCCGGCGCCTCGGGCCCAGCCGATGAGGGCCGACCGCAGGCTGTCGCGGACCTTCTGCTGCTGCACATCGAGCACCTGCTGCGGCATCTCTTCCCAGGCGAAGCGCAGATCGCGCTCGGTGGGGATGAGCCTCAGGCCGACGCTGCGACCGGGCGACAGGACCAGCGGCCCGGGATAGCCGTAGCCATCGACCTGTCGCAGGAAGCGTTGGGTCGGTTCGTGGGTCAGGTAGCTGGTGGTGAAGAGGTGCGGGAGCGGGTGGCCGGCGATCCGGCCGGATCGTCGTGACTTCGCGAGGTGCGTCTCGATGAAGGTCCGGTGGCGGCCGCCGAGCTTGGCGAAGGGATGCAGCGCCTTGCAGGTGCCGGCCCCGCCGGTCCAACGCGACCCGGCTCCGGCTGCGAGCGTGATCACGGCGACCTCGCCGGCCCGCAACGCGGCCTCGCCCGCGGCCCGGACCTCCGGGGGAACGGACACGGAGGGCAGGTCCCAGCGCAACAGGTCCCCATCCTCGACATCCTCGATGCGGCTGTCGGCCCGGAGGCGATTCTGGGCCAGCCCGATGCGGCCCTCGCGGAGGTCGGCACGGATCTGTTCGTGCTGGGCCGGGTCGAAGCCGTTCTGTTCGAGCAGCCCGAGCAGGTCGCTCCGGTCGGAGGCGCCGCCGCGGGACCGGGGCAGCAGGGCGTCGAAGAGCGATTGGATCAGCCCGGCCAGCTCCGGCCTCGAGCGCGCCGCCATCCCGACGCGATCGAGTTCGGCCCGGCGTGCCGGGGGAAGCGATCGGCGATCGGCCCGCAGGAGCGATGGCACCGTCAGCGCGTAGTAGTTGGGTGGCATCAGGGCGTCGTCGCCCGACAGCAGGTCGGCCACGGTCCCGTGCTCGTTGATGGCGTAGTCGAAGACCACGGGATCCATCGCGAATGGCAGGGCCGCCGCGAGGTCGCGCTTGGTCTCCAGCATCAGGTCCAGCAGCCGTTCCTGCGCCTCGGCCTTGCGCTGAGGCGCGAAGATGAACCCCATGCCGCCACCGGACATCCCGCCGAGCATCCAGAAACCCCAGAAGTCGTCGCCGAACTCGGTCTCGCAGCGGCTGATCAGCCGTTCGGTGAAGTGGTTCGAGGCCCAGGGGATGATGGCCTGCAACGGTTGGCGGAAGTTCCGCGTGGTGGCCCGTCCGACGGCGCGGATGTCTCCCCGGCGCAGCGCGTCGATGATTTCATCGAGGACTCCCAGGGCCTCCTGCCGTCCGGACCATTCGGCCGCCGAGCGGAGCAGGTACTTCTCGGTCACCATCTCCAGGATGGGTCCGACGTTCTGCGCCATGCCGCCGTGCACCACCACCAGCGAGTCCATCAGGGCCCGCCGCGAACTTTCCGGGATCTCCTGACGGCTGAAGACATGGTGGGTCGGCATCAGGCAGCCCCGCGAGATGCCGAACTCCGGGTCGCCCTCGGTCGCGGCCACGCCGGTGATGAGCTTGATGCCCGGCCAGACCCCGCCCGAATCCTGCCACCCGCCGCCGGAGCCCCCGAGCCATTCGCCCAGCAGCGCCCGCGCGAGGACCAGGCGTCGCTCGGATTCCTCCAGCGGCCCCGTCAGCGACGCGGCTTGCCCGGTGGCCCGCATGCACACGCTGATGAGCGACCCCAGCAGGTTGGTACTCACCGCCAGCCTGGAACCCTTGGGGATGTCGTTGACGCTGGAGCAGAGCTCAAGTCCGCGACCCGGGCCCACGATGCGCGCGAGCAGGTCGGCCAGGGATTGTCCGGAGCCCTCGATGCCGGGTGGCACCACGCCCGCGGCGATCACCGCCGCCTTGAGCAGGCCGAGGTGGTCCTTGGCGAAGTCGAAGACCTCGCCCAGCGCGGTGAGGTCGGCCGTGGCGCCCAGGTCCACCGAGGTGAGCCGCAGTACCGGTTCATCGAGCACGCGCAGCCAAGCGCTGACCGGCGGCCGGGGTTCCGAGTCGCGGCCGTGCACACCGAGGTCCACGGAGATGTTGAGCACCCGGGCCCCCTCGGGGTAGTCCATGCCCAGGAAGAAGATGTCGGACCAGGCCGAGTGCGTGAGGTCCATGCGCACCGGGGTCCGCTCGCGCAGGATCGGATGGGTGCCGTCGTTGGATCGCTCCAGCAGTTCGGGCCGCAGCCGCAGCGGCGGGTCGGCCGGGTGGCCCATGCGGAACATCCACTGGTTGCCCCGGACGGTCCGCACGCTGCGCCGCACCTGGTCGGCCAGGGTCTGGAAGGCCAGCCGGTGATAGGCGGCCGCCAGCGCCGAGGCGATGCCGTCGGAGGGACCCTGGGTGTGGAGTTCCTCGAGGAACCGGTCGATGGCCTCCTCGAAGCGGCGGTGGAGCAGGTGCTCGAAGCCGGCGAAGGGGATCAGCCCGGCCTCGCCCGGGGTGGGGACGGTTTTTTCGAGACCGGGCTCGGCCAGCCGTGGAGGCAGGTGGAACCGATGGAGCGCCGAGAGGAAGAACAGGGCCCGGACTCGCTCGTACAGGTTCTGGGCCTCGCGTCGGAACCGGTCGAGCGCCACGCAGGCCTCCAGCAGCTCCGGCAGGCTGGCCGAAGCGGCCCAGGCCTCCAGCGGGCGGTTGCGCACGGAAGCCTCCGGCGACGTGATGAGGTCGATGAGCGGATGGGCCGGCACGATGCGGTCCACCTTCCCTGAAGGCCTTCCCGTCCGTCAACGGTGGGGACCGGCCCGGGCCGGCAACGAACGGCCTCGTGGGATGTCAGTCGCGGCGCCCCAAGCCGGCGAGGTAGCGCAGGAGGTCGCGGAGTTCCGGATCGCTCAGACCATCGACCAGCCCGGCGGGCATGATCGACCCGGCCTGGGTCTGCGAGCGGATCTCGGAGCGGGCCAGGCGCAGCGGTTTCCGGGTCGCGGCGTCGAGGAGCACGATCTCCTGTGGCGAACTGCTTTCGATGCGACCCTGGACTTCCTCGCCGTTCTGGAGGGTCAGGGTCCAGGACATGAAGCCTTCCTTCACCTCGGCCTGGGGTTCCAGCAGGGCGCGCAGGATGAACTCGGGCGTCTGGGCCGTGCCGAGGGCGCCGAGGTCGGGCCCCAGTCCCGGCTGGGAGGCCCCGATGCCATGGCAAGAGGTGCAGCCGAGTTCGGGTCGGGTGAAGATGCGCGCACCCCGGGTGGCATCGCCCGAGGCGGCGACCGTCTTCAGGAATTCTTGGCGGGCCGCCGGCGTGGCCCATCGGCCGGAGGCGCTGCCGGCGCCGGTGGGTCGGCCCAAGATCGAGGCCAGTTCCGGAACCGGTCGACCGGCCCGCGCAAGGAATGCGGCCATGGCGCGGGCCGACCCCTCGGAGGGAGGCGTGGGTCCGAAAGCGGCAGCCAGTGCGGCGGTGCCGCCGGCCTGGCGGAGGATCGGGGCGAGCACCTGCTCGACGGTGGCCGGATCGGAGTCGCGGGCCAGCACCTCGGCGGTCAGGCGGCAGGCTTGCCCCAGGTCGCGTCCGGCCAAGGCGACCGCGGCGGTGGATTTCAGTTCGGTCGGAGCATCGGGCCCGGCCGCCTTCAGGATTCGGGCGGTATGGGCAGCTTCCGGGAATCGAGCCAAGCCACTCATCGCACCGGCCCGCAAGGCCAGCGGCGTCTCGGGCGATTCCACAAGGCGGACCAGCTCGGGCTCCAGGGCGGTGATCCGCCAGCGGCCGACCAACCGGGCGGTTGCGGCCTGCACGGAGATCTCGTGGGAGGCCATCAGGGTCGTGAGGGCCGGCCGTACGTCCTGAGTAGGCTTGAGCCCGAGGTCCTGTCCCAGAGTGTCGAGGCGGGTCAGGGTCCGCGCGTGGGCGGCGCCGTCGTAGGCGGTGCCGACGGTGAAGGTCCGTGGGTTGAGGAGCAGCGGAATATCCTGAGGCCGGGCCGCGGCCAGCACCGCCTCGACCAGCGATGCCTGCGTGTCGGCCGGCAAGGCCACCTCCTGCACCCGTCGCAGCCGGGTTGCGGCCTCGTCGACGGTGTCGGCGCTGCGATCGGCGCGGGCGAAGGCGTCGCGTCGTCGTTGGTTGCCACCGAAGGTCAGCGATCCCTGCGCATAGGGTCCCTTCCACAGCGGCTTGAGGGCGTGCACGCACTGGACGAAGGCGTAGGTCACCGGAGCCTCCTCGGGGGCCTCCATGGCGAGGGATGCGACCTCCACGGCCCGCGCGTCCGGCACGTAGGCGCAGGCCACCACGGCCTCGAGGCGCACCAGCGGATGCGGGTCGGCGGCCAGCCGTGAGAGCACTTCGAGCGGATCCTTCAGCCGATCGGCCCAATGGCCGGTGATGCGGGCGGCCCGGGCGCGGTGTTCCGCGAGGTCGGAGCGCGAGAGCAGATCGACCAGATCCGGCGCGGGCACCTCATGCGAGGCCAGCACCCCGACGCCCTCCTGAGCCCGTTCCCGGCGCGACTCGATCGTGGGGGCGCTCGTGATCCAGGCGTGGACGGCAGCGACGACGGGATCGGTGGGACGGTCCTTCAGGACGCGCGCGGCGAGCTGCCGGTTCCACCGCTCCGGGGACAGCAATTGGTCAAGCAGTGCGGGCATAGTCGCCCGCTCCAGCGCCGGCGCGCGCAGGGCCGGACGGCCTTTGGCGGAGACGCGCCAGATCCGTCCCCGGGTCTTGTCGCGGTCGGGATGGCGGAAGCTGGTCTGATAGTGACCGATGAGGGTGTTGAACCAATCGCAGAGGTACAGGGCCCCGTCGGGACCGAAGCGCACGTCCACCACGCGGAAGGCGGTGTTGGTCGATTCGACCAGCGGTGCCAGGCGCTCCACCTGGAAGGTCGCCCCGCGCGGGGTGATGCGGAAGCGTTCGACACTGTTGTGGAGGTAGCCTCCGGCGAGAAAATCGCCGCGGTGCTCGGGCCGCCAGTGGCTGTTGTCGGCGACGTCGGCACCGCCAAACTTGCGGCCCTGGTTCCAGAGGGGCGGATGCGGTTCGAAGTGCTCGGTGCGGATCATCGCCTGGGTGAGGTGGGCGATGCCGTGGCCGTTGCCCGCGAAGACGAAGGGCTGGCCGCCGCGGTCGAAGGTGGTGCCGAAGGGGTTGTGGGCCCCCATCGCACCATCCCAGAACGGGTCCAGCTTCAGGCGCCGGGGCCAGAAGCGCCAGACGCCGGCCTGGTGGAGGGTCTCATTGCCCCAGGGGGTCTCGATGCGGCTGACGGCGTGAAGGCCCTGGCTCATCATCAGCTCCCCGGCCAGTCCCCAGGTGAAGGAGTTGAGGGTCTGGTGCGTGTCGCCGGTGCCGAAGCCGCTGAAGACCACCCGCCGGAGGTCCGCCTTGCCGTCGCCATCGGTGTCCTTGAGGAACAGCAGTTGGTCGGCCGCACCCACGTACACACCGCCGTCGCCGAGTTCGAGCCCGAGCGGCATGTGGAGCTGGTCGTCGAACACGGTGGTCCTGTCGGCCTTGCCGTCGTGGTCGGTGTCTTCCAGCACGACGATGCGGTCGCGCGGGGCCTCGCCGGGGCGGAGCTGCGGGTAGCTCGTGGTCGAGGCGACCCAGAGGCGGCCGTCGCCGTCGAAGCGGATCTGGGTGGGCTTGACCACGCCCTCGCCCTCGCTGGCGAAGAGGCTGACTTCGTAACCATCGGCCACCTTCAGCGTGGCCAGTTCCTCGGAAGGGGTCTGGGTGGCATGGATGACAGCGGGCCATCCGAGCGCCGTGACGAGGAGGGCGCCGGCGAGGCCATGGCGGCGGACCCGGGAAAGACGAAGGGTGGTCATGGGGTTCAGCGGGTGTTCTCGGTCGGGTTCAGGCGGAGGGCGAGGGCGTCGGCCTTGCGGTCGGCGGCCTGCAACAGGGGCACGAATTGCTCCATCTCTGCGGGGAACCATCGGATCTTCTGGTCGCGGTGGTCCCGGCTGCTGGGTTGCTCGGTCCGGTCGCCGGCGAGGAATGCCCAGTTGGTGGGCCGGGTGTAGCCTTTCCAGAGGGCATTGCGTTCAAGGTGGGCCTGGCGCAGCGCCTCCCAGGAGGGATCGGAGAAACGGCCCGAGTCGTCGGTCTGCGGCGAGACCACGCCGTTCATCCAGGGCCGGAGGGCCAGGGCCGCGACCCTCGCCATCGCGGATTTGGTGAGGGCGCGGCCGTCGACGGCGGGTGCCTTCTGCGACCGTGCCGCCTCGAACACATCGATGACGGGCAGGTTGCGGCGATGGGCGATCTCGCGGATGCGGCGGGCATAGGCATCGACGGGCGGGGCAGCGGGCCGATCCACCGGGACGGGGGTGACGAGGAGGACTCGGGTGCCCAGTCCCTGGCAGTCGAGCACCCATTGCTCCAGGCGTTCACCGAAGGCGTCGAGGCGCTCGAGGCCGGCGTAGGCCTCACCCTGGCCGAAGTCGAGGATGCAGACGGTGGCCTTGGCCTGGGCCACCTGCTGGAGGGGGCCGGGGTAGTTCACGTCCCGGAGTTGGCTGAAGACGGTGTCGCCGGCGTGGGCGAAGTTGAGGAGGCGTAGATGGTGTCCGGGATGGGCGGCGGTGAGGAGGGTCTCCCAGTGGGCACCGTGGGCGCGGGCCTCGGCGGATCCGCCACCGAGGAGGGCCACGATGTCATTGGTGCGGAAGGCCTGGGCAGGCGGTGGAGTCTCCGCGCCGAGGGTCCATCGCACCCAGAGGGCTCCGCAGGCCAGGATCCACAAGATCGGTTTCATTGGCTTTTGGGGTGAGGTCTTCAATCAAACAGGCCTGGGTGGGTTATGGGAAGTTTCAAGCGGGCTCCGCAGGACCCGCCTTCACCCGCAGGGAAGCTCTGGCGAGGAATGGCTTTCGCGCCATCGGCGCGAGGGGATGAGGTGATCGCTTCCAGAGCGGGTTCCAGGCGGATCCTGCTCCGCTGCGGTTTTGGTGGGCTCCGCAGGACCCGCCTTCACCCGCAGGGAAGCTCAGGCGAGGAACGGCTTTCGCGCTGGGGGCGCGAGGGGATATGCGTGATCGCTTCCAGAGCGGGTTCCAGGCGGATCCTGCTCCGCTGCATTTGTTGGCCCCGCGGAGAGAGGTTTTGCGGAATCGGGCGGGGGGTGGTACGCAGGGGCTGCAGGCAACCCCCAAACAGTCATGAATCCTTCGCTTCGTTGGTTCCAATTCCTCGGCTGGATGTCGCTCTGGGCTTCGGGCGTATCCGGAGAGGTGACGGTCCTGGTTCCGGAGGCGGGGCCGCAGGAGGCCGTGCGGGCGGCGTTGAAGTCGCAGGCGGCTCGCCAGCAGGCCGAATCGTCGTCGTGGAAGGTGTTTCACGGATTCCGATTCCAGGACCGCGGGCCGGAGAGCGGGATCACGTTCCGTCAGGTGCCGGTGGACGACGGGGCACGCGACTACAAGGCGGTGCACTACGACCACGGAGCGGCCATCGCGGCGGCGGATGTGGATGGGGACGGGCGGCCCGATCTGTTCTTCGCCAACCAGCGCGGGGGGAATCAGTTGTGGCGGAACGTGGGCGGCGGTCGATTCGCGGACATCACGGCGCAGGCCGGCGTGGCGATGGTGGGCAAGGTGAGCGTGGGGGCGTCGTTCGCGGATATCGACA
>CAIOKD010000024.1 GCA_903858835.1 uncultured Verrucomicrobiota bacterium
AGCATGAAAGGTCTGTAATATTGTAATGCCTGAAAACGGCTTACGCTAGAGTGACAGTGCCACCGACTCCTGCAAATCCGGCAGTCGAGATACCTTGGGCATCGAGGAGAACGAGAACGAGGTCAAGCGCATCATCTATTCGTTCGGTTTCTCCGGCAAGGAGCACATCGCCCTGGCCGAGAAGCTGACCTCCGAACCGCCGAAGGAGCGGTTCGACCGGGTCATCGTCGACAAGAAGATCGAGGTCCGCGAGGAGCACCTCAAAACGCTCCGCAAGCTGACCAAGGACGTCCGCGCCATCGACCAGCAGGTCGACGAGTTCTGGAGGGAGCTGCAGGAGCAGGAAGGCAAGGGCAAGCGGGAGAAGATCCTCGCCGAGTTCAAGAAGCTCGACGACAAGCTCCAGAAGTCCTTTCCCAAGTTCTACTACAAGCAGAAGGTCATCGAGGAGATGTCCCTCGTGGCTGAGAACATCCACGAGAAGTTCCAGACCTCGGTACGTTCCATCAAGGAACTCGACGCCCACAAGCGCTCGGCCCAGGCCCAGGCGATCATCCACGCCGAGGAGCGGAAGATCAAAGCCCTCGAGGAGTTCGTGCGCATGTCGCTCGACGAGTACACCACCGCCTTCAGCCAACTGAAGCACTTCGAGCGTAAGGCCCTCCAGGCCAAGACCGAAATGGTCGAAGCCAACCTCCGCCTGGTGATCTCCATCGCGAAAAAGTACACCAACCGCGGACTCTCGTTCCTCGACCTCATCCAGGAGGGCAACATGGGCCTCATGAAGGCGGTCGAGAAATTCGAGTACCGCCGCGGCTACAAGTTCTCGACCTACGCGACCTGGTGGATCCGCCAGGCCATCACCCGCTCGATCGCGGACCAGGCCCGCACCATCCGCATCCCGGTGCACATGATCGAGACGATCAACAAGCTGATGCGGGTGCAGAAGCAGTTGATCCAGGACTTCGGCCGCGAACCGACCCCCGAGGAGATCGCCGACGAGATGCAGATGCCGGTCGAGCGTGTCCGGGCCGTCCTGAAGATGGCCCAGCAGCCGATCTCCCTGCAGAGCCCCGTGGGCGAGTCCGACGACACCACCTTCGGTGACTTCATCGAGGACAAGGCCGCCGAGAATCCCTCCGACATGACCAGCTACAGCCTGCTCAAGTCGAAGTTGGCCGACGTGCTCGACTCGCTGACCGAGCGTGAGCGAAAGGTCCTGGAGCTCCGCTTCGGTCTCCTCGACGGCTACAGCCGCACCCTCGAAGAGGTGGGCAAACAGTTCAAGGTGACCCGCGAGCGCATCCGGCAGATCGAGGCCAAGGCTCTCCGCAAGATGCGGCATCCGACCCGTCTCCGGCAACTCAACGGCTTCCTGGAGGGCGAAGAAGCCCCGGTCTGAGTCCGACCCAAAGCCCCGCCTTTCCGGCGGGGCTTTTTCATCCCCTATGATCTCCCGATGTCGACACCGTCCTGCTTAGAGATCGCCCCGGAGCGGCCTCTCGTACCGGGGCCCACGACACCCCGCCACCTCCTCGTCCCCATCCTGGGCCTGTTTCTGGTCGCGGTGATGGGCATGCCCGGCGTCCGTGGCCAGGGCTCGCCGGCCCGGACCGGGGTGCTGCGTGAACCACTCTTCGACGGGCCCGTGCTGCATTGGGACGTGCAGGTGCGGCGCAGCGGACTCGAGAAACTCCGGAAATCCGGCGGGCCCTGGAATCGGGCACAGGACGAGGACGCCTCGGCGACGGTGCGGGCGGGTGGGCAGGTCTGGACCAATGTCGCCGTGCACTTGAAAGGGGCGGCCGGGAGTTTCCGGCCGGTGGACGACCTGCCGGCCCTCACCCTCAATTTCGGCAAGTTTCAGGACGGCCAGACCTGCAACGGCCACCGCAAGCTACATCTAAACAACTCGGTGCAGGATGCGGCGAGGATGGACGAGATCCTCGCCTCCGAAATGTTCCTCCAGTCCGGCGTACCCACCCCTAGGGCAACCCGTGCGTTGGTGTCCTTGAACGGCCGGTATCTCGGCATCTACGTGCTCAAGGGGGGCTGGGACAAACCCTTCCTGAAGCAGCACTTCGGCTCCTCCAAAGGCAACTTCTACGACCCGGGGTTCCTCAAGGACCTCGACACCAACCTGGAGCGCGATTCCGGGGAGGGCATCGCCGACTGGTCCGACCTCGTCGCCTTGAGGCAGGCCCTGCGGGTCGAGGCCCCGCTGCAGCGCCTCGAGCAGGCCGGGCGTCACCTCGACCTCGACCGCATCACCACGCTGGCCGCGCTGCAGATCCTCTTGGACGACTGGGACGGCTACCTGCGCAACCGCAACAACTACCGCGTGTACCACGCGCCTGATTCCGATCGCCTGGTACTGATGCCGCATGGCATGGACCAACTGTGGCGCAGTCCAAGGGGGTCGTTCACACCGCCCCTGACCAGCCTGTTAGGCCGCCGACTCTTCACCGTCCCGGCGATGGCCGACCGGTTGAGCCGCCGCATGCGCGACCTGACCAACACCGTGTTCAACCCGGGATTCGTCGACGGAGTGTTCACCCAAGCCCAGGCCCGGCTCCGGGAACGGCTGGAGCAGGAGGGAAGGACCGAGGAATTCGCTCCGGTCCAACGGTCCGTGGACGAGACCCAGCGCCGGACCCGACAGCGGATGGCAGCATTTGCGGGGCAACCCTACCAGCCCCCCCAAACGGCCCGATTCGACGACGACGGACGCATGCGACTCACCGAGTGGCAGACGCTGGCCCCGGGCAAGGCGGATTCCCAGCCGGTCTCACCGGTGGTTGCTGATGACGGCTCCCGGGTGTTCCGGCTCGCGGCCGATCCCGACAAGAACAGCACATCCTTGCAGAAACGCGTGCTACTCTCCCCGGGTCTCTATCGATTCGAGGCTCGAGTCCGCACCCGCTCGGTCTCGGGCCCTGGGGCCGGTCTGGGTTTTGAATCAGGACGCCGGGGGCAGCGGTTTGAAGAGGGGGATGTGAAGATCCAGAGGGTGACCGGCACTCACGAATGGACCTCCATCAGCCGAGAGATTTCATTGCAGGCTCGGGACGGCGGCGGTCGCCGGAGACCCGGGGAAGGCCATGGGAATGGCGGCGATTCCTCGAGAGAGGTCCTCCTTCATGCCGAACTGCTCGGCCAAGCCGGCATCGCGGAGTTCGATCCCGAGGCTTTCGTTCTCCTCAAGCGCTGACCTGTCCGTGGTGATCGGAACCATCGGTCCCTCGAACCTTTGGGCATTCCAGCAGGGCGTGGCGTCGCACGCACAAAAAAAAGCCGCCCCAGAGGCGGCCTTTTGCTGGAAATCGGAGGAGAAACCAGGGGGATCGGCGGGGAGCAGGAGGAACCCTGACGCCCGACCGCCTATCTTGGCTCGGGGCTCAGTCGGGCTTGTGGACCGAATGGCAGGCCTTGCAGTTGACGGCTGTCTTGAAGCCGTCGAGCGCACCGGGCTTGCCGGCGGCCAACGATTCGGCGGCGGCCTGAAGGGCCTTCGTCTTCTCGGTCCAGCTGGCCAAGTCGCCCTTGGAAGGCTTGTTCAGCGCCAGTTCCTTGGTCAGGAAGGCCATCTTCTTGAAATCGGCCTCATTCCCCTGCCCCTTCGAGATACGGGCACTGAGCGATTCCTTGCCCTTGAACCCGTCTTCCATGATCTGCTCGATGGAGAGGGAGGGCTTGGACGCGGACGAGGTGGACGCGCATCCGGCCGCGACGAGGGCGACCGCGGCGGCGGCGAGGAGGGAGGAGGTCGTGGATTTCACGGGAGATTCGGCCGATCAGGCCGGCGCGATAGAATCGCATCCGGCCCCGGGGTTCAAGGAGGAGATGCCGCCGGGGGGGCGTCCTCCTTCTTCGGTCGTCGCCGGGATCCCCGGGGCGACGCGGGTCACCACGCTGGACACCTCTCCGGATTGCAACCTCGTGCGCAATCGGACCCCTGCGACCAGCTCCGCAGCATGGCGGATCACCCTGCCGGTGTCAGCATCCACGGTCAGCGAATAGCCCCGGTCAAGGACGTTCTGGGGCGAGAGCAGGCGAAGGCGGCCGACCCACGACTCGAGCCTTCGGCGGCGGCGTTCGAGGGCCCGGGCGGGGATCGTGGCCAACGCCGAGCGGAATCGATCGAGTGCGGCTCGGGCCGATCTGACTCGAGCCTGGGGACGCCGGTCGAGCAACCGCTGGCGCCGGGACTCCAGAAGCCGGGCCATCGCCCGAACCGACCGGACAAACCCTCGCTCCAGAGCCACGACCGCGTCGTCCAACCGCTGGGATCGCGTCTCCAGTCGCCGGCGGGGATGGAGCTTCACCCAGCGCCGGACCCATCCGGACAGGTGCTGCCGGGAACGGTCCAAGCGCCGCCAAGCCAAGGTCGCCATACGATCCCGGCACGACTCCACGAACTCCCGGCTGTCGACCCAGTCCTGGGTGAGGATCTCGGCGGCCGAGCTTGGCGTCGCGGCCCGCAGGTCGGCGACGAAGTCGGCAATCGTGAAATCGATCTCATGACCCACCGCAGACACGACGGGCACCGCCGACGCGGCGATCGCCCGGGCCACAGCCTCTTCGTTGAAGCACCAGAGGTCTTCGAGAGAACCCCCACCCCGCGTGACCAGGAGGACGTCGAGAGGACGCCCCTGGGCTGAGAACCGGTTCAATCTCCCGATCGCAGCCGCGATCTCCTGGGCCGCCCCAGCCCCCTGGACCCGGACCGGCTCGAGCACGATCTCGGGCCGGAATCGCCGGGACAGGACATGAAAGACATCCTGGATGGCCGCGCCCGTCGGCGAGGTCACCAGGCCGATCCGGGCAGGGAAACGCGGCAGCGGACGCTTGCGGGCCGGATCGAAGAGCCCCTCGGCCGCCAGCTTCGCCTTGAGCCTCTCGAAGGCCGCTTGCAGCGCACCCACCCCCTGCACTTCCACCTTGGCGACCCGCAACTGGTAGTTGCCCCGAGGCTCGTACACCGTGATGTCGCCCTCCAGAATGACCTGGGCGCCATCCTGGATCGCGGACCTCCCGGCTCCGCCCTGCCCTCGGAACAGCACACAGCTCAACTGCGCCCCGGCGTCCTTCAGCACGAAGTAGGCGTGTCCGGAATTTTGAAGGCGGAAGTTCGACACCTCGCCGGCTACGCGCCGGTCCATGAAGGATCCCTCGAGCTGCCGCTTGATCCGCTGGGTAAGTTCGGAGACCGATTCCGGCGAGGGCGGGGCCGGCTCTTGGGTCTGCTCTTTGGGAGAGGCTTTGGTCGGAGCAAGAGCCGCTGCCTTGCCGGGCTCCTGGAAGAGATCGCCGGCGAAGTTCCACTGGCTCTTGGAGACTCGGGGCATGTCGGGATCAGGATTCGATTTCGGGGTCTCGGGGCAGTGGTGCTGCTGCGTGCCCGATCAGTCCAAGGCCTCCGACACCCGGGTGATGGATCGGGCCGATCCGGACACCGGGTCGATGTCGATCAACGCGCCCTGCATCAGGATCCGGTCTTGGGCCACCTCGAAGCGCTGAGGAAGCCCCGTCAAGAATCGCCTCAGCACCGGCTCCACGGTGCGACCCAGGACGGAATCATGCGGACCGGTGAATCCCGCATCGGTGAGGTAGGCGGTTCCCTTGGGAAAGACCTGCTCATCGGCCGTCTGCACGTGGGTGTGGGTGCCGATGACCGCCGACACCGATCCGTCGAGCATTCGACCCAGGGCGATCTTCTCGGAGGTCGCCTCGCCGTGGAAATCGACCAGGATGATCCGGGTCGCTGTCCTCAGCCGAGCCACCTCGGCCTGCGCCAGCAGGAAGGGATTCTCAAGCGGGGGCATGAAGGTCCGAGCCTGGAGGTTGAGTACCGCCACCGGGGGCAGGCCCGGCTTGTTCCAGACGATGGCCCCGCTACCCGGGATTCCCGGCGGATAGTTGGCGGGCCGCAGGACGCGGGATTCGGTGGTCAGGAACGAGGCCGTTTCCTTCTGGTCCCAGACGTGATCGCCGGTGGTGATGACGTCCACCCCGTAGCCGAACAATTCGCCCGCGATGCCCGCGGTGATGCCGTTGCCCCCGGCGCTGTTCTCGCCGTTGGCCACCACGAAATCGATCTCCTCCCGCTGGACGAAGTTCTCGAGCATCAAACGGACCGCACGCCGGCCCGGTTCTCCCACGATGTCCCCCAAGAACAGAAGTTTCACGGACCCCACCCTGTCGGATTCCATGTCGGCTAGGAAGCAAACTGTGCTGACCAGAGCGCCCCTGGCCCGCCCCCGAGCCTCCGAGGGTTTTGCCTAGATCCCCGGGCCGAATTCCCGGATCGTCCGCCTGCCGCATGTCACCTTTCCGCTACGCATTCTGGAAGATCTACCGGGAGGCGGGCCACCTGTCGGAACAGGCCCAGAAGATCCTCGACCACCAGCGCGACCTGCTGAAGCCGGAACGGGTCACCGAGCTCGAGAGTGCCATCGGGCATCTCGAATCCACCCGCAAGTCCGGCACCCGAGAAGAGATCGCCGCGGCGATGGCCCGATTGGAGACGGTCGCCCAGACCTCGCTGATGGCCTATCCGCACGCCTCGATGCGCGAAAATGTCGAAGGGCTCCTGACCATGGGCATCGTGCTCTTCGCCTTCCGGCAGTTCTTCTTCCAGCCGATGGCCATCCCCACAGGGTCGGCCCAACCGACCTTCAATGGCATCACCTGCGAAGACCTCCGTTATCAGGACAAACCATTCCCGAACCCGCTCGTCCAGGCGGTGGAGTGGGCACTGTTCGGATATCACTATTACGAGGTGATCGCCCAACAGGACGGCGAACTCCAAGGAATCGCACCGTCCAACGGTTCGGGCGGCCTCCTCGGGGCGCTCCGGAAGAGCTTCGACCTCGAGGTGGGGTCGGTCACCTACACGGTGGCCACCTCGATGAGCGAGGACACCGGTTCCTTCCTGCGGCACATGGGCCTAGTCAACGACTACAGCGTCTATCCGCAGCGGGCGTTCAAGAGGGGAGAGCCGATCATCCGATGTCGGGTGAAGTCCGGCGATCGCCTCATGGTCGACCGGATCACCTACAATTTCCGGACCCCGCGCCGCGGCGACACGGTGGTGTTCAAGTCGATGCAACACCCCGGCATGACGCCCAATACCCACTACATCAAGCGACTGGTCGGCCTCGGGGGCGAGACGATCCGGATCGGCGACGACCGCCATGTGGTGGTCGACGGCAAACGGCTCGATGCAGCCACCCCGGGATTCGAGACGGTCTACAGCTTCGACACGGCCGCCCATCCCGCCTCGAGCGTTTATTCCGGTCACGTCAACGGTCTGGGGTTCGTCGAGGGCCGCTGGTTCTCCACCCACGAGGCGGAATACGCGCTCATGAGAGAAAAGGGCCCCACCACCCACCGGCAGCTCCAGGATTTCGCCCAAGAAAAAACGCGGATCTGGCACCGATTCACCGGCACCGGAAACACCGAGCCCAAGGGTGAGGGTCGTCTCGACGGCAACCTCCAGCGTCTCGAGTCGGAACGTCTCCTGGGCGTCCCCAATTTCCCGGATTCCAAAGCCCACGTCACGATCCGCCCGGGACATGTCTTCTGCCTCGGCGACAACACCATGAACAGCTCCGACTCGCGCATGTGGCCCGTGCCCGATTTCCCACAGGAACGCATCGTGGGCAAATCAGGATGGATTTTCTGGCCTCTGAGCCGCCGCTGGGGGTGGAGCCAGCACTGACGGTCAAGCACGCTACCCTTGTCTGGCAACTCACCGGCTCGGGATGTTCCCGACGCCGACATCAGCGTTGACCGGACTCCGTGAACCGCCAACCTCCTGTTCTGATCGTTTCCGCGAATGAAGACCCTGTTGTTCGTCTGCACCGGCAATACCTGCCGCAGCCCGATGGCTGCCGCCTTGGCGAGGCAGGCCTTGGGTGACTCGAAGGACTGGAGGGTCGTGTCGGCGGGCATCGGAGCGCTCAACGGGCAGTCGGTCAGCCAGCACTCGGTCACGGCCCTCCGCCCGCTGGGACTCGACATCTCCCAGCACCGGGCGCAGATGCTGACCGGCAGGATGATCCAGGAGGCCGACTACATCTTCGGCCTGACCCGGGGCCATGTGGAGGGGATCGCCAGCCTGTACCCCGAGGCGGCCGAGAAATTGTTCGTGCTCCGCGAGTTCGAGGAGGAGATCGCCGACATAGACCTCGACATCCACGATCCCATCGGCGGACCGCTGGAAGGCTACATGGAGTGCCGCGACCAGATCCGCAAGGCGGTGGACGCGGCCGTCCGCTTCCTTAGGGAGGGCGCCTCGACGCGCGCGGGAATCACCGTCGCCCTCGGCTCCGACCATGCGGGCTTCACCCTCAAGAGCGCGCTGGCGACCGCCCTCGCCGGCTGGGGCGTCGAGGTCCAAGACGAAGGAACCCACGGCACCGATTCGGTCGACTATCCCGACCACGCCCAGGCCGTCGCCCACAGGGTGGCCGCCGGCGAGGCCGATCTGGGTATCCTCGTTTGCTCGACCGGGGTCGGTGTTAGCATCGCCGCCAACAAGGTGCCCGGCGTCCGCGCGGCGCTGGTACACACCGTCGAAGGCGCCGCTCTTGCCCGCCAGCACAACGATGCCAACGTGCTGTGCCTCGGAGCTCGGTTCGTCGCGCAGGACCAGGCCCTGGCCATCGTAGAAACATTCCTCCGGACTCCCTTTGAAGGCGGCCGCCACGAGCGCCGCGTGAACAAGATCGAACCCGAAATGTCCACATCCCTCGAATCTGTCGATCCCCAGATCGCTGAAATCATCCGCCACGAGCGTTCCCGCCAGCTCGAGAACATCGAGCTCATCGCCAGCGAGAACTTCACCAGCCCGGCCGTCATGCAGACCCAGGGCAGCGTGTTGACCAACAAATACGCCGAGGGATACCCCGGCAAACGGTGGTACGGAGGCTGCGAGTACGTCGACGAGGCCGAGCAACTGGCCATCGATCGCGCCAAGCGGCTGTTCGGGGCCGAGCACGCCAACGTCCAACCCCACAGCGGTTCGGGCGCCAACATGGCCGTCTATTTCAGCATGCTCAAACCGGGCGACAAGCTGCTGACCATGGACCTGAGCCACGGCGGCCACCTGACCCACGGCAACAAGGCCAACTTCTCGGGCAAGTTCTTCGAGATCGTCCACTACGGGGTCCGTCGAGACAGCGAACTGATCGACTACGACCAACTGGCCAGCATGGCCCGTGAGCACCGCCCCCGGATGATCACGGTCGGCGCGTCGGCCTATTCCCGGCGCATCGACTTCCAGCGCATGGGTGAGATCGCCCGCGAGGTCGGAGCGATGCTCCTGGCGGACATCGCCCACATCGCCGGCCTGGTCGCCGCCGGGGTCCACCCGAGCCCGGTACCCCATGCCGACTTCGTCACCACCACCACCCACAAGACCCTCCGCGGCCCTCGGGGGGGCCTCGTCCTGTGCAAGGCCCAGTACGCCAAGGCCATCGATTCCCAGGTGTTCCCCGGAATCCAGGGCGGGCCGCTCATGCACGTCATCGCGGCCAAGGCCGTGTGCTTCCACGAGGCCCTGCAGCCCGGATTCCAGGCCTACCAGCAGCAGATCGTCCGCAACGCGGCCGCCCTCTGCGACGGCATGAAGCGCAACGGCTTCCGGATCGTCAGCGGCGGCACCGAGAACCACCTGATGCTCGTCGATGTCGGGGCGCGCGGCATGACGGGCAAGCAATGCCAGCTGGCCCTCGACGTGGCCGGGATCACCACCAACAAGAACACCATTCCCTTCGAAACCCGTTCACCCTTCGAGGGCAGCGGTGTCCGGTTGGGCACCCCGGCGGTCACCACCCGCGGCATGCGCGAGCCCGAGATGCTGGCCATCGCCGACATGATCAGCGAGGTATTGCTCGACATCGCCAATCCGGCAACGGCGCAGCAGGTCCGGGACCGTGTCCGGGCGCTCACCGCCCGATTCCCCCTACCCTACTGATCGTCGGTCGATCCATCCCCGGGACCCGGCGTCGCCACGGCGGCCGGTTCCCGGAGAAGCCCTCCCCAGATCACCTCTGGGCAACTCCCCGGTCCGGGATCGACCCCGCCTTTCCGAGTGTCCAAGCCAGCCTCTGCGGTGTAGCTTCGGACCATGATCAACGCCGCCCTCCGCCCCGGTGGCACGCTGGATGACCTCGCGAATCTGGCAGCGCAGGTGAGCTTTGCGCCGGCGGCGGTCGTCTTGGTAGAGGAACCTTCCGGATGGGTTCCCGCCGGCCAGGCAGGATGCACCGAAGAACTCCTGGCAGCGGCGCTGCCGATCGTCTCCGGACTGGCGCCCACAATCCACCATTGGGTCGAGCTGCGCGATGGTCAAGCCCGTCTCCCCGAGGGTTGGCGATGGCTTTCCTGCCTGCCCGCCCGACTGCCCTCGGTCCAGATGGCCGGGCTCATTGCGATCCTGGACCGGACACCCAGGCGCCTCAACGCCGGTCAACGTGCCGGACTTCAGACCGTGGCGCGGCAGGTGGTCGTGCACCTGGAACTCCGCAGGCAGGCCACCGACCTCGCCGCATCCACCGAGCAGCAGCGGCGGACCGAGACTCGGCTACGTGACAATGAGGCCTATTTCCAGGCGCTGGTGGAGTCGCTCCCCCAGAACATCTTCCGCAAGGACCTCAATGGACGCTTCACTTTCGTCAACGGAGCCTTCTGCAGGACCCTCCAGCGCCATCGGGAACAACTGATCGGTGTCACCGATTTCGACCTGTTCCCGGAGGATCTCGCCCGCCGCTATGTCGAGGACGACCGGCGGGTCATCGAGTCGGGCCTGCCCATAGAGAAGACGGAGGTCAACGTCACCCCGGACGGTCAACGCCACTGGTTCCACGTGATCAAGACGCTGCTCCTCGACGCGGGCGGCCAACCCGTGGGCATCCAAGGGAGCTTCCGGGAGGTCACCCAGGAGAAGCGTGCCGAGGAGCAGCTCGCCCACGAGAAGGATCTGTTGCATGCCCTGCTCGAGCACGCCCCGGACGCGATCTACTTCAAGGATGCCGAATCCAGGATCACCCGGGCGAGCCGCGCATTGGCCGAGCGCGTGGGCCTGGCGGACCCATCCGCCCTGATCGGGAAGACGGACCACGATTTCTTCGACCGGCAGTACGCCGATGCTGCCCGCGCCGATGAGATCGAGATCCTGCGAACCGGCCAGGCCATTCTCGGACGGCTTGAAAAGGAGAACCTTCCCGGCGGACGGGTCCGGTGGGTGCTCACCAGCAAGATGCCGCTCCGCTCCCCCGACGGACACATCGTGGGCACCTTCGGCATCTCGAGAGACATCACCGAGCTGCAGTCCGCGCGTGAGCAACTCGAACGTACCGAGGCCAACTACCGTGGGTTGGTCCAGAACGCCGTGGACGGCATCTTCCAGACGACGCCGGATGGGCAGTATCTCAGCGCCAACCTGGCGCTGGCGAAGATGTACGGCTTCGACACGGTCGAGGACCTGTTGGCCAGCCGCACCGACATCGAGCATCAACTCTACGTCGATCCGCGGCAGCGCGACCGCTTCGAGGAACTGCTGGCCCGGAACGACAAGATCGATCACTTCGACAGCGAGGTATACCGCAAGGATGGTCGGAAAATTTGGATCAGCGAGAACGCCCGTGCGGTCAGGGATCCCGCGACCGGGCGGCTCCTGTATTACGAGGGCACGGTCGAGGACATCACAGCCCGAAAGCAGGCAGAGAAGGACCTCAACGAAGCCAATGCCGCCCTCGCCGCGGCCCGCGATGTGGCCCTGGAGTCGGCCCGGGCAAAATCCCAATTCCTGGCCAACACCTCGCACGAGATCCGCACGCCGATGAATGGCATCATCGGATTCGCGCGCCTACTCCTCGACACCCCGCTGACCGGCGAACAACGCGAATACGCGGGTACCGTGCTGCACAGCGCGCAGAACCTCCTGAAGGTGCTCAACGACATCCTGGACTTCTCGAAGATCGAAAGCGGTAAGCTGGCCTTCGAGAACATCGAGTTCGACCTGCGCCCGCTCGTCGAAGAGACGGTGGAACTGCTGGCGGAGATCGCCCAGGCCAAGGGGGTCGAAGTGGTCAGCCGCATCGACCATGCACTGCCCGCCTCGCTGCGGGGCGACCCCGGGCGCATCCGCCAGGTGCTGACCAACCTGCTCGGCAATGCGATCAAGTTCACCCAGGAGGGCGAGGTCACCGTCGCCATCGAGGTGCTGGAGACGCCCGGAGACCGTTGCCGCATCGCCTGCCGGGTCCGAGACACCGGCATCGGCATCGAACCACAGGCCCTCGGTCGGATCTTCCAGGAATTCACCCAGGCCGATGGCTCGACCACCCGGCGGTTCGGAGGCACGGGGCTCGGGCTTTCGATCTCCCGGGAGTTGGCCCGGAGGATGGGCGGCGACATCGAGGTGACCAGCGATCCGGGCAGGGGGTCCACCTTCACCATGACCGCAATATTCGAGGTCGCCGCCCCCCGCCCCAAGGCGCCGGACCCGATCCACCTTCGGTTGCTCATCGCCGACGCCCACCCGGCCACCTGCGACGCCTTCGTGCATGAGATGACCCGATGCGGAGCCCACGTCACCTCGGTTTCCACGGCCGCATCGACCCTCGAGTCTCTCCGCGAGGCGGCGGAAAGCGGCCGACCGTTCGACGCGGCCTTCATTGCGCTGCAACTGCCGGATATGGACGGTCTGACCGTGGCCCATGAGATCCACTGTATCGCGGCGATCGCCTCGGTGCGCATCGTCCTCGTGGCGGCGGTCTCCCAGCGTCCGGACCCCAATCTGCTGCGGACGGTGGGCATCGCCGGGCATCTCATCAAACCCTTCAAGCAATCCCGACTGCGCGAGGCGCTCCGGGCATTGGCCGCCGGCGAGAGCCTGCTCGGTGGTCCCGGGCCGGCGGAGACCGCGCAGGTGGCGAGCGGGCCGGCCGGACGCCCGATGCGGCTGCTGCTGGCCGAGGACAACCTGGTGAACCAGAAGCTGGCGGTGACGCAGCTCCGCCGCCTGGGCCACAGCGTGGCAGTGGCCTCGAACGGTCGGGAGACGCTGCAGGCGCTGCAACGTGAGCCGTTCGACGCGGTCTTCCTGGACTGCCAGATGCCCGAGCTCGACGGCTACGAGACCGCCCGGGAGGTCCGCCGCCTCGAGGCCGACAAGAAGCTGGGAGCGCGTCCTCCGGCTTTCCTGATCGCCCTGACGGCCAACGCGATGTCGGGCGACCGCGAGAAGTGCCTCGCGGCGGGCATGGACGAGTTCCTCACCAAGCCACTCGACCTCGACCAATTGCCCATCGTGCTCAACCGCGCGCTGGGCACCACACCGCCGGAATCGCCGAAGACCACGCCAGGATTCCGAACCGACGGCGGACAGCGTGCTCCGGTGCCGAACCCGGCAACGGGAAGCGCGGATGCCCCCGTGCTCGACCCGACGTTGCTGGAATCGCTGCGCACCCTCCGCTTCGACGGCGAGGCCGACCCGGTGGCGGAGATCATCGACCTGTTCCTGCGCGACACCCCGTCGCGCCTCCAGGAGGCCTCCGAAGCCGCGAGGCGGCGAGATGGTGCCGGGTTACGAGCCGCCGCCCACACGCTCAAGGGCAGCGCCAACAACCTGGGGGCCCGCCGACTGGGCGCGGCCGCCGGGCGCCTGGAGACCGAGGCCATGGCAGGCCGTTGGGACCAGGTGGGTGCACTGCTCCAGGCCGCCACGGCGGAACTCCGTGCCCTCGAGCCCGAACTCCGGGACCAGCGCGCCCGGTGAGCCCGTCGAAGTCACGGCCAGGTGTCAGCGCATCAGCGCCTCGATCGCCTCGGCCTCGATGGGGATGTCGGCCATCAGATCCACCGGTCCCTTCTCGGTGATCAGCACATCGTTCTCCAACCGGACCGCAAGGTTCTCCTGCGGGATGTAGATCGCCGGTTCCACGGTCATCACCCACCCGGCCGCGAACGGGCGGTTCATGTGGCCGAGATCGTGGACGTCCAACCCGATCGGATGACCGTTGCCGTGCATGAACCACTTCTTGACCGGCTTCTTCGAAGGATCGGTGACCTTGACCTTCAGGTCCTTGGGCTTGAGCAACCCCAGGTCGACACATTCACGAGCCACGAGGTCCTCGGCCTCGGCCTGCCACTGGCTCCATAGCTTGCCCGGGGTCAGACCCGCGATCGAGGCCCGGAGTACCCTGAGCACGGCGTCATAGACCTGACGCTGCCGCCGGGTGAAGCGCCCGTTGACCGGGATCGTCCGGGTCAGGTCCGAGTTGTAGTTGGCATAGCTGGCCGCCACGTCCAACAGCAGCACATCGCCGCTCCTGCACACCTGGTCGTTGTCGAGGTAGTGCAGCACGCAAGAGTTGCGCCCGGCACCGATGATCGGATTGTAAGCGAACTGGGCCCGGTTGCGGATGAATTCATGGGCGAACTCGGCCTCCACCTCGTACTCGTGGATCCCCGGCTTGACGAAGCGGCACACCCGCTCGAAGCCCGCCCGGGTGATGGAGCATGCATGCCGGATGAGATCCACCTCGAGCGAATCTTTCACCACCCGTAGCGTGTGCAGGAGGGGCGCGAGGCGGCGGTACTCGTGCAACGGGTAGCGGGCGCGGAGGTCGCGGATGAACCGGGCATCCCTCGACTCGACCTCGACGACGGCCCGCTTGTGCTCGTTGGTGTTGAGCCACACCGATTGCGCCTCGCACATCAGCCGGTGGAGGATCCTCGGGAAATCGGTGGTCCAGTGCACGGTGGCGATGCCCGAGACCTCCGTCGCCTGGGGACGGGTCAGCTTGTGCCCCTCCCAGATGGCGATGAGCTCGCTGGTCTCCCGGAGGAAGAGCATCTCCCTCATGCGCTCGTCCTCGGCGTCCGGGAAGAGCACCAGCAGTGTCTCCTCCTGCTCCACACCGCTCAGGAAGAACAGGTCGGTGTTGGGCACCATCCTCAGGGTCCCGTCGGCATTGGTGGGAAGGACGTCGTTGGCGTTGAGGATCACCAGCGCACCCGGGGGCAGCAGCTCGCGGAGCCTCCTACGGTTGCGGGCGAAGAGAGCGGACGGGATCGGTGCGTGTCTCACGCGCTCCAGATTCTCCGGGCACGCCCGCGCGTCAACCTTGCGCTGAAAGGCGTCCCCGCGGATGGATCGGGGCGGGAGCCACCACCCGCAGGAGAGCGTCGGCGGGAAGGCGTTCGAGGAGGGTCGCGATCGGGGCGTCGCCGCCCTGGAGACGGAACCCGGGCTCCAGCTCCGCGAGGGGCTGCAGCACGAATCGTCGCTCCCGGGCCCGCGGGTGTGGAAGGATCAGGCGCGGCGTATCGCGGGTCTGCCCGGACCATGCGATCAGGTCGAGGTCGAGGGGGCGTGATTCGTTGTGCACCACCTTCGGTCGCCGCCCCGCCTCGACCTCGAGCCGCTGCAAGAACGCGAGCAACGACTCCGGGGACTCGCCGGACAAGGGCTCCAGGATCGCCGCCGCGTTGATGAACACCGGAGAATCCGCGGGGCAATCCACGGGAGTACTGGTCCACAGTGAGGACCGCCGCAGCGGTCGGAGCGAACGCTCCTCGAGACGGTCCATGGCCGCCCCGATCAGGGACACCGAGTCGCCCAGGTTAGAACCGAAGGCCACCACCGCCTGCAGGGTTTCCAGAGCCATGGTTTCAGCCGTGTCCGGAGAAGACGGAACGTTCAATGCAGGCCCAGCACATCTTGCATGCTATAGATGCCCGGGGCCTTGCCGACCACCCATGCCGACGCGCGCAGCGCTCCCTGGGCGAAGGTGTCCCGGCTGCTGGCCTTGTGGGTCAATTCCACCCGCTCACCCACCGCGGCGAAGAGGACCGTGTGGTCCCCCACCACGTCGCCGCCGCGCACCGCATGGATGCCGATCTCCGACGGGGTCCGGGCACCCACGATGCCCTGCCGGCCATGCCGGAGCGCCTCGTCCAACTGGACCTTGCGCACATCACCGAGGATCTCGAGGAGCGTCGTCGCCGTGCCGCTCGGGGCATCCTTCTTGAGACGGTGATGGGTCTCGATGACCTCCAGATCGAAGGAGGGTCCGAGGATCTCGGCGGCCTTCCGGGTCAGCCAGAACAGGGTATTGACCCCGGTCGAATAGTTCGAGGCCCAGACCATCGGAATCTTCGCGGCCGCCGCGCGGATGGCCGCCTTCTCGGCCTCACTGTGGCCGGTGGTACCGATGACCAGCGCCTTGCCATGGGCCGCACACAGCGCCGCCACACGGGCGGTGGCGTCATGATGGGTGAAGTCGATGACCGCATCGGCCCCGGGCAGGACCGCCTCCAGGTCGTCCCCGACATCGAGACCGGCCACAACCTGCAACCCGGCATGATCCTTGGCGCACGACAGCAGCGCCTGACCCATCCGCCCCTTGGAACCATTGATGATGATGCGCGTCACGGAGGGCACCCTAGCGGTCCGCATCGGGTTGAACAAGGAGGCCGATGCCCGGAGGCATCCCAGCCCGGATCGGCGGCGAGGCCCATGGTGTTGCGGTGGCGAGATTCCAAGATCGGGTGTTCACTCCCACCACTCGATGCGCCCGCCCGGAGCCCCTCTGAAACCGATCCCTCCCGCCGTCCGCTGGACGGGACGGACGCTCGGCTGGGTCCTTGTGGCGGCATTTGCGGTCACCCGGACCCAAGGCAGGGGACCGATGTCGATGAACTCGGCCCTATGGGCGGTGGGTTTCACCGTGGTGATCGCTCTCGAGGCCCACCGCTGGTTGCCCACCCAGAACATCATTGCCGCTGCCGGAATGATCTCGCTGGTGGCGTGCCTTGAAAACGTCCTCCGGGGAGCGCTCCCAGCGCGTGTTCCGTGGGTGGAATGCCTGACCTGGTTCAGCCATGTCCTCGCCGCCCGAGGGCTCGTCCGACTCGTCCTGTTCCCCGGGCGCGGTCGCCCCGGCTACGGACTCGGTGTTCTGATCGGGACGACACTGGTGGCCAGCCTCTCCCTGGGACTCACCCGGACGGCCTGGGGACAGGCCCCCGCCCTCGGCGCAATCACCCTCCAGACCGCGGCCCTCGGTATCGCCGTCCTCGCGGCCAGCGCCTGGTTGCTCGTGAAGAAGCCGGTGCCTGAACCCCCCAATCCTCGTCCGGCCGGATTGTGGATGGCCCTGACCTGCACCCAGGTGTGGATCCTGTTCCAGGATGGGCACCTTTCTGTCGCCACCCTCGCGGCGGTGGCGGCAGTCGCGGCATTCGTGGGCGTAGGAGTCTCGAGCATCGCCTCGGGGCGACTCCGCCCTTCCGGTCAGTGAGCCTGAGGGGGGACTTCCGGGGCTGCGTCCGAGGCCGGCTGGGTCCGCACCATCATCACCCGGGAAACCCGCAGCCCGTCCATCTCGCAGACGGTCAGCAGATGGTCCCCGAGCGGCACGGAATCGCCCACCTTGGCGAACCCGCCCAGGCAGCCGGTCATCCATCCGCCCACCGTATGGGCCCCGGAGGCCTCCACCGGCTGGCGGACCAGTTCCGCCAGCTCGAAGAGCGGCAGGGCCCCGTCGAGCCTCCATTGCCCGTCGCCCATCCGCTCGATGCGAGGCTTCTCCTGGTCGAACTCGTCCTGGATCTGGCCGACGAGTTCCTCAAGGACATTCTCGAGGGTGACCATGCCGGTGGTGCCGCCATACTCGTCGACGACGATGGCGAGGTGGAGCCGACGATCGAGGAACAACTGCAGCAATCGGTCGAGGCGAGCCGTCTCCGGCACGTAGATCACCGGCTTGGCGGCAGGTCTCAGATCCGCGGCTGCGCCGGTCGAATCCCGTCGCAGGTAGATGTCCTTCACGTGCACCACGCCCACCAGGCGGTCGAGGTCGCCTCCGTCGCTCAATGGAAACCTGGAGTAGCGGCTGTCGTCGGCAAGGCGAAGGCATTCCCAGATCGGCCGCCGAAGATCCAATGCCACGATCTCACGCCGCGGGCGCATCACCTCGCGGACCCTGCGCCGCCCCAGGTCCAGCGAGTTGTGGACGATCTCGCGCGCCAGCACCGAGCTATCCCCCGCCGCCAGCGTGGAACCAAGCATGAGCCTCAGCTCCTCCTCGCTGTGCACCTCCCCGTGCCCGGAGGCCTCGATGCCCAACTGCCGGAGAACCCAGAGCGAGGTCCAGTTGAGGACCCAGATGAGCGGGTAGGTCAGCAGGTAGAACCAGTGCAGCGGATACGCCACCCACAACGAGGAGGGTAGCGGGCGCTTGATGGCGATGAACTTCGGGGCCTGCTCCCCCACCACCACGTGGAAGAAGGTGACGACCATGATGCCCACCGATGCCGAGAGCAGGTGGCGCATCTGTTCCGACTCGATCCGGCACCAACCGAAGACCGGTTCGAGCAGCGTGGCGAACACAGGTTCCGCCACCCAACCGAGCGCAAGACTAGCCAGGGTGATGCCCAACTGGCAGGCGCTCAGATAACCGTCGAGGTGCGCGAGGATGTGCCGGGTCATGCCGGCCCGTCGGTGCCGCCGCTGCACCAGGCCCTCGAGCTGGGTGTCGCGGATCTTCACCAGGGCGAACTCGGCCGCCACGAAGAACCCGTTGAAGGCCACCAGCGCGAGGGCCAACGACAGCTTTCCAGTCACCTCGATGAGGGTGGGCGAGGCGCTCACGGGGTCCCCTCCAGGAACAGGGCTCCCAGCACGTCGGACAAGGTCACAATGCCCGCATCGATGCCGCCGGGCCCACGGACGATCGCCAGGTGCTCCCCAGACCTCTGGAAGGCCCGCAGCGCCTCCTCGATGCGGAGGGAATCGTCCAGGAAGAGGGCTGGACGCAACCAATCCCGGGCGGTCTTCCGGCGATCGTCGGGCTCCGAATAGAGCACATCCTTGAGGCTGACGATTCCCTCGATCCGGCGTTCCGGACCGCTCCCGCCCCAAACGGGCATGCGGGTATGCCCCCCCTTCCGACACGATTCCCGGATCTCCTCAAGAGTGGCCGAGACGTGGATGGCCTGAACCTGGTCGAGCGGCTTGGCCACGCGCGACAAGGTCAGGTTCTGGGCGTCGATCACCCGATAGATCAGCGAGCGTTCCATCTTGGACAACCCTCCCGTGCTCGATTGGATCAGGGCTTTCAGCTCGTCGCGGTTGGCGAACAACCGGCCACTGAGAGCCCGGTCTCCGGTCACCCATAGCAGCGCCTGGGCAAAGCGGCCGACCAGGAACACCACGGGCGACAATGTCCAGTGGATGGCCGAGAACACGGGAAGCAGCCACAGGCAGAGGCGGTTCGGCATGCGCTGGAACAAGCGCTTGGGCAACAATTCGCAGGCCAGGTAGAGGACCAGACCCGTCGCCAGCAGCATCGGCCACAGGGTCCAGGGGCGGTCCCGGGACCAGGCCTGGAGATCCTGAAGGATCAGGGCCACCGCCGCGAAATTGGCCAGGGTGTTGCCCACCAGGATGGTCCACAGGAAATCCTCGGGCTTGTCCATGTAGGCGAGCAGACGCCGGGCGTTGCCGCTGCCCGCCCGGGCCCGCTGACGCACCCGGAGCCGGCTCAGCGCGAAGACGCCGGCCTCCATCCCCGAGAGGAAGAAGGACAACAGGAGCCAACCGGCCAGAGTCAGCACGTGCACCGCCTGGGAATTCACAGCGTGCCCTCCGTTTCCACCAGCAATTCACGGATCCGGCGTTCATCGGCCTGCAGCACGGTGATCCGGAGCCCCTGGTGGCGGAACACCTCGCCCGGCACCGGCACCACGTCGGCCAACCACAGGACCAGCCCGGCGAGGGTCTCGACGTCGTCGGGGGGAACCAGCGCCGGATGTTCGCGCCTGAAATCGTCCAGTCGCATCGCGCCATGGGTCCTCCAGCGACCCGGTGCCAGTCGCTCGAACACGAAACCCGGGGCTTCCCCCTCCCCGCGGATCGGACCGACCACCGAGACCAGAATGTCTTGGAGAGTCAAAAGCCCGGCCGTCCCGCCGTATTCGTCCAGCACGATCGCCACGCCCCGGTGCTGCCGTTGCATCGACTCGAAGAGCTTAAGCAGGTTCATGCTCTCGGGCACGAAGGAAGGGAACTCCATCGCCATGAAGAGGTCCGCGTCGGCGTCGAGGAGCAGCGTGCGGGTGTTCAACACGCCGATCACGTTGTCGGGCGACTCATCGTAGAGGGGGATCCAATGGTGCCCGGACTTCCGTGCCTCGGCCACCATGCGGTCCATGGGCAGGTCGTCGGGAAGGAGCACCATGCGCGCGCGGGGCTGCATCACGTCGCGGGCCGTCCGCTGGTCGAGCGAGAGCACCTGCAGCAGGATCTCCTTCTCGCCGGCACCCAGGGTGCCCTGCTGATGGGCCAGTTCGATGAGGTCGGCGTACTCGTCATCCGAGACTCCGGACTGGATCTTGGCGGACCTCGGCACCCATCGCTCGACGACCCCGTCGACGCAGGCCTGCGCGACCCTCCGGACCGGACGGGTGAGACTGACGAAGAGCCAGAGGGGCTCCGCCACCCGCAGGGCCCACGTCTCGGGGCTCCGCACCCCGAGCGCCTTCGGGGTCACCTCGCAAGTCAGCAGGAGGAGCAATAGTCCCAACGCCGCCCATCCGACCCCGGGGATCCCACGGTCGAAGGCAAGTCCGCCGGCCACGGTGAGGGCCACCAGCAGGGAGTTCGACAGGGTGTTGCCCAGCGCGATGGCCGCCAATACGTCGGCGGGCTGGGCCAACAGGAGCCCCACCCGTTCACTGCCCCGCCGCCCCGACTCCACCAGTCGTCGGGAGCGCCAGGTACCCAGGGAAAAGAGGGCCGACTCGGCGAGGGCGAAGAAGAAACTCGACGCCACCAGCGCCAAGAGCAGGAGCAGCGGTGTTGTGGGCAGGGAGGCCAACGGCGCCATCGACTCCGAAAATCGGTCCGTATTCAACCCTGGAGGCATTCCATCCACGAGGGTGTCTTCCAATTTTCGGCCCGAATCCCTAACCTATCTCCATGCGCACCGTCGTGTACCCGGGGAGTTTCGACCCGATCACCAACGGCCACCTCGACGTGGTCCAGCGGGCCGCCAAGATGTTCGACCGGGTCATCCTCGCCGTCGCACGCAACGAGGGCAAACACCCCCTCTTCAGCCTCGAGGAGCGCAAGCGCCTGGCGCTGAAGGCCGTTTCGGGCCTCGGAAACGTGGCGGTGGAGACCTTCGAAGGACTGTTGGTGGATTATGTGATCGCGCACCGGGCTTGCGCGGTGGTCCGGGGTCTCCGGGCGGTCAGCGACTTCGAGTTCGAATTCCAGCTCGCACTGATGAACCGGAAGCTCAACGAGAACGTGGAGACGGTCTTCCTGATGCCCAAGGACTCGTATTCCTTCCTCAGTTCGCGACTGGTCAAGGAGGTGGCCCGACTCAAGGGCGACGTCTCGCCGTTCGTCCCGCCCGAGGTCGTGGAGGCGCTCCGCTCACGGCTGAGCGCCCCGGGACGTCAGGATTGATGGACCGGCTCTTCGGTTCCCGGACGATCAGAACTTCCAGACGAGGTCCACGGTGACCCGATCCTTGAAGATGTCGGCCGAATCCGCGACACCGACCTCATAGGAGGCGCCGAAATCGATCGACGATGTCAGGTGGGATCGGAAGCCGACGCCCACCGCCCCCTGGTAGCGGCCGGAGGCATTGCTGCTGCCGAAGTTGATCACATCGAATCCCTCCGAACGGAGACCGAGGCCATTGCCGTCGCTCACCGTCAGGAAGGAGTTGTACGAGACGAACGGCGTGAACCAACGATGACACGCATAGTCCACCATCGCGTTGAACCGGAGGTTCGAAGTGTTGGCGTCGGCATCGAAGGGAACGGTGCCACCCACGTTGGCATTCACGTGGAAACGGTCCCATCCCTTGATCGCGGACACGAAGAGATCGGCCCGGCCCTTGCCCTCGCCCTGGAAGACCTCGGAGTTGCCGGTGGGGACGGTGACGGTGAATCCCGGCGTCACGGCGAACTGGTTGGCCGTATCCTGGATCGCCACATACTTCAGCCCCGCGGCGAGATCGTTCCAACCGTCGAGGGTCGTGCCGTTGTCGAGATGGATACGGGTGTAGCCGTCACGGGTGGCGATGAACGCCAAGCGATCGGTGAAGGCGTACCGCAGTTGCATGGCATACACCTGGGCATCGGCGCCCACCCCGAGCAGTCCGGAATCGAGCCTGTGATAGGCGAAGAGCGGGCGGACTTCGCTCTGGACGAGCGCGGACTCGAAGTAGATCGGATTGGCCACCGGGACGATGGCCGTGTCGAAGCCGTCGTTGGCGGCGATGGCGGTGGCGGTGACCGCGAGCCCGAGGAGGGCCGCACCCTGCATTGGATTCTTCATGCGGCCCGAGCATGGAAGGTTCCAGCGATCCGAGAACACCGCGCCTTGGCCACCACTGCACGGCCTTTGTCCCCGCATGCGGTTCCGGAATCCCCGTGTTCCGCCTCCGTGGTGCTCGCACGCTGGACTCGCCACGAAGGCAGGCGCACACTCGTCCAATGATTCCCCTCGAAGTGCGTCTCCTCACCCTGTCCCTCGTCGCCCTACCGCTGTGGGCTGGCGAGGCCAAATCCCTGTTCGATGGCAAGACCCTCCGAGGCTGGGAAGGCGACCCCAAGGTTTGGTCCGTCCAGGATGGAGCCATCACGGCCGGACGCCTGGACCTGAATTTCCCGCGCAACGAGTTCCTGGCCACCACCCGCGGCTACACCAATTTCATCCTGCGACTGCAGTTCAAGATCGAGGGCACCGAGGGATTCGTGAACTCGGGCGTCCAGATCCGCAGCGAGCGGGTGCCGAACCACCATGAGATGGTCGGGTACCAGGCCGACATCGGAGAGGGCTGGTACGGTGCCCTGTACGACGAATCGCGACGCAACACCATCCTGGCAAAGCCGGATCCGGAGGTCGTGAAGAAGGCGGTCAAACCCGGCCAGTGGAACCACTACGAGATCAAGGCCGATGGAAACCGGGTGACCCTGAAAATCAACGACATCCAGACCGTGGACTACACCGAGAAGGACCCAAAGGTCGTGCCCCACGGAAAGTTGGCCGTGCAGATCCACGGGGGTGGGAAGAGCCGGGTCCAGTTCAAGGACATCAGCCTCGAGGAATTGCCCTGATCGAGGGTCCGGCCCTGAATCAGGGTCTGCCGTGACGGGAAACCCTGATACCGACGCCTGCCCGATGCCGGTGCCCCGCGGTGTCTCCCACGGATTCCTAGGAAACGCGGGCGGCCTTTGGCCTGAGGAGGCCTGCCCCGGGGGGCGAATCTGTCGATCCAATCCGTCGGTCCGATCCGACAATCTCGATCGCTCTCGGCCGTGGCTTTCGCCGATCGAGCCTCGCCCCTCAGTCCTCGCCGGGTTCCAGCGGCGGGCGCACCCCATACTTCTTCTTTAGGGCCTCGACCTGCGCGAGGGGCTTCATGCCGCCGGTGCAGGTGGGGTCGGCCAGCGAGGCGGCCGCGGCGCAAACGCCGGTAAGCAGGGCTTTCTGGAGATCCCAACCTTCGTGGAGACCCAGGAGCACGCCGGCGCAGAAGGCATCTCCGGCTCCGGCGGAGCCCGCGATGGCCTTGGCCGGAACCTTGAGCGACGGCTGCCAGTGATCCTTGCCGTCACGGGTGCGGGCGAAGCAACCCTCGGGGAAATGGATGACCACCAGTTCCCTCACACCGAACTGCAGGATCGCTCCTGCGGCATGACGCAGGGACACCGTGTCGAGCACACCCTCCTTGCGGATCTTGAAGCCGGTCACCATGCCCGCCTCATACTCGTTGATGATGGCGTAATCGCAGTGCTTCAAGGCCGGGGTGACTACAGTCTTGAACCGGTCGCTGGCCTCGCTCACGACATCGATGCTCGTCTTGATGCCCGCCGCCTGCGCCGCCGCCAACAACTTGGCCGCGGGGGTGGTGCCGTCCTTGGAGACGCCGTCCAGCTTGTCGAGCAGCAGCAGATAACCAAGGTGGAAAATGCGGGCCTTGATCTTGGAGAAGTCGAGATCCTTGCCGTCCCAAAGCGCGTTGGCCCCGCGGTAGTGGAAGAAGGTGCGCTTGCCGTTGGATTGGACCGTGAAGACGTCTGTGTAGCTGGTGTCGGCCTCGGCGGTCGCCTTCAGATGGCGGGTGTCGATCTTGTGCTTGGCACAGTCTTCGACGATCGCCGCGCCCAGCGCATCCTTGCCGACCAGTCCGGCCCCCATCAGAGGGAATTCCACCCCGAGCTTCGCGAGGTCGAGCAGCACGTTGTAGGGAGACCCCCCGGTGCCCATGTGTTGGCTCTTGATGTTGGCCAGTTGCTCGAGACCGGGGTAGGCATCGACCATCTTGACCCGATCGATGATCCAGTTGCCACCGGCGAGGATGCCGGAGCGCTTGGAGACGGAATTGCTCTTCATCGGAAATGGAGACCGCGGTACGGACGTACAGACTTGGACCGACAAAGATTACACCCACTGCACCGCGGTTGTCTTCAAGATTTCTGGGGTGGGCGGGTCATGGCGAGTGCGCTCCCGCCCCCGGTGCCCCGATAAAAACAAACGTCGGGCCGCAACGCCTCTTGTCTGGATCACGGCCCGGCGCCTAGCATTCGCCTTCAACCCCTGACGGCTCATGCGTTTGCCCCTGTCATCCTGGATGGCCGCCCTGTTCCTGGGCGCATCCCTCCCCCATCCCGCACTGATCGCGGCCGAACGCGGCGCCGACAAGCCGATCCCACCCGAACCACCGGTGCCCGCCATCCGGTCGTTGAGGCTGGAACCCGACCGTCTGACCCTGCTCGACGGACGTGATTCGCGGAAGGTCCTGGTCCTGGGCGAGACTCCGGATGGTTCGTGGATCGACCTCGGGTCGGTGGCCCGCCTGAAGCCCGAGACCGAGGCCGTGGCCCTCGATTCCGACGGCTATCTGGTTCCGCGCCAGGTCGGCAAGTCGGCGGTGAGCGTCAGCGCCGGGGGCCGAAATGCACGCCTCGAGGTCGAGGTCCGGAGCATCGCATCCCCCGAGGTCGGCTTCGTACGGGACATCGAGCCGATACTGAGCCGAGCCGGCTGCAACTCGGGCCCTTGCCACGGATCGGCCAAGGGCAAGAACGGGTTCAAGCTCGCGCTGCGCGGTTACGATCCGGAGTACGACTATCAGGCGCTGGTCAACGACCTGAGCGGCCGCCGGTTCAACCGGGTGCATGTCGACGATTCGTTGATGCTCCAGAAGCCCCTGGGGGACATCCCGCACGAGGGGCGTCAAGCGCTGGTGCCGGGCTCGCGCTACCACCAGACGCTCCGGCAGTGGATCGCCGAGGGGGCCCGATTCCAGGAGGTTAAACCCAACCGGCCCACGGGCATCCGGGTCCTGCCCGAGAAGGTCCGGCTCGACCTCGCCGGACGCCGGCAGCAGTTCCTGGTGATCGCCACCTACCCCGACGGCTCGACGCGCGATGTGACCCGCGAGGCGGTGTTGAGCAGCAACAACGAGGAGGTGGGACTGGTTCAGGGAGCCACCGTGATCCCGCTCCGACGGGGCGAGATGGCCGTCCTGGTCCGGTACGAGGGTGTCTACGACGCGCGCGAGGTCACGGTCATGGGCGACCGCACCGGCTTCCGTTTCGCCGCAATGCCCGAGTACAACTTCATCGACCGCGCGGTGAACGCCAAGCTCGAGAGCCTGAAGACCAACCCGAGCGAGCTGTGCACCGACGCCGAGTTCATCCGGCGGGTGTCCCTCGACATCACCGGCCAACCGCCGACGGCCGACGCCGTGCGCGCCTTCCTCGCCGACAAGACCGAGTCCCGCCGGAAGCGCGAGGCGCTGGTCGATACCCTGATCGGCTCTCCAGCCTACTCGGAGTTCTGGGCCAACAAGTTCGCCGACCTCCTGCAGTGCAATTCAGAGATCCTCGGGAAAAAGGGGGTCTGGGTGTTCCGCAACTGGATCCGCGACCAGTTCGCCTCGAACCGCCCGTTCGACGCGTTCACCCGCGACCTGGTCCTCGCCAAGGGCAGCACCTTCGAGAACCCGGCAGGCAACTACCTGAGGTCGCTGCGCGACTCCGGGAAGATGACCGAGGACATCTCGCAGACGTTCCTCGGCGTGCGTTTCAACTGCAACAAGTGCCACGACCATCCCTTCGAGCGCTGGACCCAGAACCAATATTACGAATTCGGAGCGTTCTTCGCCCAAGTGGCCTTCAAGCGCGGCACGCTGGGGCGGGATCATCTGATCGGCTCCGGGGAGACCTACGCCCATGAGCAGGTCTCCGAGGAGATCGTCTACCCCAACGATCAGGGCGGCGAGATCAAGCACCCCAAGAACGACGCGGTGGTGTCCCCACGGGTGCCCTACGGCGAAAGCCGAGCCATCGCCCCGGGCGAGGACCGCCGCGAGGCCTTCGCCGTGTGGCTCACCGCCAAGGAGAACCCCTACTTCGCGAAATCCACGGTGAACCGTTTCTGGAGCTATTTCTTCGGCCGAGGAATCATCGATCCGGTCGACGACATCCGGGCCGGCAACCCGCCCAGCAACCCGGCCCTGCTCGAGGCCCTCACCGCACGATTCGTCGCCGACGGCCACGATCTGCGAAAGCTCATCCGGCACATGGCGACCTCCCGGACCTACCAGTCGAGCATCGTTCCCAACCGCTGGAACGAGGATGACCTGGTCAACTTCTCGCATGCCCTGCCCCGCCGCCTCAGTGCCGAGCAGATGCTAGACTCGATCGCCGTGGCCACCGGGCGACCGCTGCAGTTCTCCAACCTGCCAGAGGGGATGCGCGCCGCGCAATTGCCCGATGGCCTCGTGCCCGGCAACGACTTCCTGAGCCTCTTCGGGCGTCCCAAGCGGCAGAGCGCCTGCGAATGCGAGCGGTCCAGCAATGTGACGCTGTCCCACGCCCTGAACCTGATCAACGGAAAGACCCTCGGCGAATGCGTGAACCGCAACGACAACCGGTTCTCCCGCCTGGTCGCCGAACAGTCCGACGACCGCAAGGTCATCGAGGAGATCTACCTCGGCTGCCTGGGCCGGATGCCGACCGCCAAGGAGTTGTCCACGATCCGCCTGGGTGAGGGGGCCCAACGCCTCGAAGGTGCCCAAGACCTCGCCTGGGCACTGATCAACAGCCCCGCCTTCCTTTTCAACCGCTGACCGCCCCAACCCCGTCTCTCTACCCAGCCCATGATCTCCATCCCCGGCCTCTCCGGAGCCACCTGCGACGGCTTCAATCGCCGTGAATTCATGCGACTCGGCGGCGCCGGCCTGCTTGGCCTCAGCCTGGCCGACATCCTGCGGCTCCAGGCCGAACAACCGAAGACCGTCGGCCCCGCCCCGGGCCAGCCAAAGAACGGTTGGGGATCGGCCAAGCAGGTCCTGATGATCTACCTGCAGGGCGGACCCAGCCACATCGACATCTGGGATCCCAAGCCCGACGCGCCGTCGAATGTCCGGGGTGACTTCAAGCCGATCCGCACCAAGGTACCTGGCATCCAGCTCAGCGAGGTCATGCCCAAGCTGGCGCAGCAGATCGACCGGGCCACGCTCATCCGCTCCATGAGCTACACCCCGGCTGGGCTCTTCAACCACACGGCCGCGATCTACCAGATCATGACCGGCTACACCCCGGACCGGGTGTCGCCCTCGGGCCAGCTCGAACCTCCGGCTCCCAATGATTTCCCCCACATGGGCGCCCAGATCTCGCGGCTCAAGCCGCTCGACATCCCGATGCTGCCCTTCGTGATGCTGCCCCGCCCGCTCCAGGAATCGAACGTGATCGGCAAGGGTGGCACCGCCGGATTCCTGGGAGCGGCCTACGACCCCTATTACTTCTACCAGGACCCCGCCAAGGGCATCAATCTGGACGACCTGACGCTCCGCAAGGAGGTCAGCAAGGAGCGCCTCGATCGCCGTTCCACGCTGCTCAAAGCGGTCAACGAGGCCATGCCCGACATGGAGAAGGCCGTCGAGAAGTACGCCCTCGACCGCTACTACCAGAAGGCCTTCGACCTGGTCAGCAGCGGCCGCGCCCGCGACGCCTTCGACCTCTCCAAGGAGAAGGACTCGCTGAGGGACCAGTACGGGCGGCACACCTTCGGGCAGGGACTGCTCCTGGCCCGGCGCCTCTTGGAATCGGGCACCCGCTTCGTGCAGATGAACTGGCCGGCCGTGGCCAACGGCGACCCGACCGTCGACGCCTGGGACACCCATGCGGCGAATTTCGGTCCCCTGCGCAATCTCCACTGCCCCAAGCTCGACTCCGGCCTCAGCGCGCTGCTGGAGGACCTCGACGAGCGGGGACTGCTCAAGGAGACCCTGGTGTTGGCCCTCGGAGAATTCGGACGCAGCCCGCGCCTGGGCGTGAGCACCAGCGGCAACACCAATTCCCCGGACGGACGGGATCACTGGCCCTATTGCTACACGGCCCTCATCGCGGGCGCCGGGATCCGACGCGGGGCCTTGTACGGCAAGTCCGACGCGACCGGCTCCTCCCCCATCGAGACGCCGGTACACCCGACCCAGATCGTCGCCACCGTGTACCATGCGCTGGGCATCGACCCGCACACCATGGTCATGAACCACCTGAACCAGCCCCGCGAACTGGTCCAGGCCGAACCCGTCACCGGACTCTTCGGCTGAGCCTTACACCAGATACGAAGCCGATCCGGCGCAGGTCCCGACCGACCGATCGGAAGCACTCCTGTTTTTCATGAGACACACTCTTGCTCTGGTGGCTGCATGGCTGTCGCTCTCAGGCATCCTGACGGCTCAACCCGCTCCCAAGCTGGATTCCGCCTCGGTCCAATGGCTCCAGCGTGGATCAACCCAGCAGGTCACCCTCAAAGGAGAAGCACTGAGCGGAATCACCGCAGTGCTCATCAACAGCTCGGGGACGTACAGCTCCGGGATGTCCGCGACACCAGTGGCCCCGCCGACTCCGGCCGTCACTCTCGAAGGATCCGGAAACGGCCTGTCCAGCGCACCGGGGAATTCCGGTCAAGCCCTCACGCTCCGGTGTGTGGTTTCAGCCGACGCGGCCCTGGGTCCACGGGAACTCCGCGTCGCCGGTCCTGACGGTGTGTCGAACCCGCTCACCCTCGAAGTGAGCGACCTCCTCGAGATCACCGACCCCAGGACCAACAGCACCCGGGCGAGCGCCTTCTGGATGCCACTGCCCGCCGCCCTCTCCGGGGTGATCAACACCAACGCCGAGTCGGATTTCTTCCGGTTCAAGGCCCAAGCGGGCAAAACCCTGCTCTTCGATGTGCAGGCCAATCGCACCGGATCCCCTCTCGATGCCAACCTCATCCTGCGCGACCTGGACGGCAAGGAACTGCAGCGCAGCGAAGATGTCCACGGTCTCGACCCCTTCATCGAGTTCACCCCCAGCGCCGACGGAGAGTACCTCCTCGAACTCCACGACCTCCGATTCCAGGGTGGCGGCGACTACCGCTACCGTCTGGTCGCGGGGCGGGTGCCTTATCTGGAATCGCTCTTCCCCCTCGGCGGCAAGCGGGGTGGTTCGGTGGCGTTGCAGTGGATCGGCAAGAATCTGGAAGGCGTCGAGACGTTGCCGGTTCAAATCGCCGCGGGGGCGTCGCTCGGGCGTCAAGAGGTTCGGGCTCGGACGCCCCTGGGGTTTTCCAATCCCTTGGACTTCGAGGTGGGCGACCTGGAGGAATCCCTGGAGACCGAACCCAACAACACTCCCGACCAGGCCCAGAACCTGACCCTGCCCCGGGTCGTCAATGGGCGCATGGGTGCTGAAAAGGACGTGGATACCTTCCGCTTCAAGGCCGCGGCTGACCAGAAGTGGGTCATCGAAGTCCGGGCTCGCTCTCTGGGATCCCGCCTCGACGCATTGCTCACCCTCTCCGATACCAATGGAACGGTCCTTCAGCGCAACGACGACGCTTCGGGGCCGGATGCCCGCATCGAGTTCGATGCAAAAAAAGACACCGAATACCGGGTCGCCCTGCGCGACCTCACCCAGCGCGGGGGCGATCGCTTCGGCTACCGCATGAGTTTCGTGGCCCCCGATTCGAAGCCAGATTTCGGGGTCCGCACGACCGGGGGCCGATTCCGCGTCGCCCGAGGGGGGTCCGTCGCCATCCGGTGCGAGGTGGACCGACGCAATGGCTTCGATGGATTGGTTCGCGTCGAGCCCGAGGGGCTTCCACCCGGCGTCTGGGCTCCGCCGCTGATCCTCGGCCCGGGCACGTCCGTCGGATGGTGGGTGATCTCGGCCAACGCCGACGCGCCTCTGGGTTACGCTACGCTCCAGGCCCGGGGTGTCGGCGACCACCAAGGCAGGCCCATCCACCGTTCCGTGCAATTCTCCGAGAGGGCGTGGATCACGGTCCTCCCGACGGTACCGTTCGATCTGAGCGTGGCACCGGCCAGCGTGACGGCCGAACAGAATGCCGCCACCGCCTTGGAAGTCCGAGTCAACCGACACGCCGATTTCGACGGGGAGGTGCGGATCCTGGCCGAAGACCTCCCGGGCGTCTCCATCCCCGCCGTCACGGTTCCGGCCGGTCAAGCCCGCACCCGACTCCCACTGCAAGTCGCCCAGAACGGTGAGGCGGGAGTACGAATGGTCATGGTCCGAGCCGAAGCCACGGTGAAGGGACAAACCCTCTCCACCCATGCCCCGGCTCCGGTGCCGCTGACGGTGCAGCCCATCCCGATGTTCCTCACGGCCATGCTGCCGGGTTCGCCCTTCTTCCGCACCGACCCGGTCCGGTTGTCGGCGGTGGCGCTGCCCGAAGGCACCCGATCCGAGGCCAACCAGACCCAATTCGTGGTCAAGGTCGACCGACGGGGGGTGTCCGGCGAGATCGAACTACGCCTGGAAGATCTCCCCAAGGGAGTGGAGGCTGGGATTTCGAACATCCCGACCAACAAGACCGAGGCGACCCTGCACCTGAAGGTTTCTCCCAAGGCCGAGACCGGCAAGGAGCATCAGTTCCGGGTCGTCGCCAGCGCCACCCACCAGGACCGCGTCTGGCGGCAGAAGACCCAACCCATCCACCTGACCCTCACCGCACCGGAACCCGAGGCTTCCGGGAGCGCCGCCCCCAAGAGTGCCGCCGACAAGGCAAAGCCATGATCCCTCCTCTTCCTCGCCTTCTGCGTCCCCAAGGCCGCATCGCCCTCGCCGGCCTTCTCCTGTCCGGCGCCCTGGGCTCCGGACTGCTTGCCCCGGCCTCCATCGCCGCCGCCGATGCTCCCGTCTCGTGGTGGCGCGACGTGACGCCCCTCTTCAAGCGCTCGTGCAACGGGTGCCACAATCCGAACAAGATGAAGGGCGAGGTCGACACCTCGACGTTCGCCGGCCTGATGAAGCCCGGAAAGCAGGGCCCGAACCTGGTGGTGGGCGATCCCGACAAGTCCCTCTTGGTCTCCTCCATCTCGGGCAAGGAACCCGACATGCCCAAGGAGGGCGACTCCCTGTCGGCGGCCGAGGTGGCGCTCATCGCCCGCTGGATCCGGGAAGGGGCCAAAGATGACACGCCCGCCGACGCCTATTCGACCCGCCTCAAGGAGCCGCCCACCTATGCCCTGCCCCCGGTGATCAGCGCACTCGACGTGTCCCCGGACGGCCGGAGCATCGCCGTGGCCGGCTACCATGAGGTCCTGCTCATTGACGCGGGAACCTGGGCGCTGGCCGGCCGTCTGTTGGGCGAATCGCCGCGCATCGAATCGGTGGCGTTCTCGCCGGATGGGAAATCTCTCGGAGTCAGCGGCGGAGCCCCGGCCCGATTCGGCGAGATCCAGGTCTGGAACCCGGTCGAGGCACGACAGGTCCGATCCCTTCGCCTCACCGGCGACTCGCTGTTCGGTCTGTCCTGGTCTCCCGACGGCACCCGGATCGCGACCGGGGGTGCCGACAAGAGCGTCCGTGTCACGCGGGTTTCCGACGGGGGCGAACTCGTCAAGTTCGACAACCATGGCGACTGGGTCTTCCGCACCGCGTGGCTCACCGATGGTACCCGTCTCCTGAGCGCCAGCCGCGACCGGGCGATGAAGCTCATCGATGCGTCCAATGGGCAATTCATCGATGACGTCAACAAACTGCTCGAACCCATCGCCAGCATGGCCCGTCATCCCCGCGAGGAGTGGGCGGCCTACGGCGGTGCCGAGGGCGGGCTGCGGGTCTACCGGGCCAAGGAGAACCAGGATCGCACCGCGGGCAACAACGACGTGAACCTGGTCCGGGAATTCGAGCGCCAGCCCGGACCGGTGCACGGGGTCGCCTTCAGCCCCGACGGTACGCTGCTGGCGGCGGGAAGCACGGGCTCCGAGGTGCGCGTCTACGAGACCGCCTCTGGAAAGCGGGCGGCCACGCTCAAGGGTCACGGCGGACCGGTCTTCACCCTGCGATTCTCCCCCGATGGCCGGCGGCTCTACACGGCCGGCTTCGAGGGCATCCTCCGAGTTTTCAATCCGGCCACGGGAAGCCTGGAGGCGATCCTCTACCCGGTGCCGATCACCCCGTCCCGCCAGACGGCCGGACGGTGATGGCCGGGCGGTGATCCGAGGTCGTGGAACCCGGGCCTCACCCGGGGACCGGAACCTCACTTCATCGGCACGCCCAGTTCCGACCGACCGTTGGTGGTCAGTATCTGGAAATGGTGCACCCCGGCCGCCAGCGGGTGATCGCTGGTCCAGACGATCTTCCGGTCCCGGTTCAGCTCCACCATCGAGATGCCCTGGTTGGCCGCATGGCTGCCGACCACCGTGTTGCCGTTGGCCAACCGCTGCGATCCGCAGGGATCCTTGAAGAGTCCGCCGACATCCTCGTTGGTGACCTTCCAGACGATCTGTCCCGACGGGGCGAACTCGGCCACCTTGTTGCCGTGGGTCAACGAGACCAGCGTGTTGCCGTTGTCGAGCCGGATGGCGGTGAACGGCCAATTCTCGGCCGGCCGACCGCCCAATTCGGCCAGATCGGTGCGCAGCGTGGCCACCACCCGGCCGTCCGGCGTGTACTCCTTCACCGCGAAGGCAAGGAGGTGCGGGACCAGGTAGTTGCCGTTCTTCAACTGCCGGGCCATGCGGGTCTGCATGTGGGCGTTGTCGGTCTCCGGCTGGAGCGGCGTCTCGTGGACGATCGCCCCCCGCCCGTCCACCTCCAGCAACCGGGGCCGCTGGCCGAGTTCGGTCACCAGCGTGTTGCCGTTGTAGAGGCGCTGCACGGTGCCGATCTCGGCATTGTCGGGATTGCGGGTGTAGGAGAACACCACCTGCTTGGCCGGGGTGACCTCCTCGACCCGGTCCGACCACGCCAGCAGCGCGTTGCCGTTGGGCAGCACAAACCCGTCGCGGGTTCCGCCCCGGTACTCCCAGCGGGTCGCACCGTCCTCGCCGATGATCGCCGTCTTGGCGCCCATCACCAGGTAGGAGTGCCGGATGGAGGACGCAGCCTTGTCATCGGCCATTCCGACGGAGGCGGTGGCAAGGACGAGGATCCAGGCGGTGCTGGAAACAACGAGAGAACCGGAAGCGTTCATGGGAATCTGGGAACAGGATCCGCTGCCGGACGCGGGTTCCCAAGGCAAAAATGGGGCGAAGATCGGGCCCCTCGCGGGGTCATTCCGAACCAGAAAGACCTCCCCGGCGGACCGTCTCGTCCCTAGACTCTGGTGCATTGGCCCGGATGAAACTCTTCCCACTGCTCGCACTGCTCCCCCTGTCCGTCGTCGGGGTCTTGGCGCAAAGCCCCTCGACCGATCCCGCGGTCGGACTCGAGTTCTTCGAGCAACGCATCCGCCCGGTGCTCGTGGAATACTGCCACGAGTGCCACAGCGCCTCGGCAACGAAGGTGCAGGGAGGCTTGAGGGTGGACTCCCGAGCGGCCCTCCTCGCCGGCGGCGACTCCGGCCCGGCCCTGGTTCCCGGGAAACCGGACGCCAGCCTGCTGATCCGCGCCGTGGACCACGTCGAACGAGGACTGGCCATGCCTTCAAAACGGGCACGATTGCCCGAACCGGTGCGGCAGGATCTGCGGCGCTGGGTGGCGGCAGGAGCCGTCTGGCCCGGCGGCCAAACCCCGGAAACCACGGAAGCCCCGACCAAGGATCGGTTCAATCTCGAGGAGCGTCGAAAGGCCCAGGCATGGCTTTGGGAACCGCCACGCCGCCAGGCCATCCCCACGATCCGTCGCACGCAGTGGGCCAAGGATCCCGTCGATCATTTCATCCTGAACCCGCTCGAGGAGCGGTGGCTCCGCCCGGCGGAACCCGTCGAGGACGCGGTCTGGTTCCGCCGCGCCAGTGCCGCCGTCACAGGGCTGCCCCCGAGCCCTGAGGAACGCCAGCGACTGGAGGCGGAGGCCGGGCCCGCCGCACGGGAGCAGGCGGTCGATCGGCTCCTGGCCTCGCCGCATTTCGGGGAGCGCTGGGCGCGCCACTGGATGGACCTGATGCGGTATGCCGAATCCCGCGGCCACGAATCCGACTTCGCCATCGCCAACGCCTGGCAGTACCGCGATTACCTCGTGCGGGCCTTCAACGACGATGTGCCCTACGACCGGTTCCTTCAGGAGCACCTCGCCGGGGACCTGCTCCGACCGCCCCGTCTGCGACCGGGCACCGACCACAACGAGTCCGTGCTGGGCACCGGTTGGGCATTCCTCGGCGAGGAGGTGCATTCGCCGGTGGACATCCGTCAGGACGAGTGCGACCGGATCGACAACAAGATCGACGTCTTCACCAAGTCCTTCCTCGGCCTGACCGTGGCCTGTGCCCGCTGCCACGACCACAAGTTCGACCCCATCCGAAGCCAGGACTACTACGCGCTGTCCGGGTTCATCCTGGGCTCGAGCTACCGGCAGGTGCGCTTCGAGGCCATGGAGAACAACCGCCGCATGGCGCAGGAACTCCAGCAACTCCGCGGCCGGCACCTCCCGCTCTTGACTCAGCGCGCGGGAGCCGTGCTTCGGCCCGCCGCCCAGCGTCTGGCATCGACGGTGAACCAAGCGTTGGAGGGCAAACCCACGACCCACGAGACCTCAGCCTGGGTCGCGGAACTGCAACGGGCCGGGACCAACCGGCAGCACCTGCTGCACCCGCTGGTCCAACCCGAGGCCCGCACCGGGACACCCTCGGCCACGGACGGAGATCCGTTCCCCGCCCGGCGGATCATCGCCGATTTCACCCGAGCCCATGCCCAACCGTGGAAGGCCGATGGCGAGGCCTTCGGATCGGGTCCCCTGCCGCCGGGAACCCTGGTGGCGGGACTCACCGAAGGACTCCCCGTCCTCCGCGTCGTGGACCTCGGTGCGGCCCGGCGCGACGCCTTCTGGAACCGCCTCTCCAACACCCCGGGCAACGAGAACGACTCCGGCCGCATCGGATCGGCCGCCCGTGCCGGCCGCATGCTCCGCACCCCCACGGTCACCCTGCGATCGGGTCGACTGCACTACCTCATGCGTGGCCGCGCCAAGGTCTTCGCCTCCGTCGATTCGCACCTGATGGTCGAGGGACCGCTTCATGGAGCGCTGAACCAGACCTTCGACACGGGCGATTCGCTGGAGCCCAAATGGGTCACCCACGGGCTCGAAGCGTATTCCGGCCATCGGGCCCACCTCGAGTTCGGCCCCGATGGGGATCGGGAGCTCGAGATCCTGCAGGTGGTGGAATCGGAGACGGTCCCGACCTGGCAACCCGTGCCCCTGGTGGCCGGAGCCCGCCGCGACACTCCGGTGAAGGACCTGTTGGACGCGCTCCAGCAGCGCGCACTCGAGGCTTGCGACTGGCTCGAGGGCCGCGGCACGAACACGCCGTCGACAGCGGTCCTCCGTTGGACCGACTGGTGGCTGCAACACCCGGAACTCTCGGGCCTGGCAAGCGACAACGAGTACCGGGAACTCGCACGTCGGTTCCTCCAGGACCAGGAGGCCCTGGCCGGCAAGGTGGTCTGGCAGTCCCGCACCGCCGTCGCCTGGATGGACGGGACCGGGGGTCGACGAACACGTCCTCGTGAGAGGAAAGCCCTTCAAGTCGGGAGTGCTCGCCCCACGCAGCCTCCCGGTGGCCTTCTCGGCAGCGCACCCGATCCAACCGGCCGACTCCAGCGGCCGCCTCGAACTCGCGCGGCAATTGGCCGACCCGTCCAACCCGCTGGTCGCCCGGGTCTGGGTCAATCGTGTCTGGCACCACCTCTTTGGCCGCGGCCTGGTGCCCACCGTGGACAACTTCGGGGCCCTCGGCGAACGCCCCACTCATCCCGAATTGCTGGATCATCTGGCCTGGCAATTCGTCCATGTCGACCGCTGGTCGACCAAGCGCCTCATCCGACGATTGCTGCTGACCCAGACCTACGCCATGGGCAGTCGCGACAGCGACACGCGGGCGCCCGAACTGGACCCGGCCAACCAATGGTGGCACCGCATGCCCGTCCGCCGTCTCGAGGCCGAGGCGATCCACGATGCACTGCTGGCGGTCTCGGGCCGACTCGACCCCGCCCTCGGCGGCCCTCCGGTGCCGGTCCACCTCACCGAGTTCGTGATCGGCCGCGGTCGCCCCGACCAGAGCGGCCCCCTCGACGGCAACGGGCGCCGGAGCCTCTACACGGCCCTCCGGCGAAACTTCCTGCCGACCACCCTCCAGGCTTTCGACTTCCCCACCCCGTTCAGCACGGTGGGGCGCCGCAACGTCACCAACGTCCCGGCCCAGTCGCTGGCGGTGATGAACGACCCCTTCTTCCACCAGCAGGCCGAACTCTGGGCCCGGCGCCTCCTGAGGGAGCATCCACAGGCAGACCTTCCGACCCGCGTCCGTGCCCTGTTCCTCCAAGCCTACCATCGGTCGCCGACACCGGCCGAACTCGAGGCCTGCCGGGCGACCTTGGCCGAACTTCATGCCTTCCATGCATCGGAACCCGGCGGCTCCTCGGAGATCGGGCCCTGGATCGATTTCTGCCACGCGCTCCTGAACGCCAACGAGTTCATCTACCTGCCCTGACCATGAGCCCTTTCCATCTCCACGGAGGATCTGTCGGAGCACGGATGAGCCGCCGCGAACTGCTGCGCCGCGCGTCCAATGGCTTCGGAACCCTCGCCCTGGGCACCCTGCTCTCCCGGGCCTCCACGCCGAGCCTTTCGGGTGCCAGCAAGACGGTGACCGACACTCCGGTGTCGTCCCTGCCCCACCATCGAGCCAGGGCCCGGAGCGTGATCTTCCTTTTCATGGAGGGCGCGGTGTCGCAGGTGGACAGCTTCGACCACAAGCCGATGCTGGAGAAGTACCACGGCCAGGACGCCCGGAAGGCCATGGGTCGGATCGAGAAGACCCAGTTCGACAGCATCGGCAAGATCCTCAAGTCGCCCTGGACTTTCCGCCAACACGGGCAGAGCGGCCTCTGGATCAGCGACCTCTTCCCGCACATCGCCCGACAGGCCGACGACCTGTGCGTGCTTAGGTCCATGACCTCCACCTTCCCGGAGCACACCAGCGCCAACTACTTCCTCCACAGCGGCATCGGCCTGCAGGGGCGTCCAAGCATGGGCGCCTGGGTGAATTACGGACTGGGTTCCCTCAACGACAACCTGCCGGGATACGTGGTGCTCAACGGTGGCCAGATTCCCTCCGGCGGCCTCGACAACTTCGGCAGCGGATTCCTGCCGGCGACCTTCCAGGGTTCGTTGCTGCAGGCCCACGGGACTCCCCTGGCCAATGTCGTGCCCTCGGAGAAGCAGTCACGGTTGCAGCAGACCAAGCAACGCCTGGTCCGCCGCCTCAACGAGCACGGCCTGGAGCAGGCGGGCCCGGTCGACGCTCTGGAATCGGCCATCCGCAACTACGAACTGGCCGCACGCATGCAGGTGACCATCCCGGAATTGATGGACATCTCCGGAGAAACGGCGGCCACCCGCGCCCTTTACGGGCTCGATGCCCCCTATGAACACACCCGGACCTATGCGCGGGAGTGCATCCTGGCCCGCCGCATGGTCGAGCGCGGGGTCCGCTTCGTGGAACTCACCATCCCGATGGTCGACGGCTACAGCCGCTGGGACGCCCACGGCGGTCTGGTGAAGAATCACGGCGACAACGCCCGGGCCGTGGATCAACCGATCGCCGGGTTGCTCATCGACCTCAAGCAACGCGGCCTCCTCGATGAGACCCTGGTCGTGTGGGCCGGTGAATTCGGACGCACTCCCTTCGCCCAGGGCAGTGACGGACGCGATCACAACGAGTACGGCTTCTCGGTCTGGCTGGCCGGTGGCGGCATCCGCGGCGGCATGGCCTTCGGCCAGACCGACGACTGGGGCTACAAATCGGTCGTGGACCGCCTCGAGATGCACGACCTGCACGCGACGATCCTTCACCAACTGGGCGTCCATCACGAACGCCTGACCTACCGGTTCGGCGGGCGCGACATCCGGCTCACCGACGTCAAGGGCGAGGTCATCCGGGAAATCCTCGCGTGACCCGGTCGCCCGCTTGGGCTTCACTCCTTCGCATCACCCGCACGTCCTCTTCGATCCGAGCATGAACACGCGCCATCCGTTGACCCGCCGGGCCTTCCTCCGCAACACCGTCGCCACCATGGCCACCGTGACCCTCGTCCCACGGCATGTCCTGGGCGGCCCCGGCCACACGCCGCCGAGCGAGATCCTCACCCGCGCCGTCATCGGCACGGGCGGCATGGGCATGGGCCATGTCAATTCGATCAACACCGCCTGCAAGTTGCTGGCCGTCTGCGACGTGGATTCCAACCACCTGGCCCAGGCGGTGAAGGCCGGTGGCCCCGACTGCAAGGGCTATAAGGACTTCCGCGAGGTGCTCGCCCGCAAGGACATCGACATCGTCCACGTGCCCACCCCGCCCCACTGGCACGCCATCATCTCCATCGCCGCGGCCAAGGCGGGCAAGGACATCTGGTGCGAGAAGCCGATGACCCGGACCATCGCCGAGGGCCGCGCGGTCGTGGCGGCCGTCAAGAAGCACAAACGCATCTTCCGCCTGAACACCTGGTTCCGATTCCAGGACAACTTCTACGGCATGGGGGTGCCCGTGAAGGACATCCGCAAGGCCGTGATGCACGGTCTTCTGGGCGACGGTCCCTTAAAGGTCACGCTGAACGCCTCCACCGGATTCGACTGGAAGTTCTATTGGATCGGCCGCACCGACCTGAAGCCGCAGCCCGTCCCGGCCGAACTCGATTACGACTTCTGGCTCGGACCGGCCCCCTACAAACCCTATCATCCGCACCGCGTCCACGGCACCTTCCGTGGGTACTGGGACTACGATGGAGGCGGCCTGGGCGACATGGGCCAGCACTACCTCGACCCCGTGCAGTACATCCTGGGCAAGGACAACGAGAGCCCGGTGGAGATCGAGTCTGACGCGCCGCCCCAGGATGCCGATGCGGTCGGCACCTTCCGCACCATCCGGATGAAGTACAAGGACGGCACCGAGATCATCCTGGACGGCGAAAACAAGGACAAGCAGGCCGCCTTCATCGCCGGATCGAAGGGCCGCATCCTCAAGGGAATGAAGACCGACATCCCCAATTTCACGGAGGTCCTGAAGGGGTTGAAGGATCCGGAACCGATGGTCACTGATTTCGTCCAGGCGGTGAAGACCCGCTCCAAGTTCGCCTTGAACGAGGTCAACGGTCACCGTTCCTGCACGCTGGTGAATCTCGCCAAGATCGCCATGCAGACCGGCCGCGTGCTGCGCTACGACTCCAAGAAGGAGACCTTCATCGGCGACAAGGCCGCCAACGCCTACCTCGACCAACCGATGCGCGGGAACTGGAAGCTCAGCTGAAGGGCCTCCGCCGCTCTGGCAAGATCGGCACGCCCGCCTACGATCGATTCATCGGTCCACCTGGATGCCGAGGGCCATCAGCACGAAGGGGGCGGTGTTGAAGGTGACGTGGGCGGCGACCGGGGCCAGGAGGTTGCCGGAGTGCCGGTACAACAGGCCCAGCAGGTAGCCGAAACAGGTCAGCGGCACGAAGACGCTGCGGTTGGCGTGGATGACCCCGAAGGCCAGGGCCGTGCCCCAGAGCGCGAACCGGGGCCAGCCGAGGTCCCTCAAGAATGGATAGGCGACGCCCCGGAAAATCATCTCTTCGACGAACGGAGCGGCCAGGGCAGCGGTGATGAAGATGGCCGACCGGCCCCAGGTGTCTGCCTCGGTGAGGATCCGGATGGCCTGCTGCGGCGGCAGCTCCACACCCAGGGTCTTGAGCCAGGTGCCGATGGCCCACTGCAGCCCATAGGCCGCCGGGAGGAATGCCAACCCGGCCAGCACCCCCATGCCCACCGCGCGCGCGCCTCCGCCCACGGCCAAGCCGAATCCCTGGCACCAACCGCGGCCGTGGCTCTTCAAGAACGCGACCACCGAGGCCACCACGGCCGCATGGAGGCACACCTGGCCCAGGACCAGGGCCTTCCAGGGCTCGACAGTCGCGCTCCCGAAAACGCCCGGATGCATCGCCAGCGACTGCAGAAAACCCGCTGCCACGAAACCGATGAGCACCCGGAGCGTCAGTCGGAGGACCTCCTCGGGCTTCCAATCCCGGCGCTCGATCATGGGGTACCCTGGCGCATTGGCGGTCTTTTGGCGACGTCGAATCGCCCCGGCCACCGTCATACCAGGCGGCCGTCTTCCATCGACAGGACGCGATCCATCCGTCCGGCCAGTTCGTCCGAATGCGTCACCAGCACCAGGGTGATTCCCTGCTCGCGGTTCAGCTCGGTCAGCAGACGGGCGACCTCCGCCGCCGAGGCCCGGTCGAGAGCGCCGGTGGGCTCGTCGGCCAGGATCAGCCGGGGCCGGTTGATCAGGGCCCGGACCACGGCCACCCGCTGCCGCTCGCCGCCGGACAGTCGTCCCGGAAGCTGCCCCTCGCGGTGCTCGAGACCCACTCGCTTCAGCAGCGATCCGGCCCGCTCCAATACCTCGGGCCCGACCTGAGACGCCTGGGCCAACGCAGGCACCAGCACGTTCTCGAGCACGCTGAGGTGAGGCAACAGGTGATGGGATTGGAAGACGAACCCGATGTTCTGGTTGCGGAACTTCGCCAACTCGTCGCCAGCCATCATCGAGAGATTTCGGCCATCGATGACCAGGGTGCCTTGGTCGGGCGTGTCGAGGGTGCCCAAGAGATTCAACAGGGTGCTTTTGCCTGAGCCGCTCGGTCCCACGATCGCAACGCTTTCCCCGGCGGCAACCGTCAGGTCGACCCCATCGAGGACACGGACCTTGTGGTCCCCTGCCCGGAACGATTTGCAGACACCTCGAACCTCCACCAAGCCCTGGTTCATGGGGACAGGCTACCCGACGGGTAGGGATTGTCAGGCACGAGGTTGGATCCATCGCGGTGAAACTCGCCAAAAGCCCTTCCCGTGACCGGAGAGGAACCTGTAACACCTCATTCAGGGTCTGCCCCCTTCGGCGTGCCACCCCCCCAGGAGCCCCCAGGACCCGATGAAGATCGTTTTTGACTGTAAACGGGTTGACGACACAACCGATGGTGGTTTACCTCAATCCAGGCCACAGCCGATTGATTGCCACCCCGAGAATATGCGCTGTCCCAAATGCGGCGGTCAGGACGACAAAGTCATCGATTCCAGGTCCTCCAAGGAGGGGGCCACGATCCGTCGTCGCCGGGAGTGCCTCTCGTGTGAGCATCGGTTCACCACCTACGAGCAGATCGAGCAGGAGCCGCTGATGGTCGTCAAGCGCGACGGGCGGCGGGAAGCCTTCTCGAAGGAGAAATTGATCTCGAGCCTCCAACGCGCCTGCCAGAAACGACCGGTCTCTGAAGACGACCTTGCCTCGGCCGTCGAGCGAATCCAAGACGGCTTGGCCGGAAGTTTCGACCGCGAAACCACCTCCGGTGCGATCGGTGAACGGGTGATGCGGGAACTCCGCAAACTGGATCCCGTGGCCTACGTGCGATTCGCGAGCATCTACCGGAACTTCGAAGAGGCTACCGACTTCGTCAGCGAGGTGGAGCGCCTGGGACACCTCCCCATCGATGACAAGCGTCAACTGGAGCTGATCGAGGAGTCCGAGGCGGCCGCCCGGGGGAGGCGCAGCCAATGATCGCACTGCGCGACGAATTCCTGCTCGTGGAGCAAGACGGGGGGCAGTTCATCCCCTGCTCGGTCGAGCACCTGACCTTTGAACTGGCGGGCGAGGCTGCCAAGCAGGTCGATCCCGAGTGGATGCGCCAGGCGGCCGCCGGGGTGCTGCATTACTTCAAGGAGGAACTCGGCAAGAGCCATGTCACCTTGGCCGAGTTCACCGCGGCCCTTTCCAAGGTCTTCCAGGGATTGGGTCTCACCGCGGAGGTGGCTCCGGTCGATGTTCCCACCGTGGAGGGCGGGATACTGTCGGTTCCGAATGCCGCGGTCTGGCGGGGCGACCTCCGGGCCATCGCGGTCGAATCGGTGAAGCTGGGAGAACTCGCCTTCCAGCAGGCACTGTTGACCCAACTGGCGGCGGCGCTCGAATCCGGCCCTCAGACCGTCGAGTTCTCCGGGCTGCGTAGCTGTGTCAAGATGATCACCGGGCGTAAGATCTGGTGCCCGGAATGCCGGCGGTGGTCGGCATGGATCGTGGATCTCCTGCGATCCTGGCTCAGCGAGAAGGCCGCCAACCGCCACGTGGCGCTGGTCGTCCGCTGATTCCGACACCAATGCCCGAGGCCGCCCCTTCCATTCGATGACCGCTCCCGGCCATGACGCCCCCTCGCTCGACTCGACGCCCGACGCTGGCTCGGATATCTCCCGTTGGAAACAACTTCCCTTGGGGCTCATGAACGAATACCGGGTTCAATTCGACGTTTTCGAGGGGCCGCTCGACCTCCTGCTCCACCTCGTCAAGAAGCAGGAAGTCGACATCTACCAGGTCAACCTCACCCGCATCGCCTCCGAGTTCGTGGCTTACATCGACCAGATGCGCGAACTCGACCTCGAGATCGCCGGCGAGTTCCTGGTGATGGCCGCGACCCTCATCTACATCAAGAGTCGCGAACTCCTGCCGGCCGACCAGAAACCCGACGCCCAGTCGGGCGACGACGACGAGGAGGAGGATCCCCGGTTCGAGCTGATCCGGCGCTTGGTTGAATACAAGAAGTTCAAGGACGCCGCGGCCGACCTCCAGTCGCTCGAAAACCGGATGGATCAGGTCTACAGCCACCGCTCCGCCCCGGTCGTGCCCGATGGTACCGAGCCCCGCCGCCGGGAGGCGGTCTCGGTGTTCGACCTGATCCAAGCCGTCAGCGTCATCCTCAAACGATTCCAAGAGCGCGACGATGTCCGCGAGATCCAGGCCGATCCATACACCGTCTCCGAGAAGATGGCCGCACTGCGGATCCTCATCGAGGAACGGGGACGCTTCCGCTTCAGCGAACTCTTCGCCGAGGCCAGGAGCCGCAACGAGGTCGTGGTCACGTTCCTGGCGATGCTCGAACTGACGCGCTTGCGGCACCTGCGGGTCACCCAAGGAGAAGACTTCGGTGAGATCGAGGTCGAGGCGGCACCGCCGGAGGCTCCTGTCGAGGTCGCTCCCGAGGAACCGGTCGACGAGGCGACCGAATTGCCGATCACCCCCGGTGCGATCGAAGCCCCCGGGATCACCGACGCGGGCGACGCCCACTCCCCTCGGCCTGACCCCGGGTCGGTCGCCGTTCCGACGCCGAATCCCACCATCCATCGATCGCGGAGGCGATCAAGGAGACACCGGAGTCCCTGATGCCGCGGGAACGGCACTTGCTTTCGCCTCCGACGGATCGCATTGTGAAGGGCCGTTTTCGGGAACACCCGCTTAGATGCGGTCTTTCATATGAGCGAACCACTGGA
>CAIOKD010000025.1 GCA_903858835.1 uncultured Verrucomicrobiota bacterium
GCACCCAGCAGCGTGACGGACTTCTACAAAGGCACCCCGGCCCGGGAGTTGGCCCGCAAGGCTCCATTCGCCGCGCCGCCCCGACCGCTGGCCACCGCCGAGCGCTGGGGCACCCGCTGGTGCTGGCCCGACGCCTCCCGCGAGGGTGTGCTACCGATCGACGATTCCGACATGGGATGCTCGTGTTCCGGCACCAAATGCAGTGTCCGCGAAGCCTGGACCCGCCAGCATCCGGGGCTTCGCATCCAGGCGGGAGATGCGCTGACCGACGACGGGCAAGAGACCTGGAACCTCCTCGCCGAGCGTGGCATCGACCATGTGATCCTCTGCGGGGTCCACCTCAACATGTGCGTGCTGGGCCGCCCCTTCGCCATCCGCCAGATGGTGCGCTTGGGCAAGCAGGTGGCGTTGATCCGCGACCTCACCGACACGATGTACAATCCCGAGCGCCCGCCGGGCGTCGATCACTTCACCGGCACCGACCGGGTGGTGGCCCATGTCGAGCGCCACTGGTGCCCGTCCTTCACCAGCGCCGACATCACCGGAGGCCAACCGTTCCGATTCCGGGAGGACCGCCGTTGAACGCCCCCATGGCCCGCCCTGTCACCTGTCTGCTGTGCCGTCATGATCGGACCGAGGTCATCGACTCGCTGACTCCCGCGGAGGTGGGGCGTCTATGGAATTACTTCGGCGTGACGCTCGGGGCCGAGGCTCTGGCCTCGTTCCAGGGAGCCGATCGGATCACCCAACACCGGTGCGCCGCCTGCGGATTCGAGTTCTTCGACCCGGTGCTGCCGGGGAACGGGGCGTTCTACACCGACCTGCAGACCCAGGTGGCGCGATATTACCCCGGAGACAGCCCGTCGTTCCTGCACGCGATCAACCTCGCGGTACGTTCCGGTGCCCGCGACTGCATGGACCTCGGGTGCGGCGATGGTGGTTTTCTGGACCTGGCCCGTTCCAAAGGCATCGAAACCCACGGGCTGGATCTCAATCCGAAGGCCGTGGCTGCGGCGCAAGCGAAGGGGCACGACGTCCACGCCTCGACCGCCGAGGCCTTCGCCCAATCGCACTCCGGCCGGCAGTTCTCGCTGGTGACCGCCTTCGAGGTCATGGAACACGTGCCCGACCCGGTGGCCTTTTTCCGGGACGCGGCCCGTCTTGTGGCCCCCGGCGGACACCTGGTGATCTCCGTCCCTCACGGACAGGGAGTCTATCGCTGGTGGACCCTCGAGCCCTGCCAGTGGCCTCCCCACCACATCACGCACTGGCGGCGGGTCGACCTCGAACGACTCGGCCAGCAGCACCAGATGGAACCCGTGTGGTTCGGTGCCGACCCGCTGCGCGGCGTCCAGGTGAGGCTCAGCCTGCAGACCCAGGGCGACCTGGAGCATCTGCTGGGTCGAAGAGCTTCGAAGCCGGGCCGGCTCCAGACCGAGGCCCTGACCTTCCTGTATCGGGCCGCCCTCTGCCGGCACTACCTGCACTGGGGCACCAGCCTGCACGCGCACTACCGCAAGCCGGCGGCCTGAGCCGATCCGCCGAGACCGTCTGTGCTTGGGCCGGGATCGGTCGTCCGCCCCTACGCTGGTTCGCGAACGTGAACGCCCTGCATCGGAATCATCCTCGCGTCACGAGGTCTTCCAACGGCGGCGCCACTCCATCAGTCGGCGGGTGGTACGGAAGGAAAGCCAATCCATGCCCGGAGGGCGCTGGGGTAGAGGACGCTTGGGCAGGGGCGGTTGGCTGGCGATGTGCCTGAGGAATCGGGCGAAGGTGGCCCGGTACTCCGCCGCGGCATGCCCGCGGACCCGTTCGATGGACTTCCGCCGACAGGCTTCGATGGCCTCGGGATTCCAACGCGACAGGCTCGCGATCACCGAAGTCAGAGATCCGAGGTCGCCGGCCGGATAGGCGAGATCCGGATGCACATCGGCGGCGTATCGGTCGCCTCCGCTGCCGATGGCCGGGTGGACCGGGATCACCCCGGCGGCCATGGCCTCCAGCAGGGCGATGGGCGTGCCCTCGTAGTCGCTGACGAAGAGCAAGGCGTCCCACGACGACAGGATCCTCCAATACTCCTCACCCGATTTTCGGCCATGGAACACGCATCGCCCACGGTCGGGCAGTTGGGCCTCGAGCCAGGAGCGCTCGGGACCATCGCCCAGAAACTCCAGTCGATGGTCGATCCCAGCCGCGTCGAGGCGGCGAACCAGTTCGGGGATGCGGTCGATGCGCTTCTGCTCGAACGTAAGTCGTCCACAGAATCCAAGTCGGAGCGGCGAACCGCAGGGACGGGCCGGGGAGGGCAGGGCAGCCGGTGGATCGATGGGGTACAGGACCCGCAGGAGCCGATCCGGCGACAGGTCCGGGCGGGCACGCATCACCCGCTCGGCGATCCGATCATTGACGCAGGCAAAGCCGTCGGCCCAGTGCGCCCGGGTCTGCAACTGCTCTTCGAGCCCGGGGATGTCGCTGTGCAGGTACAGGATCCGACGACCGGCCGGCATCAGGTCATCGAAGTAGGGCCAACCCCAGGGGGTGTGATACACCACCACCTCGGGCTCCCAGCCCGGGAAGGCCGCGGCCACCCGTCGCCTGGCCCCGCGGATCGACAGGTTTTCGCGAAAACCCAGGAAACACGCATGCGGCCATTCGGGCACGGGGTCCTCCCAGAACACGAGGAAGCGCGAATCGATGCCTTCATGGGCATCGGTGTCGTGATGCGAGCGAAGCACCGATTCGACACCGCCCAACCCAGCGAACTGGGTGCCGAGCGACAGCACCTTGAGAGGTGGGCTGCCGGGTACCGGGTGATGTGCCTCCGTCGGACTCATAGCGACTGCGGTGCCGGGGCGGCGATCTGGACCCAGACCCGGCCGTCCTCGATCCGGGTGGCGAAGGTGCGGAGCGGCTTGTCGGGCCGAGTCAGGCCGGCGCCGCTGCGAGCATCGAAGGCCCAGCCGTGCAGCGGGCAGTGCAGGGTGCAGCCATCCAGGAAGCCCGAGCCCATGGAACCGCCCCGATGAGGGCAGGCGTCCTCAAGCGCATGGAAACCATCGTCGAGGCGGACCAAAGCGATCCGGACGCCCCGGGCTTCGACGGTCCTGCAGTTTCCGGGGATCAGGCTCCCCGCATCGGCGACATCGCACCACGTGTCCATGGACCGAGATAGCCACTGCTCTCGCCCCGATTGCAAGCTCACCGCGAGGCTCGATGGCAACTTCGGATCCGGGAATCTCCCGGATCCCGCGAGAATCCGCATCGGATGTCACTTGGCACCGGCGGTTCTGGGGGTAATTTCACGGCCAACGTCTACCATGATGCGCCATGCTTTGACCGGGCTTTGCCTGGGAATCCTCACCGCGGTCGCCCAGAACGGCGACAAACCCGGCGAAACCCAGCGCGAGGTGGTGCCCGCCGATCGGATCCCTCCGGCCCCGGTGCTGTCGCCGGCCGATCAGTTGCGGACGTTCCGCCTGCCGCCCGGATTCTCGGCCGAGGTCGTGGCCGCGGAACCGCTCGTGCATTCACCAGTCGCCGTCGAATTCGATCCGCAGGGGCGCCTGTGGGTGGTGGAGATGAACGGCTACATGCCCGATCAGGAAGCCCGCGGTGAGGGCAATCCTACGGGATCCATCGCCATCCTGAGCGACACCGACGGCGATGGCCGAATGGATACCCGGACCGTCTTCGCTGGCCAACTGGTGATGCCCCGGGCCCTCCACCTGACTCATGGCGGGGCGTTGATCGCCGAACCGCCGAAGCTCTGGTGGATGAAGGACACCGATGGCGACGGCAAGGCCGACCAGAAGGTCCTGGTGGCCAGCGATTACGCCACCCAGAACGACCCGGCCCTGGGGTTAAAATCCAATCCGGAACACGCCAGCAACGGTCTGCTGCGCAACCTCGACAACTGGATCTACTCCGCCAACCACACCGTCCGTTTCCGGAACACCTCGGCCAACCCGCCCATCTGGATCCGCGAAGACACCGTCACCCGAGGCCAATGGGGCATCAGCCACGACGACGTGGGGC
>CAIOKD010000026.1 GCA_903858835.1 uncultured Verrucomicrobiota bacterium
AGCTGAGTCCAGAGACGAGACATGCCGGCCAGACGCCGATCATGCCGCGCCACCCCACCTGCGCCGCCACCAGCCAGAAGGGGACGATCACGGAAAACAGGGGCACCTGGCGTCCCACCATCGCACTCAGGTCCCCGAGATCGATGTTCGTCACCTTGGCGAGGGTGATCAGTGGCGTTCCCAACGCCCCATAGGCCACCGGGGCCGTGTTGCCGATCAGGGCCAGCTTGGCCGCCTCGAGCGGTCGGAACCCGAGTCCGATCATCAACGCCCCAGTCACGGCCACCGGCGACCCAAACCCGGCCGCCCCCTCCATGAAGGCCCCGAAGCTGAAGGCGATGAGCAGGGCCTGGATCCGATGGTCGGTCGAGACCCCGGCGATCTGACCTTGGAGGACCCGGAACTGACCGGTCTGGACCGACAGGTTGTAGATGAAGATGGCGTTGAGGATGATCCAGCCGATGGGGAACAGGCCAAATGCGGCACCGTACCCGGCGGCCAACACCGCCAGCTGGATCGGCATGTGGTAGACCCCGACCGCGATCACCGCCGCCGTGGCCAGCCCGGCCAAGGCCGCGATCTGCGCCCTCACATGCCAGAAGGCCAGCAGCCCCAGGAGGACCACCACGGGAACCGCAGCAACGAGGGCCGACACGAGCAGGTGCCCGAGCGGGTTGTAGTCATGGGACCAGGTCATGGGAAGGAGTGGAGCCGTGGAATCAGGATGCGCGATAGGCGTCGCGGAGCAGCTGCAGGGTATGGCCCACCCGAATAGGGGATCCCAACCGCTTCAGATGCGCCCGGATCTGGGTCAGACACCCGATGTTGCCGCTGGCCACATGCGTGGCGCCGGAATCCATGATCGCCTGGGCCTTCCGTTCCCCCAGTCGTGCCGCCAGCTCCGGTTGGTCGATGTTGTACGTCCCCGCACTGCCGCAGCACTGGTCGGCATCCGGAAGCTCCAGCAGCTCCACACCGGGGATCGACCGCAGCAACGTCCGGGGCGGCTGACGAACCCCCTGGGCGTTTCCGAGATGGCAGGCGTCCTGATAGACGACTCGATACCGCAACTCCGCGGAGGGTTTCCGCAGACCCAACCGATCCAGGAACACGCTCACGTCCTGCACCTGACCCGCAAAGGCACGGGCCTGCGCCTCATCCGGAGTGCCCTTGAGAATCAGCCCGTACTCGTGAAGAGCCGAGCCGCATCCGGCCGCATTGGTCAGGATGGCATCCACATCCCTCGGGAAGGCGACCAGGTTTCGACGGGCCAACGTCCGGGCCGATTCCAGATCGCCCGTGTGCCACGCCAGACCACCACAACACCCCTGGGCCGGCGGCGCCACCACCTCGACACCATTCTCGGCAAGAACCTCCACGGTCGCCGTGTTGAGGTCCGGATCCAGCACCTGCTGGGCGCATCCCAACAGCAAGGCCACCCGAGCCCGACGCGTCCCACGGGCTTGCGTGACTTCCGGCCACAGTTCCTCGGCAGGCACCCGATCCGGCAACAGGTCCAGCATCGGTCGCATCGCCGACGGGACCCACGGCAGGCGTCGGGCCCAGGTCCCGAGGATCGCCGCCGGACGGAACCGCTCCGGATACGGAAGCATCAGGGAGATGAGCTGGCGTCGGAGCCGTTCCTGCCAGGTCCGTGGCGCCTGTGAGGAAACCAGCGCCCGGAAGGGACTGATCAGGTCGCGGTACGGCACCCCGCTCGGACACGCCGGCTCGCAGGCGAGACACCCCAGACACCGGTCGATGTGGGGTTGCGCCTCCGTGACAGGCACCTGCCCCTCCAGGACCTCCTTCATCAGGACGATGCGACCCCGAGGAGAATCCATCTCCTGTCCGAGTTCCCGATAGGTGGGACACGCCGCCAGACAGAACCCACAATGCACACAGCGCGACACCGCATCCGCCATGGGTTGGCCCAGGGCGCCGAGCCGATCGGTGGGAATCGAGTGGAGCATTCTA
>CAIOKD010000027.1 GCA_903858835.1 uncultured Verrucomicrobiota bacterium
CCCCTGCGCTGGCGCCTTGCTGGTCCCACCTGTGCATCGGGGTTGTCACCGGCCAACCGGGGATCTTCGGATCCATCGATGGATCACTGACGATCGGGGGACTTGAGGCTCGTGATCCGCCCCGAGTCGGGGCTTTTCGACGGGCTCGATCCGGAGTTAGCATGAGCCCATGGATGGCGAAGGGTCGGGCAACGAATGGAGGTTTGGTACCAGCCGCCGGAAGTTCCTGCGTGCAGGCCTGACGGGATGGGCCGGCTTGGCCGGTTTCGCCGCCCCGGGATGGGCAGGGGAGGTGGCTCGTCTGCCGTTCGACAATGGCGAGCGCCCGCTGGTCAAGTACCCCCAGAAGCGGCCGCTGATCCGACACACCGCCCGGCCGCCCCAATTGGAGACCCCGTTCTCGATCTTTCAGGAGAGTCTGTTGACTCCCAACGATGCCTTTTTCGTGCGGTATCATCTGGCCGGGTCTCCCCCGCCGAAATCCGTCCTGGATCCGGAGACCTTCCGGTTGCAGGTGCGCGGCACCGTGCAGACGCCCCAGAGTTGGAGCCTCGCGGACCTGAAGGAGAAGTTCGAGTCGGTGGAGGTGGTGGCCGTCAACCAGTGCTCGGGCAATAGTCGAGGCTTCTTCCAGCCGCGCATCCCCGGAGGCCAATCCGGCAATGGCAACATGGGGTGCGCCCGGTGGCGGGGCGTCCGCCTGGCCGACGTGCTCAAGGCTTCGAGATTGCTGCCTCAGGCCAAGCAGGTGCTCTTCGACGGGTTGGACCGCCCCCTGGTGGCGAGCATCCCGGATTTCGTGAAGGCGTTGGAGGTGGACCAGGCGCTTGATCCCGACGTGCTCCTCGCCTGGGAGATGAATGGCGAGCCGCTGCCCTGGCTCAATGGCTACCCGCTGCGCCTGGTGGTGCCGGGGCATTACGGGACCTATTGGGTCAAGCACCTGCATTCCATCCAGGTGGTGGACGCCACCTTCACCGGGTTCTGGATGAATCCCGCCTACCGCATCCCGGACGATCCCTGCGCCCATGTGGCTCCGGGAACGACCCCCAAGCGCACGGTGCCGATCGAGCGATTCAACGTGCGGTCGTTCCTCACCAGTCATCGGGATGGAGACCGGATCCCTCATTCCGGCCACGGAGTCGTCCTGCGGGGCATCGCCTTCGATGGCGGGTCGGGCATCCGGGAGGTGCTTGTCTCCACCGATGGCGGCAAGCAGTGGACCACCGCCTCATTGGGCCGGGATCTCGGTCGCTACGCATTCCGGGAGTGGACCCTCGACTGGAAACCGCCGGCTCAGGGGGGGGGCGAGATCCTGGTTCGGGCCACCAATCGATTGGGCCAGAGCCAGCCGCTGGATCCGTTGTGGAATCCGGCCGGATACATGCGCAACGTCGTGGAACGGACCATCCTGAGCCTATGAATCCGCCCCTGCTTCGATTCGAGTCCGCTTTCGCTCGGGTGCTGGTGGCCGCGCTGGCCTTTGGCCTTGCCGGAATGTTCCTGTGGGCGGCCGACTCCGCGCCCTCCACCGCTGCCGTGCCCGAGAAACCCAAGGCGAATCCGCATCGAGACGACGTCTGGGTGCTGCCGGTCGGTGAACCGGTTCCGCCCGAGGGCGAGGCCGCCGAACCTCTGCGCCGTCACTGTGCCCTCTGTCATTCCTTCGATTACATTGCCACCCAGCCCCGGTTGAGCCGCACGGGATGGGCGGCCAGCGTCGAGAAGATGCGTTCCAAATATGGGGCGCCGATCCCGACCAATCAGGTGCCCGCGTTGGTGAACTACCTGGTGACGAACCATGGCAAGGAATGACCGGTCCCCTGGGGGAGGGCCGGGCGGCCTGGGCCATTTCGTGCCTCGGGGCACATCGGATCTGGCCAGCAACCGTTTGGAGGTTTCATCGTCGGCCTGTCCGATGATTCGTGGATTTCATTTCAGATGGGCGGGAATCCTTGCATCGCGTGGTGGGCCGCGAGAGCGCGGGCTACCGCGAGTCATCCTCGGCTTGCTGGCCGTTCTTCTGCA
>CAIOKD010000028.1 GCA_903858835.1 uncultured Verrucomicrobiota bacterium
CGAGTCCGACACCGCTCCGGGCGCCTACGAACGGCTGGTCGATCGCCTCATGGCCACGCCCCAGTACGGCGAGCGCATGGCCATCGGTTGGCTCGACGTGGTCCGCTTCGCCGACACCATCGGCTACCATTCCGACAATCCGCGGAACATCTGGCCCTATCGCGACTACGTCATCCGCGCCTTCAACGCCAACAAGCCCTTCGACCGCTTCACCCGGGAACAGTTGGCCGGCGACCTGTTGCCCGATGCCTCGATCGAGGCCCGGGTGGCGTCGGGATTCAACCGGCTCCTGCTGACCACCGAGGAGGGCGGGGCCCAGGAGAAGGACTACGAGTCGCGCTACCTCACCGACCGGGTCCGCGCCGTCGGCACGGTCTGGATGGGGCAGACCATCGGCTGCGCCCAGTGCCACGACCACAAGTTCGACCCCATCACCACCCGTGATTTCTACGCCATGGGGGCCTTCTTCGCCGACGTGAAGGAGACCATCATCGGCCGACGCGAGGAAGGGATGCTGGTGCCCACCGAGTCCCAGGCGCGGGAACTGGCCCGCCTGACGGACGAGGCGCGGCGTCTCAAGGAGCGCTTCGAGGGGGCGCACCCGCAATTGGCGGAGGCGTTTTCCCGCTGGCATCGGGCCCGCGCCGAGGCGCTGCGTTCCGATGCGCTGTGGACTCCGGCGGCGCCGGCCTCGGCCGACTCGACCGGGGGCGCCACCGTGACGATCCGCGACGACCGTTCGATCCTCATCGGAGGCAAGACCCCCGACACCGACGCCACGGTGGTCCGGTTCGCCTCGCTGCCCACCCGGGTGGTGGGACTGCGTCTCGAGGCCCTGCCCGACAAGTCCTTGCCTTCGAAGGGTCCCGGCCGTGCGGGCAACGGCAATTTCGTGCTGACCGAGGTGGTGGCCCGTGTGGTCCGCGACGGCTCGCCCGCGCGGGAATTGTCCTTCGAAGCCGCCTGGGCCAGCCATGAGCAGACCGTCTCGGCCGAGAAGAATCCCTACGGTAAGTGGTCGGCGGCCTCGGTGATCGATAGGGATGCTCGGGGGTCGTTCGCCGGATGGGCCATCCTGCCCGAGGCGGGCAAGCCCTCGCAGCTGAGGTTGACGTTGCGGGAGCCGCTCACGCTGGCCCCGGGCGAGCGCCTCGAGGTCGAACTCCAGCAGAAGCATGGTCATGGCAATCATACCCTCGGATGCTTCCGCCTGGGTGTGGCCACCGATGCGGCGGCCCTGGTGCCGCCCGCGGTGCCCCTGCCTGCCGGCGAGTTGGCCGAGGCGATCCGGGTCGATCCGTCGCGCCGGACACCGGAGCAGACGGCCAAGCTGTGGAGCGAGTTCCGGGACGGAGCCCCCGAGTTGGCGGACCTCCGCGCCCAGCGGACCGCCGCCGACAAGGCGCGCGCCGATTTCGAGGCGACCGTGCCGCGGACCCTGACCACTGAGCGTGCCGACAAGCCCCGGACGGTCCGCGTCCTTCCGCGCGGCAACTGGCTCATCGAGACCGGCGAGATCATGGAGCCGGCCATCCCGGCCCAGTTCCGCACCACGGCCTCCGTGGGTCAGGGCAAGGGCTCGGATCGGTTGAACCGGCTCGACCTGGCGAACTGGCTGGTGTCACCCGAGAACCCCCTGACCGCCCGCGTGGTCGTCAACCGGTTCTGGCGCCAGTGCTTCGGCACGGGACTCTCGAAGGTGCTCGACGACTTCGGGGCCCAGGGGGAGTCGCCGCGTCATCCCGAGTTGCTGGATTGGCTGGCGGCCGATTTCCGCGACAGCGGATGGGATGTGAAACGTCTGATCCGCCAGATCGTCACCAGCCGCACCTATCGTCAGTCGTCGAGCGTCCCGCGTGAACTCCTGGCCCGCGACCCCGACAACCGCGAGTTGGCCCGCCAGGGACGCTGGCGCATCGAGGCCGAACTGGTCCGGGATTCGGCCCTGCAGCTCTCCGGCCTGCTGGTGACGCGGATCGGTGGCCCGAGCGTCCGCCCCTACCAGCCCGACGGGTATTGGGAGAACCTGAACTTCCCGCAGCGGGGCTACGACGCCAGCAACGGAGCCGACCAATACCGGCGCGGCCTCTACACCTGGTGGCAGCGTTCCTACGTGCATCCGAGCATGCTGGCCTTCGATGCGGCCACCCGCGAGGAATGCGCCGCCGAGCGCAATCGTTCCAACATCCCCCAGCAGGCCCTGGTCCTGCTGAACGACCCCAGCTATGTCGAGGCGGCCCGTTCCTTCGCCGCCCGCATCCTGCGCGAATGCGCCGGCGACGACACCGCCCGTCTCGATTGGGCCTGGCGTCGGGCGTTGGCCCGTTCGCCCCAGCCCTCCGAGGTCGCCGCGTTGCGCAAGCTGCTGGAGTCGCAGCGGACCGCCTTCGCCCGGGATCCGGAGGCCGCCGCGCAGTTCACCCGGGTCGGAAAGGCCCCGGTTCCCGCCGGCATCGATCCTGTCCAATGGGCGGCCTGGACCGACGTGGCCCGCGCCCTCCTCAACCTTCACGAGACCATCACCCGTTCCTGACCATGAACCCTTCCACGGAGATCCGTCAGTACATCCGACAGCAGCAGACCCGGCGCGTGTTCCTGGGTCGCGCCTCCCAGGGACTGGGGGCCTTGGCCCTGGGTTCGATCCTGCAACCGCGGGCTCTGCAAGCGGCGGCCACGCGCTCGGTGCAGGGTGCCGCGAATCCGCTGCATTTTCCGGCCAAGGCCCGGCGGGTCATCTGGCTGAGCATGGCTGGCGGCCCGTCGCACCTGGAGACCTTCGACCCGAAACCCAAGCTGGTGGAGATGCACGGCAAGCCGATGCCCGAGTCGTTCACCAAGGGCAAGCAGATCGCCCAGCTGCAGGGGCAGAAGCTCGTCTGCTACGGGCCGCAGTTGCCCTTCCAGCGCTTCGGCAAGTCGGGCATCGAGCTGTGCTCGCTCTTCACCCACCTGGGTTCGGTGGCCGATGAGATCTGCTGGGTTCGGTCGATGACCAGCGAGGCCATCAACCATGATCCGGCCCACATGTTCATGAACACGGGCTCGCAGATCGCCGGTCGGCCGAGCATGGGTTCCTGGGTCACCTACGGACTGGGTTCCGAGGCCGAGAACCTGCCGGGGTTCGTGGTGCTGACGTCCCTGGGCCGGGGCGGTCAGAACCAGCCGATCGCCGCGCGCCAGTGGGCACCCGGGATGCTCCCCAGCCGCTTCCAAGGGGTGCATCTGCGGGGCAAGGGCGAGCCGGTGATGTACCTCGGCGCCCCGGCGGGCGTGACCCGCGAGCGCCAGCACGAGGTGGTGCGGACCATCAACGACCTCAACCGCCAGCACGATGCCGTGGTCGACGATCCCGAGATCGCCACCCGGATCGCCCAGTACGAGATGGCCTTCCAGATGCAGGCGAGCGTCCCGGAGCTGATGGACACCGCCAGCGAGCCGGCTTCCATCCAGACGCTCTACGGCTGCAAGCCCGGCGACGGATCCTTCGCTTCGAACTGCCTCCTGGCCCGGCGTCTGGCCGAGCGCGGGGTGCGCTTCATCCAACTCTACCACAAAGACTGGGACCACCACGGTGAGGTGAAGCAGGGGGTCGAGTTCAAGGCGGCCGAGATCGATCGCGCCTGCATGGCCTTGATCTCCGACCTCAAGCAACGCGACATGCTCAAGGACACCCTCATCGTCTGGGCGGGCGAGTTCGGCCGCACGCCGATGAGCCAGGGGGGCAGCGGGCGCGACCACCACAACGCCGGGTTCACCATCTGGATGTGCGGCGGCGGGATCCGTCCAGGGATGGTCTATGGCGCCACCGACGAGCTGGGCTATGCCGCCGTGGACTCGCCGGTGGATGTGCACGACATCCACGCGACGCTGCTGCGCCAGCTCGGCATCGACCACACCCGGTTGTCGGTGAAGTTCCAGGGCTTGGACGTCCGCCTGACCGGCATCGCGGGCCGGGTCATCCAGGACATCATCTGACCGTAGAGGACGCCTTGAGCCCGGCGGCGAAGAGCCGGGTGCCGGTCGCAACGTAGAGCGTGCCATTGGCGGCCACCGCCGTGGCGCTGATGGGAGACCCGAGGGCGACCTTGCCGAGCAGCAGTTTCTCGCGGCTCAGGGCGAAGGTCCAGAAGCCGCCGCGGCGCGTGCCGAGGTAGACCTTCCCGTCGGCGATCAGGGGTGAGGCCCAGACCTCGCCGTCGAGTTCGTGGGTCCACAGGCCTTCGCCGGTGGTGGCGTCGATGCAGTGGAGGGTGCGCATCGAGTCGGCGCAGAACACCAGTCCATTGGCGACGGCCGGGGTGCTCATGGTGTGGCGTCCCAGGGCATGGGACCACACGGTGTTCGAGGCGCTGACATCGCCCTGGCCCTCGAGGCTCACGCATCGGACCCAGGCCTCATTCTTGCCCCAGAACCAATCGCCACCGCCGGCGACGTACATCCGGTCTCCGAGCGCCACGGGCATGCCGTAGATGTTGCTCGGGCCCTCGCGACGGTTGTTCAGGAAGCTGCCGATATTGGTCTTGGGGCCGCTGGGGTCGAAGTCGAAGCGCCAGAGGTTCTTGAGGATCGCGGGTTCGGTGGAGGGAGCGCCGGGGCGGTAGGGGTCGAATCCGTAGACGACGCCGTCGCCACCGGCGAAGAGGATCCGGGGGGTTCCATGGATCATCGCCAGGGACGGGGAGGACCAGGTGCAGTGGAAGATGCGGGGGGCGATGCCGAGCCCATCGTGGGCGACCCAGCGGCCGGTGCGCTTGTCCAGCACCACCAGGCTCGGGGCCTTCGGCGTGCGGATCACCCGGTGGGTGTTGTCCACGCCGGTGCCGGAGTTGATGTAGAGGTAGTCGCCGTGGATGAGGATGGAGCTGTGGGCCCCGTCATGGGACCAGATGCCGGCCTGCCGGGTGAGGTCGAAGGACCAGAGGATGTCGGCATCGGGGACGGCCGCGGGCACCGGGACGGGCAGCGCATTGGTTCCACGCAGATTCAAGTACGCGGCCTCCTCCAGGAAGGGGCCCTGGTTGCCGTTGGCCTGGCCACGAATGTCGAGGCATTGGACCACGCCGCGGTTGTCCACCAGGTACACGCGGTCGCCTTCGACCGTCACGGGCGATGCCATGCCGGTCTTGGGCCAGTCGTGGTAGATGTCCTCCTCGCGCTTGGGCACGGCCAGTTGCCATTCGAGGGTGCCGGTGGCCTCCGACAGGCAGAGCATGACGCCGCGATCGCCGGTGCGGCGGGGGTCGCGGGGCAGTTCGTTGTTGGTGCCGACGAAGACCCGCCCGCGGGCGATCACGGGGGTGGAATGGGATTCGGTGCCCGGGGCTCCGAGGGGGACGCTCCAGCGCACATGGGCCCCGGTGGCCGGATCGAAGGTGGCCGGCAGGTTGACCTCGGGCGAGGTCATGTTCCGGGACCATGCCTCGCCGAACTGGGGGCGATCGGCGGCCTGGAGTCCGGTCGCCAGCAACGCGAGGGACGCCAGGGTGCGGGGGTGGGAGGTCATGAGTGGAGCTTCGCGGGACCAGGCCTGCGTCCGCAAGGAAGCTCGGGGGAGGGAGAGCATTCGCGCTGCGCGCGAGGGGGGTGGGTTTGATCGCTTCCCGAGCGGACTCCGGCCCGATCCTGCTCCGCCGGTGCCCGAATCGTCTTCGGCGATCAATGCAAAGGGGTACCTGTCAACGAAGGTTGCGAAACCCTTTGGGGGGATTCCAAGGGTGCGGCTGGGCTTTTTGTCGGTGGCACGATACGTTGCTTTGATGATCCGTTTCGGCTCGTTGGAGCTGAAGTCCAACCTGTTCCTGTCGCCGCTAGCGGGCTACACCAACCTGCCGTTCCGCCTGGTGGCGCGGGAGATCGGGGGGCTGGACCTGGCGACGACCGACCTGGTCAACGCGCGGTCCCTCATCGAGGAGAACCCCAAGGCCTTCAAGCTCATCGAGACGAACGAGCGCGATCGACCGCTGGCGGTGCAATTGTTCGGCTCGGTGCCCGAGGAGATGCGCGATGCGGCCCTGATGCTCCAGGAGCGCGGCGTGAGCGCCATCGACATCAACATGGGCTGCCCCGTCCGCAAGGTGTGCCGTGTCGGGGGCGGGTCGGCCATGATGGTGGAGCACCGTCAGACCCAGCACCTGGTCCGGACCATGGTCGATGCGCTGCGGATCCCGGTCACGGCCAAGATGCGACTCGGCTGGGACGACGACAACCTCACCGCTCCCGACTTGGTCCGCGCCCTCGAAGATGCGGGCATCGCCGGGGTGTTCGTCCACGGGCGGACCCGCGAGCAGGGGTTTTCTGGCACGGTGAACCTCGCGGGCATCGCCAAGGTGGTCGAGGCGGCCCGGGCGATCCCGGTGATCGGCAACGGGGACGTGACGACGCCGGAGGCCGCCGTGCACATGAAGTCCGAGACCGGATGTGCCGGGGTGAGCGTGGGCCGGGGAGCCTTCTATGATCCGTGGATCTTCGTCCGCACCCGCGCCTTGATGGAGACGGGAGTCCTGCCGCCAGAGCCGGGGATCGAGGATCGCATCCGGGTCATGTCGCGGCACCTGGACCTGATGGTCGAGGTGTTCGGGGAACGGCATGGCTGCGTGATGTTCCGCAAGATCGGGCCCTGGTATGCCAAGCGATTCGGGCCCGCCAACGAGTTCAGCAAGAAGATCGTCCGGCTGGAGTCCCGGGCCCAGTACGCGGAGATCGTGGACGGATACCTTCGCTGGCGCGGTCAGTTCTGCGACGCCTCGGGAAACCTGCTGCCCCGCTACCAAATGGCGCCGATGGTCGCCAGCTTCATGCGTGCGGGGGACGATGCCGAGGCACCGGCCAGCGTGC
>CAIOKD010000029.1 GCA_903858835.1 uncultured Verrucomicrobiota bacterium
GGGCTGAACTACGAATTGGCACTGGCCCTGGCGCCGCCCCAGACGCAGCTCCTGCTCCTCAGCGGGTCGGTGGCCAATCCAGGCCAAGTGGCGAATTGGCTGCGGCGCCTGGGCCGCGCGGTCGAGGTGATCCAGCACACGGTGCGCCCGGTGCCGCTCGACGAGGTCTTCGCCAACGAACTCAACTGGCGATTGCCCCCGGAGATCCGGGGCTACTGGCCCCGCCTCTGCGCGAAGGCTCTGGCCGAGGGCCTGGGCCCGGTGCTGCTCTTCGCCCCCCGCCGGGCGCATGCCGAGGAACTCGCCTCGGACCTGGCCCGACAACTCCCCTGCCCGCATCCCCTGCAATTGACCGAGGCGCAGAAGCGGTTGGTCGGCGAGCCCTTGGCCAAGATGCTCAAGTCGCGGGTGGCCTATCACCACAGCGGACTGAGCTATGCCGTGCGCGCCGGGGTGATCGAACCGCTCACCAAGGCGGGCCAACTGCGCGTGGTGGTGGCCACCATGGGCCTGGCCGCCGGCATCAATTTCAGCCTCCGCTCGGTGGCCATCACCGCCGCCCAGTACAAGCGGGAGGGTCGGGAGATCCCGCTGCGCGGCGACGAGATCCTCCAGATGTTCGGGCGCGCGGGTCGCCGCGGCCTGGACGAGACCGGCTACGTGTTGGTCAGCGCCAACGAACTGCGGATGCGCGATGGCCACCCCTGCGCGCTGGCCCGTTCCGGCATGGTGGACTGGAGCGCCCTGCTGGGCCTGATGGCGGCCGCGGCCGATGCGGGCAAATCGCCCTTCGTCGAAGCGGTGCGGGTGCAGGAACGCCTGTTCACCACCAAGCCCATCATCCTCGGCGTCGAGGAGTCTCTCAAACACCCGGAGGCTCCCTGCGGCTGGATGACCGACGCCGAACGGGCGCGGCAGGTCCGCAAGAAGAACCGGGAAATGCTCAATTCGGCCGGTGAATGGGAACCCTACCCGTTCTGGCAGGAGCGCCCCTTGGGCAAGGTCTGGGTGCTCGGCACGGCGACGGCCGTGCCTCACCCGCCAGCGCCCCTTCCGGAATCGGCCGCCCAGCCCGGAACCGGGACTGCGCCGAAGATCCCCCTCAAGTCGGCCCTGACGGTCCAAGAGGCCCTCGAAAAGGTGGGTCAGGGAGGGCTCACCGCCCTGGAAGAAACGCCCGAGGGCACCCGGTATGGGCGCTCGATGATCGTGGCGGACCGCCTGGCGGACGGCCGCCTGGTCCTCGCCAAGTGGGTGCGTCGCCTGGTGCAATGGCACGGACGCGAAGTGGGGCCAGAGGTCTTTCGCGAAAACCTCCGACCGCTCCTTGAGAAGCACCTGCATCAACAGCGACTGCCCGTGGTCCGCTGGGTCGAGCACGAGCAGGCGTTCACGGTGCTGGTCAGCCTCGAGCTGCAGACGGTGAAGGTCCCCGTGGACCGCCACGGCGTGGCCCTGTGGCGACCGAAGGAGCGGGAAGTGCTCTCACCGGTCTGCGCCCGCTGCCAGTGGACCGACGTCTGTCGCGGACTCTCCGCCGCACCGGGCACCGCGCTGACCTGGCGTCGCCTGGGCCTCGTCGATGCCCAGGGCAACCCCACCCGCCGTGGCCGCATGGTGAGCTTCTTCTCCGGCGGCGACGGACTGGCCATCGCCGCGGCCCTCGAAGACTCTGGCTACCCGCTCGAGGAATTGGTCTACGACCTGGCCAACCTCGACGCCGGATTCCGCTTCGCCGCCGACGGAGACCGTTGGGGAGGACGCCTGGCCTACGCCTGCCGCAAGGCCTACGGACCCGCCTCGATCGAGGGATACCTGGAGACGGGCCTGCCCCCAAAATACGGGACCGGGGCCGAGACGGTCGTCCGCCGCATCCATGAGGACCCCGCCTCCAAGGCGCGCTTCGTCACCGAATTCCTGGGCACCGGAGACATCGATCGGATGATCATCGAATGGCGCAGCCTGCTGCGGCAGATCGCCCACGCCAACCCGCTCGAATGGGCCCGCTGGACCGAACTGCAAGCCCTGGCCCGCACCCTCCTGCATGAGGTGCATTCACCCACCGAAACCACCCTACCCCCGCTCGACTACGCCCAGACGAAGCGGATCGACCACCGACTGATCCTTCGCCGATCCTGAGTCCGTCCGCCGACACCGACCTCTGCAAACCCGCCGATCCCATGATCGACACCCCTCCTCCCGCCGCCATCGCCCTTCCCCCGCTCCGCCCGCGTCGGACCATCGACGGCATCTCGGCGGTGCTCCTGCCATTCCACCCCGACGGACGCCCGGATCGCGAGACCTGGGCCGCCTTGGTCGAACGTACCTGGGCCGCCGGGCTGACCCCCGCGGTCAACATGGACACCGGCTACGCCAACCTGTTGAGCGCGCAGGAGCGGACCGAATTCCTGACCGAGGCAGGTCGAATGGCCCGCGGACGCCGCTTCGTCGCCGGCACCTACATCGAGGGCCTCGATGGCGAACCGTCGTCGCTGTACGTGCGCGAGGCCACCGCCATCCAGGAGGCCGGCGGCACGCCCATCCTCTTCCCCTGCTCGACCATCCAGCACTGGGATCGCGCCAAAACGGTGTCGCTCTTCCAGAAGGTCGGCAGCGCCGTGCCGCGGTTCCTCGGCTTCGAGCTGGGCACCATGTTCGTGCCCTTCGGTCGGATCTGGGACCTCGACACCTTCCGCGCGCTGCTCGATGTCCCCCAATTGATCGGGGCCAAGCACAGCTCGCTCAGCCGGGAACTGGAATGGCAGCGCCTGGCGGTGCGGGACGCCGTCCGACCGGAGTTCCGCGTGTACACCGGCAACGACCTGGCCATCGACCTCATCCAGTGGGGCAGCGACTACCTGCTCGGCTTGTCGGCCTTCCACGTCGAGGCGTTCGCGGCCCGCGATTCCGCCTGGGCCCGGGGCGACGGGCGTTTCCATGAACTCAACGACTGGCTGCAGTACCTCGGCATGATCGCCTTTCGTGCACCGGTCCCGGCCTACAAGCACACCTGTGCGCAATTCCTCCGGCTTCGGGGGATCATCCCCAGCGACGCCCCGCACCCGCGCGGCGCGCGTCGCCCGGACTCCGACCTGCCGATCCTTTCCGAGATTTCCCAGCACCTGGAGGCACTGGTGACCGAATCGATCCGGGCCTCCGGCCAGTCCGGCCCCGGAGACAATCCCCAACCCACCCGTTAGGATCGCCACCGTGCCGGACATCGTCCTGTCCACCCTCAACGCGAAGTACCTCCACGCCTCGTTCGGGTTGCGCTGCCTCATGGCCAACCTCGGCGAACTGCAGCCCCGCGCCCGGATCCAGGAATTCGACATCAACCAGCGCCCGCTGGATGTGGCAGAATCCCTCCTCGAGGCCCAGCCGCGGATCCTGGGGCTCGGCGTCTATGTCTGGAACGTCGGTCCGACCCTGGAACTGTTGGCCATCCTGCGCCGGCTGCGGCCCGACCTGACCGTGGTGCTTGGCGGACCCGAGGTCAGCCATGAGTGGGATCGGCAGCCCATCATCGAGATGGCCGACCATGTGGTCACCGGCGAGGCTGACCTCGCCTTCGCCACGCTTTGCCGCGACCTGCTTTCGGGCACCGCGCCCCGGCCTCCCAAGCTCATCGCCGCCCCGGTGCCCGACGTGGCCGCGCTCGCCCAACCCTACGACTTGTACGAGGCCCGGGACCTTGAACACCGGGTCGTCTATGTCGAGGCGTCGCGGGGGTGCCCATTCACCTGCGAGTTCTGCCTGAGTTCGCTCGACATCCCGGTGCGGCAATTCCCGCTCGAGCCCTTTCTTGCCTCGATGCAGCGGCTCCATGATCGGGGCCTGCGGCGGTTCAAGTTCGTCGATCGGACCTTCAACCTGAACCTCGCCACCAGCCGACGCATCCTCGAGTTCTTCCTCGAACGTCTGAGCCCCGAGCTGTTCGTCCATTTCGAGATGATCCCGGACCGCCTGCCGGCGGAATTGCGCGAACTCATCGCGCGATTCCCGGCGGGCACGCTCCAATTCGAGGTGGGCATCCAGACCTTCGATCGGCAGGTCGAGGCCCGGATCGGCCGCCGCCAGAACCATGAGCGCCTCGACGACAATTTCCACTGGCTCCGGCAAAACAGTGGCGTGCACCTGCATGCCGACCTGATCGCAGGGCTTCCCGGTGAAACGCTGGAGTCGTTCGGGCAGGGATTCGACCGATTGATCGGACTCGGCCCCCAGGAGATCCAGGTCGGCATCCTCAAGCGCCTGCGGGGCACGCCCATCATCCGCCACGATGCCGAGTGGGCGATGGTCTACAACCCGCACCCGCCCTACGAGGTGCTTTCGACGCGCACCATGGACTTCGCCACGCTGGCCCGCCTGCGACGCTTCGCGAAGTTCTGGGACCTCTTCGGCAACAGCGGCAATTTCGTGGAAAGCCTGCCGATACTTTGGAATACCCCGGCCCCGTTCGAATCGCCCCGGGCAACACCCCTGGAATCCAGCGGTTCGGGAGGCTCGGCATTCCATGCCTTCCTGGCCTGGAGCGATTGGCTGCATGCGCAGGGCGTGAAGGGCCATGGCATCGCCCTGCCCCGCCAATACGAGTGGCTCTGGCGCTGGTCGGTGGAAGTGCTGGGGATTCCCGCCGAGGCATTCGGGCCCGCGCTGGCCCGGGACTACCGGCGCCCCGGCCGGTTGGATCTGCCCCCGTGGCTCGCCCCGTACGCCGGGCCGGAGGCCGCACCGAGGGGCTCGACCCGGCTGCCCCGGCGACAGGCGCGGCATCTGGGCCCCTTGAATCGTTCCTGATGTGGCAGCGGGTCAGCCCTTCGGGACCACCGGTCGGTACCAGTTGTCACGCTGGATCGGTTCGAAGCCCAACTCCGAGATCAACCGCTTCATGTCGGCCACCCCCATGCGGAAGGTGGTGCCCGCCGAACTTACCACGTTCTCCTCGATCATGATCGATCCCAGGTCGTTGGCCCCGTGCATCAACGCCACCTGCCCCACCTCGGGCCCCTGCGTCACCCACGAACTCTGCACGCTCGGGATGTTGTCGAGGTAGATGCGCGAGAGTGCCTGCATGCGCAGGTATTCGTGGGATCCGACGGTGGTGGCCTTGAGCACGGTGTTCTCCGGTTGGAACGTCCACGCGATGAAGGCCGTGAAGGCCCCACCCTGGAGTTGGCCCCGCTCCAGCGCCTGCGAATAGGCCGCCGACCATGACGAAGGCCCGCCCTCGGCCGGCAACCGTCCGCCGTCCACCAAGCGGCGCAACGAGACATCCTGCTGGGCACGCACGACCTCCAGGTGCTCGATCCGTTCTTCGACCGTCTCCACATGCCCGAACATCATGGTGGCGGAACTGGCCAGTCCCAGGCCGTGCGCCAGGTCCATCACCCCCATCCACTGGGCGCTGTTGGCCTTGAGCGGGGCGATGCGCTGGCGGACCCGATCCACGAGGATTTCGCCGCCGCCGCCAGGCAAACTACCCAATCCTGCAGCCACGAAATCGCGAAGGACCTGCTCGAGCGGCTCCTGGAAGAACTCCGAGAAGGCCACGAACTCACTGGGGCTGAACCCGTGGACGTTGAAACCGGGGTACTTCGAGCGGACGTGGTGCAGCAGGTCCAAGTACCACTGCTTGCTCAGCTTCGGATGGTGACCGCCCTGCAGCAGCATCTGCGTCCCGCCCAGGGCCAGGGTCTCCTCGATCTTCCGATCCAACTCCTCGAGAGTGATGACATAGGAGTCGGCGTCCTTTTCGGTCCTCCAGAAGGCGCAGAACTTGCAGTAGACGTTGCAGACGTTGGTGTAGTTGACGTTCCGGTCCACGATGTAGGAGACCGTGTCCGCGCCGCGGCCGTCCAAGGCCCGCCCGCGGGCCAAGCATCGACGCCGGTCCGCCAGCGCCCCCAACTCGGACAGCGGCAACCCGTACAGAGATAGGGCTTCTCCGGCACTGATCCGTCCGCCCTCCCAGACCCGCTGCAACAGGGCATCCCGCGAAGCATCCAACACCATGGGCCAGAGCCTACCGCCGAACCATCCAAGGACAAGAAAACCGGGCCTCAATGGACGACGCCCGGCGCTCCTACAGGGCTGGCAAACCGGAAATCGATCATGCGGAGGATTGGGCAACGCCTTTACCCCGGGTCGGTATCCGCTAGGTTCTGGGCCATGGCCTCGCCGTGGTTGTCCTTCATCGCCTTGTCGGCCGGATTCGCCGCACTTGCGGTGTCCGCGGCGTCGGAGGCCATGAGCGGGAACCGGCACACCGGCATGAGCGGCGCCTCGGCAGCCATCTTCCTCGACGCCGATCGGGTGGTGGTGGCCAGCGATGAAGACAACCGACTGCGCGTCTATGATCCGTCGGCCAGTCAGCCGGCGATCACCGCCTGGGACGCCTCGCCCTGGCTGCGCCTGAGCGGACGAAACCTCGAATGCGACCTCGAGGGCGCCGCGCGCGTCGGTTCGAGGATCTACTGGATCGGTTCCCATGGTCGGAACAAGGACGGCAAATTCCGTCCCAATCGCCACCGATTCTTCGCCACCGACGTGGAAGACACCCCTCAAGGTCCGAAACTGCGCAGCGTGGGGACTCCCTGCGCAACGCTGGTCACGGCCATGCAGTCCGATCCCCGGTTGAAATCCCTGCACTTGGAGACCGCGGCCTCGCTGCCGCCGGATTCCAAGGGCGGCCTGAGCATCGAGGCGATGGCGGCCCGACCCGACGGGTCACTCTGGATCGGCTTCCGGGGCCCCCTGACCAAGGGCAAGGCCATCCTGGTGCCCCTGCTGAACCCCGACGCGGTCCTCGAAGGTCGTGCGCCAAGCTTCGGATCCCCGGCGCGGCTCGACCTCGGCGGGCGGGGTCTCCGCGACATGACGTGGACCGGTTCCGAATGGATCCTCGTCGCCGGAGCCACCGGAGGAGACCAGAAAGGCACCCGACTCTTCCGCTGGGGCGGCGAAGGCACGGCCCCGACGGCCCTGGATCTGCCCGGGCTCAAGAACCTCCACATCGAGGCCGTGGCCGTGCCCGTGGAGCGGCCGGTGCGCCGCCTCCTCCTCTGCAGCGACGACAGCCACCGAGACTCCATCGGAACCGCGTCCTTCCGCAGCTACTGGGTCGATCTGCCCACCAAGACGGACGAGGGTCCGAAGCCTTGAACCGCCTGCCACGGGCTGTCTTGCCCTCGAAGGACACGGCCAATCAAAGCATGCCTCCGGTTCTCGAAAGGCGACCCACCGGAGTTTCACTTGAGGCTGAAACCCGGAGCCCCATCGTTTGAGGACCTACTACAACAGTCGGCCCTGACCGGTGCGGCCCATGGCGAGGCCCAGCTTGCGGTAGGCCTTCTCGGTGCAGACGCGACCCTGCGGGGTGCGTTGGATATAGCCCTCGAGGATCAGGTAGGGCTCATACACCTCTTCGATGGTGTCGGGCTCCTCACCCACCGCCACCGCCAGCGAACTCACCCCGACAGGGCCACCCCCGAACTTCACGATCACCGACTCGAGGATGCGGGTGTCCATCTCGTCGAGGCCGTCCTTGTCGATCTCCAGGATCTCGAGAGCCTTGTTAGCGATCTCTTCGGTGATCCGACCATCGGCCCGCACCTGCGCATAGTCGCGGACTCGACGGAGCAGGTTGCCCGCGATGCGCGGCGTGCCTCGGCTGCGACGGGCGATCTCCATGGCACCCTCGGGTTCGGTGTCGACCCCCATCAATCCGGCCCCGCGCTGCACGATCCCCTGCAACTGGGATGCCGTGTAGTAGTCGAGCCGCTCCCGGATGCCGAACCGGGTCAGCAGCGGTGCACTGAGCAGTCCGCTGCGAGTGGTGGCCCCGATCAGGGTGAAGCGCGGGAGGCTCAGGCGGACACTGCGAGCGTTGGGCCCCTGGTCGATGATGATGTCGAGCTTGAAGTCCTCCATCGCCGGATAGAGGTACTCCTCGATGGTTTTCTGTAGACGATGGATCTCGTCGATGAAGAGCACATCCCCTTCGGAAAGATTGGTCAGCAGGCCCGCCAGGTCGGCGGCCTTCTCGATGGTCGGGCCGCTGGTGGCCCGCATCGTCCCACCCATCGCCCCGGCCAGGATGTTCGCGAGGGTCGTCTTGCCCAGGCCGGGCGGGCCGCTGAGGAGGATGTGATCGAGCGGTTCCTTGCGGCGCAGGGCCGCCTCGACGGCGATCTCCAGCCGCTCCTTGACCTTGGCCTGCCCGGTGAAGTCCGTGAAGGCGGCCGGCCGCAGCGCCACCTCGAGAGTGGCATCCGCCTTGTTCAAGGAATTCAGCGCTCGCTCGCCCATGCGCCCCCAAGTGTGGGAGTCCGTGGACCGCCGGCGAGGAGTTTTGCGGAAATCATGGAATCCCGCCGCCAACCATCGGCCGGAGGCCCCCCCGCGCCCGCGATCGGACCTGGATTCCGCTGAACACCGGGTCGGGCGACGACGTCGGATCTCGGCATCCGGGATTGTCCGAAACGCCGGTCCATGGCAGGAAGACCCATCCCGAACCCTTCGGTTGCCGTGACGTTTGAACACCTGCTGCGGAAGAACGCCCTTCTTCCCGACGACAAGATCTCCGAGGCCAAGCACCTGGAGGCCACCGAAGGACTGCGCCTGGACCGGGCCGTGGTGCAGCTCGGCCTGATGACCGAGCGTGAAGTCCTGAACCTGATGGCCGAGCAACTGATGCTGCCACTGCTCGACCTGTCGGCCACCGAGATCCCCCCCGACATCCTTCAGTCGTTGCCCACCAAGGTGGTGTTCCGCAAGCGGATCGTGCCCATCGCCCGCGAAGGCAGCACCCTGCGCGTGGCCACCTGCGATCCCTTCGATCTGTACGCGATGGACGATGTGCGGATGACCACGGGCCTGCACATCGACACCGTGCTGGCCACCAAGGACGACATCGAGAAGCTCATCAAGACCCACTACGGACTGGGCGGTGACACCCTCGATGAGTTGGCCGCCAACGATGACGAACCCAGCGGCCCGGTCTCGGGAGGTGGCGGCGAAGATCTGCTCGAGATGGCGCAGGAGGCGTCGGTCATCCGCCTGGTCAACGAGATCATCGTCGAGGCCGTGCACGAGCGGGCCAGCGATATCCACATCGAGCCCTACGAGCACCAGATGGCCATCCGGTACCGCATCGATGGCGTGCTGCACGAGGCCTCGGTACCCCCGCAGATGAGCCGGTTCCAGGCGGCGATCATCTCGCGCATCAAGATCCTCGCGAACCTGAACATCGCCGAGCGTCGGATCCCCCAGGACGGCCGCATCAAATTCAACGTGGGTGGCCGGCAGATCGACGTCCGCGTCTCGGTCATCCCCATGCTGTTCGGCGAGGGGGTGGTCATGCGTCTCCTCGACAAGGCCAACGTGCTCTTCACCCTGCCCCAGCTGGGCATGGACGCGGAGACCTACGGCCGGTTCCGGGGCCTCATCGAGCGCCCGCACGGCATCGTCCTGGTCACGGGCCCCACCGGCTCAGGCAAGACGACCACCCTTTACGCCTCACTGAACGAGATCGTCGGCCCGACATTGAAGGTGCTGACCGTCGAGGACCCGGTCGAATACCACCTGCAGGGCGTCAACCAGATCCCGGTGGACCACAAGGTGGGCATGACCTTCGAGGCCGGCCTCCGAGCCATCCTGCGTCACGATCCCGACGTGGTGATGATCGGTGAAATCCGCGACGTGGAGACCGCGCGGGCGGCCATCCAGGCATCATTGACCGGCCACCTCGTCCTCTCGACCCTGCACACCAACGACGCCGCATCCGCCGCCACCCGACTCATCGACATGGGCGTGGAACCGTTCCTCATCGCCAGCAGTCTGGCCGGGGCCATGGCCCAACGCCTCGTCCGCAAGATCTGCTCCAAGTGTCGCGTCCCCTACACGCCCGACCATTCCAAGCTGCCCCGCGATTTCGCCCTGGAACCCGGGGCGCAGCTCTATCGGGGTGAAGGCTGCGACCACTGCCGCAAGACCGGCTACCGAGGCCGGTCGGGCCTGTACGAATTGCTCTCCATCGACGAGGAGATCGCCCAGATGATCGTCGCCCGAGAATCCGCCCCGAAGATCATCCAGTCCGGGCGCCGGACCGGACTTCGACTCCTTCGGGAGGACGGCTGGATGAAGGTGCGCGAGGGCATCACCTCGGTGGACGAGGTGCTCACCTGCACCGCCCTCTGATCGGCCATGCCCAAGTTCCGCTACACCGCACTGAATACCGAAGGACGCCAGGTCTCAGGCCAGCTCGAGGCCGAGGGTGAGGCCGCCGCGGTCCGGATGCTGGGGGAACGCCAGTTGTTCCCCGTCAACATCGCCTCGGCCGATGCCTCTCAGTCCAAACGCCGTCGGGTCTCCAGCCGCGACATCGGCCTGATGTACGGCCAGTTGGCAGACCTGATCGGCTCGGGCGTGCCCATGCTCCGGGCGCTCGATTCGCTGATCCGTTCCACGGTCAACGCCCAGCTCAAATCCATCCTCAAGGAGGTTCGCACCGGCGTGGCCGACGGGCAGACGCTGACCGATGCCCTCCGCAAGTTCCCGGAGGTCTTTCCCCCGCTCCACACCTCGATGGTCCAGGCCGGCGAGCGCGCCTCGTTCCTCGAGGACGTGCTGCGCAGCCTGTCCGAGTTCCTCGAGCGTCTCGATGAGCTCCGGGCCAAGGTGATGGGGGCCATGATCTACCCCGCCCTGCTCTCGGCGCTGGGTGCCACCGTCATGGCAGGTGCCCTGATCTTCTTCGTGCCCAAATTCGAGCCGTTGCTGGCCGGCGCCCAGAAGCCCC
>CAIOKD010000030.1 GCA_903858835.1 uncultured Verrucomicrobiota bacterium
ATGCCCACGAGGACCAGCACGGGCGCCGTGGCGACCCCGGGGATGATGGCGATGAGAGGGGAAAGGAATAGGGCCAGCAGGAAGCAGGCGGCCGTGGTGAGTGCCGTGAGCCCCGTGCGCCCCCCGGCCTCGACCCCGGCCGCGGATTCGATGTAACTGGTCACGGTGCTGGTCCCGAGGAGTGCCCCGACCATGGCGGCCGATGCGTCGGCCATGAGGGCACGGCCGATCTTCGGCAACCGTCCTTGCTCATCGAGCAATCCTGCCCGCTGGCTCACTCCGATCAGTGTACCCATATTGTCGAAGAGGTCGACGAAGAGCAGGGACAGGAGGATGGGCAGGCATTGCCGCCAGTGGCTCCAGAAATACCCCAAGTCGAGCTTCAGGAAGCTTGGTGAGAGAGATGCGGGCAGGGAGATCCAGGCGTCGGGTTTTCGCGTCACGGGCTCCATCGCGCCCTGGGCGTCTGGAGCCTTCAGGAACATCCCGGCGATCGTGATGGCGATCACCGTCAGGAGTATGGCCCCGGGCACCTTCCTCCAGACCAGCGCGGCCGCCACCACCAGTCCGCCGAGGACCAGCAGGGGACCCGCCTGGTCGAGGTGGCCAAGCCCGACGAGGGTCGCGGGATGGTCGATGATCACACCGCCGTTCTTGAGACCGATGAAGGCGATGAAGAGCCCGATGCCGCAGGTGATCGCCAGCTTGAGCTCCGGCGGGATCGATTCCATCAACCGTTGGCGCAACCCGCTCACGCTGAGGATTAGGAACAGGATGCCTCCGTAGAACACCAGGCCGAGCGCCGCGGGCCAGGGAATCTTGGCGCCGAGGCAGATGCCGAAGGTGAAAAAGGCGTTGATTCCCATGCCCGGGGCGAGCGCGATCGGGTAGTTGGTGGCCAACGCCATGGCCATCGTCATGAGGGCCGAGGCGAGCGCAGTGGCGGTGATGAGCGCGGCCTTGTCCATGCCGCTGGCGCCCAGGATTGCCGGGTTCACGGCCAGGATGTAGGCCATGGACGCGAAGGTGGTGATTCCGGCGACGAGTTCGGTTCGGACGGAACTGCCGTGACGAGCCGTTTGAAACCAACGTTCGATCATGGGGAGCGTGGGAAGCTTTTGGAAACCGCCCGTCCCGACAAGCAGGAAACACGCCGCCAATCGATCGAGCCGCGGAGCCCCCCCTTGGCTGGCGATCGGCGGGCACCTGGGTCGAAAATCTTCAGCGGTTGCTGGAGGCGGGTCAGATCACGAAGTCGGCATCAGCGGGATCGACGGCCCGCAGCTTTTCAGCCCTCGCGACGAGGTCGGCAAGGGTGGTCTTCTCGAGGTGATGGGCGATGGAGTCGCGGACTTCCTTCATCAACGAGCGCAGTGCGCAGCGGGCCTCGTCGGGGCAATTGCACTTCTCGTAGTAGTTCTCCGAAACGCAGCCGATGGGTGCCAGAGCTCCCTCGATGTGCCGGATCACCGCGGCGATGACGATCTTCTCCGGCGGTTTGGCCAGGCGGTATCCGCCGGCGACGCCACGTCGGCTTTCAACGAATCCGCCCGTGCGGAGGTCGTTGAGGATCTGCTCGAGGAATCGTTTCGGGATGTTCTCGGCGGCCGAGATCGCCGAGATCTGGATGACTTTCGCGGAATGGCGCAACCCCAGGTGGGTCAGGGCCCGCAGCGCGTACTCCCCTCGGACGGTCAGCTTCATGGATGGGAAGACGGTAGAATCTTGATCCAACCAATCAAGGATTCGGTGCCGGTGAGGGTGCGGGCTTGACCGGTCGGGGGACCCGGGGGCTTGATCGGCGCACCGCTGCACCCATCGATGACCCCCGACCTTCCATCCCAGTTCCTTTCAGGCGTGATCGAGGGTTTCTATGGCCCGCCGTGGAGCCCGGCGGAACGGTGCCAGTTGTGGGACTGGATGGTTCGCAGCGGCCTGAACACCTACTTTTACGGCCCCAAGGACGATCTGCATCAGCGGGCGATCTGGCGCGAACCGTACGGGGAGGCGGGTCTGAGGGAGGTGAAGGATGCCGTGGACGGGTGCCGGAGTCGGGGATTGCGCCTGGTGTACGCCTGCAGTCCGGGCCTGGACGTAACGTATTCCGACGCGGTGGATGCCCAGGCCATCCGGGTCCGTTTCACCCAGTTGATGGAGGCCGGGGTGCGCGATTTCTGCATCTTGTTGGACGACATCCCGGATGCGATGCGGCCCGCGGACCTGGCCCGTTGGGGATCGCTCGCGGCGGCCCAGGCGGCTTGGGTCAACGAGGTGTACCAGTGGAGTCGATCGAGCACTCGAGGGCGTTTCCTGGTGTGTCCTACGCCTTATTGCGGTCGGATGGTGGCGGCCCGGCACGGGGGCGAGGGCTACCTGGAGATCCTGGGGCGCGAGTTGCTGACGGAGATCGACATTTTTTGGACGGGCCCCGAGATCATCTCCGAGAGGCTGGACCTCGAACCCATCGACCGACTCACCCGGATCCTGCGCCGTCCGCCGCTGATCTGGGACAATCTCTTCGCCAACGATTACGATGGTCGGCGCTTCTTCTGCGGGCCGTATGCGGGGAGGCCGTTGGCATTGAAGGGGGCGGTCCGGGGCATCCTGCTCAACCCCAACACCGAGTTCCCGCTGAACTTCGTCCCCATCCATTCGTTCGGGGACTATCTGGCGGCGGGGGAGGGTTGGGATGCGCGGGCCTCCTTCATGGCGGGGCTCCGCGCTTGGTGGCCGCACTTCGCCACCGTTGGGAATCCCTTGGACTTCGCCGATCTGGTGACTTTCGCCGATGCCTTTTACCTGCCCTACGAGGAAGGACCCGAGGCCGATGCGCTGGCGCGGGACATCGCCCGGTGCCTGGGTTCTGGCCGGATTCCCGATGATCCCGAATCCCTGGCGGTCCGGGCCCGGATGCTGCGCCTGAAGGAGTTCTGTGCTCGGTTGGTCGACCTGACCGACCGTGGGCTCTTCCACGCCTGCCATCGCCGGGTCTGGGAGTTGCGCGAGGAATTGGACCTGATCGACCGCTGGTGGGCCCACCGGATCGATCCGACCCGGGAGGGGCATCCGTTCGAGTCGGATTTCCATCGTCCCAAGACCTACCGTGGCGGCTTGGTTCCCCGGCTACAGTCCTTGTTGAAACCATTCCCGGATGGCCATTTCGAGGCGGTTGTGGCCGGCGTGTCGACAGGAGGCGATTCGTGAGCCCTCTCCCAACGATCCCGGCTCCGTTCCGATTGCGGCCCCCCAGAGCAGAAGACTTCCAGGGGGCCTACGAGGTCTGCTTGAGGACCGGCGATTACGGCAAGGATGGCGAGCCCTTCTACCGGGACGATCCCGAGGCGCTGGGGCGTGTGTTCGTGGGGCCCTATTTGGCGTTCGAGCCGGAATTGGCGCGAATCCTCGAAGATGATCAGGGCACCTGCGGGTATGTGCTGGGGGCGATGGACTCCCGCTCGTTCTATGGCCGATACGAGGCGGAGTGGCGTCCGGAGTTGTGTCGACGGTTCCCGGCGCCGACGGGAGATCCGGCCAGTTGGACCCGGGTTCAGCAGATCCACCAGGTCTACCATCAGCCGGATTACTTCTGCCCCGAACCCTACGACCAATACCCGTCGCATCTGCACATCGACCTGCTGCCCCGGGCGCAGGGACGCGGCCTGGGACGGGCGATGATGGAGGCGGTGCTGGCACTGCTGCGGGCGCGGGGTTCCCGGGGAGCGCACCTCGGGGTCAGCTTGCCGAACCTTGGCGCTCAAGCCTTCTACCGGAAGCTGGGATTCCATCCGCTCATCCAGGTGGGCGAGGGGAGGGACGGGTGCCTGTACCTGGGGTTTCGACTGGATCCTGCTGAAGGCGCTTCCCGGCCAATGGCGAGCCCTCTCCTGAAATGAACCGCATGGCTCCCTGGTTGCAGCGGTGGTTGATCCCCTGGATGACCGCCCTCAGCGAGAACACCTACCTGGCCTCCATCCGGGCCGGCATGGTGTCGGTGGTGCTGCTGACCATCCTCGGCGGCCTGTCCATGGTGGTGGCTTACCTGCCGATCCCGGGTTGGGAGGCGCGCATGGCGCCGCATCTGCCGCTTCTGCAGATCCCGGTCACGGCGACCTTCGGGTTGCTGGGGCTCTTCGTCTGCCTGGCCATCGGGTACGATCTGGGCACCCGACTGAAGCAGGAGGCGATCCTGAGCGCGACCCAATCGGCCCTGGTCTTCCTGCTCATCCAGTTGGAGATGAAAGGCCAGACCCTGGTCATGGATGGCCTGGGTTCCAAGGGCCTGTTCACGGCCATCCTCATCGCGATGGTGACGGTCCGGACCCAAAAGGCGTTCACCGATGCGCATTGGGTGATCCGCCTGCCCGATTCCGTGCCCAAGGTCGTCTCCGACACCTTCCTGTCGCTGACGCCGACGGTATTCCTGGTGGTGGCGTTCTGGGTTCTGCGTTTTGTCTTGGGGGTGGACATCCACGCCGGGGTCCAGGCCCTCTTCAAGCCCCTGGTCTTCGCCCTGAACACCCTACCTGGCATCCTGGTGTATGCCTTCCTGGTGACGATGCTCTGGTCGGTGGGCATCAATGGCGACAACACGCTGGATGCCTTCGTGGCCCCGATCTTCCTCCAGTTCCTGGCGGAGAATGTCGAGGCGGTGGGTCGCGGGCAGCCCATGCCGTACGTCACGGCCAACGGGTTCTTCTCGACCTTCGTCAATGTGGGCGGCACGGGCGCCACGCTCGGGTTGGCGTTGATTCTCGCGATGTCGAAGGATCCCGCGTATCGCAAGATCAGCCGCCTGTCATTGCCCACGCAGTTCTTCCAAATCAACGAGCCCATCTTCTTCGGCATCCCGATCGTGCTCAATCCATGGTTCATGGTGCCCTACGTCGCCAACGCGTTGCTGCTGACGGCTTCGACCTACTGCCTGATGGACTGGGGGTGGATCCGGAAGCCGTTCGTGAACGTCCCTTGGACCACGCCGCCGGTGATCGGTCATTATCTGCTGACGGGCGGCGATTGGCGGGCGGCGGTGTGGGGCGTGGTCTCGCTGGGGTTGGCGATGGTGGTCTACTGGCCCTTTGCGAAGGCGGCCGAGCGGCAACGGTTGAACGCGGCGGTCCTGGTCAAAGAATCCTCCCGGCCGGAGACCTTTCCCTCATGAAGACGATGACACGAGCAATCCTGTCCCTCGGGTTCGGACTGACGATGGCACTGCTGCCGCTCCGGGCCGAGACGCCGCGGCCGCCCGAGACACCCGGCCGGACCCCGCCCCAGAAGGTCTTGCCATTGCCTGGGGAGGTGTTGTCCATCGAGGGACACACGGCCTTCGTGCTCTCGCCGAAGTCGCATGGAAAGACCACCCCTTGGGTGCTCTACGCGCCGACCTTGCCCGGACTCCCCGGGCCCGAGGAGAAGTGGATGTTCGAGCGCTTCCTGGAGGCCGGGATTGCGGTCGCAGGCGTCGATGTCGGGGAATCCTACGGCAATGCCGCGGGCAGGGCTGTGTACTCGGCTTTCCACAAGGAACTGACCTCCCATCGCAAGTTCGCTCGGAAGGTGCTCCTGCTGGGGCGCAGCCGCGGTGGGTTGATGACGCTGTCATGGGCCGCCGAGAACCCTGACAAGGTGGCGGGATTCGCCGGGATCTACCCGGTCTGCAACCTGGCAAGCTACCCCGGCATCACCAACGCCGCCCCCGCCTTCGGACTCAAGCCCTCCGAATTGGCCGCCCAGTTGACCCGGCACAATCCGATCGATCGGTTGGAACCCCTGGCCCGGGCCCGGGTGCCGCTCTTCGTGATCCATGGCGATCAGGACGCATTGGTGCCGTTGGAGGCCAATTCCGGGCTTGTTCGATCCAGGTACCAGGCGTTGGGCGGGAGCATGGAGTGGGTCGTGCCCGCGGGGCAGGGGCACAACATGTGGACCGGATTCTTCCAGTCCCAGGAACTCGTGGCCTTCATCCTGCGCGAGGCCCGCAAGCTCAACGAGTGATCCTTCGGAGATGGACCTTTCCTGGGAATGGTACCCGGCCCTGTTCCTGACCGGGCTCGTGGCGGGTTGGGTGGACGCGATCGCCGGCGGGGGTGGCCTGCTGACCGTGCCGATGCTCCTGGCCACCGGGATGAATCCCCAGGACGCCCTCGGCACCAACAAGTTCCAGTCGTCTCTGGGCACCACCATGGCCACGCTCCAGTACGCCCGGCACGGGTTGCTCCGATGGCGTGAGGTCGCCCCGGGCGTGGTGGCGACCGCGGTCGGGGCATCGATTGGCGCCGCCTGCGTCACTCGGATGGATCCACGCATCCTCCGCCCGGTAATCCCGGTACTGCTGATGGGCATCGCAGGGTATCTGGCCCTGAAACCCGAACTGGGTCGTGAGGCGCGCCCTTCCCTCATCGCGTCGTGGTTGCGCCGTTGGCGCTCGGCGGGCGGGGCAGGCGCATGGATCTCTGCGGATGCCCAACGGGAGTCGCGTTGGATCTTCGCCTTCGGCGGCGGATTGATGCTCGGGTTCTACGACGGCTTCTTCGGACCGGGCACGGGGACCTTCTGGACCATGGCGGGCCTGGTGCTCATGGGGTGGGATCTTTTGGCCGCCACGGCCCATACCAAGGCCATGAACCTGTCGAGCAACCTCGCCTCGCTGGCGCTGTTCCTGGTCACGGGCCATGTGCGGTTCGGCGTGGGGGCCTCGATGGCGCTCGGCCAGATGATCGGCGGCCGTCTGGGGGCCGGCGTGGCGGTCAAGGGTGGGACTCGCTTCATCCGTCCCATTTTCCTAGGGATGGTGCTGCTCCTGTCAGGGAAACTCCTTTGGGACTTCCTGGGGCGTTTTCGGTCCTGATCGATCCAGGAATCCCCCATCCTCGCAGGGGGAATGGCCCCAATGGCGTGGGTGCCGAGCGGATCGACGATGGAGGTGCGGAAGGTCCTTCGGATCGCCCGGGACCTACAGGTTGTGGGAAACGGGTGCCGATGGGGTCGTCCGCATCACCCCCCCATTGACCATGAAATCCATCGCCCCCTGGATGCGTCCCCAGGACCTCGTCGCCCCCGATCCCGCCCGCGGATTCCTCCAGAAACTCCTGGTCCGCCAGTGGATCCACTCCGCCCTTCTCATGGCCGCGCTCCTCTGGATGTCCTCGACCCTCGACCCGGCCTCGGCACGGGCGGAGGTGTCGGTGTCGGTGGATCCCACAGCTCAGGTCCCGGCGGCCCCCGCCTGCCCGGAGGTGCCGATCTTGTCGCTGTCGTTGGCCTGCTCGGTCACCACACTCTTGAGCGCGCAGGCGACGGTGACCTGCTCCGGCGAGACGATCCATGCGTTCACCACCGGCACCTGCAACCTTCCGACCCGGGCGTTGCTGGAGGTGACGCAGTCGGAACCCGTGGCACCCGAGTCGCCGGGTCTTCCGTTGGTCTTCCGGGGAACGGTCCGCAATGCCGGTCCGGTCGCCGTGACCCAAGTGGTGGTCCTCCACAACCGGACCGGGGCAGGTCCGCTGTTGGAGATTCCACGGCTCCTGCCCGGTGAAAGCCGATCCTTCTCCGGAGATTTCCCGACGCCTGTGAATGCCTGCAGGGTCTTCGGGACCGTCTCTGCCGCGGCCATCGACGCCTGCAGCGGCCAGCGCGTGTTCGACTCGTCCACGTTGATCCATGCGCTCCCGGGCCATCCTCAGTTGTCGGTGGCCAAGACCTGTCCGTCCGGTCCGCTGGTCTTGGCCCCGGGCGAGGGCGTCTCCGTCGTCGATTCTTAAGTCCCCCAGGCGGGGGATTGC
>CAIOKD010000031.1 GCA_903858835.1 uncultured Verrucomicrobiota bacterium
GCTTTCGACAAGGTCACCGGCGAACTTGTCTGGTCCACGACCCCAGGCATCGAGCCGCTCGACAGCACGTTTGCGACGCCGGTCTTCGGCAATCTCGGCAGCCAGCGCGTTTTTTATCAGGGGACCGGCTGCGGCAATATCGTCTGCGTCAACGTCCGCACCGGCGAACCGGTGTGGCGCTTCCGCCTCTCGCAGTCGGGCGTCAACGCGGACGTCCTCCTCGCCGGCCCGGGCAAGCTCATCGGGGTCCACGGCAAGGAGAACGTCGATGCCACCCACCACGGCCGCCTCGTGGCCCTCAAGATCCCCACCGAATACCCCACGGGCCCCAAGCCCCTCGTGTTGACCAAGGAGGCCGAGCTCTGGCGCAACGATGACTTCATGGCCTTCAGCAGCTCCCCGCTGCTCGTCAACGGCCGGGTCTATTCGACCATCGCCACCGGCAGCCTGCTCTGCGCCGACGCCGCCACCGGCAAGCTGCTCTGGAGCGAGAAGCTCGCGCCCGACCAATTGCACGCCTCGCCCGCCTACGCGGATGGCAAGTTCTACGTCCCGATGCACAACGGCACGGTCCACGTCCTGCGTGATGCCGGCGACAAGGCGCAGATCGTCTCGGTCAACAAGCTCGATTCGCTGGTCCTCGGCGCCCCGGCCTTTTACGGCGATGCGGTCCTGATCTTCACCCGCGAGAACCTGCACTGCTTCGGCCCCAAGGCGTCCGCCGCCAGCGTGCCGCCCGCCGTGGCCTTCACGCCGGAACCAGCCGCCACCGGTCCGGTGACCCAGATCCAGGTCGTGCCGGCCGAGTTCGCGCTGACCCCGGGTCAGTCGCAGTCGTTCAAGGTCTGGGGCCTCGACGCCGCCGGCCGCCGCGTGCGGGAGGTCACCGCCGAAGCCACCTGGGCCAAGTTCATTCCGCCCACCGCCCTGGTGAAGTCCGAGGTCGACGGCGAATTGGCCGGCGCGACCCTGCGGACCACGCCGGCCGCGAAGCTGTCCGCCGGCCAACTGCAGGCCAAGTGGAACAACCTGACCGCCGTCACCCGCGGCCGGGTCGTGGCCGGGGCCGGCCACCGCGAGACCTTCGAGGCCCTGCCCCTCGGCCAGAAGAATCCCGCCGGCGAGGATGTCGGCTTTCCGCCGCTCCCCTGGCTCGGCGCCCGCGTGAAGTGGCACGCCCTCGAGAAGGGCGGCTCCAAGGTGGTGACCAACCGCCTCGATAACATCCTCTTCCAGCGGACGATGAACTTCATCGGCCCCTCCACCCTGCGGAACTACACCCTGGAGGCCGACGTGATGACCGACGGCGACCGCCGCATGATGTCCTCGGTGGGACTGGTCAATCAGCGCTACCTCATCGCGATGGTGGCCAACAGCCGGATTCTGGAGGTTTCGAGCAACCACGAGCGCGTGAAGGAGTCCGTGCCGTTCGCCGCGCAGCCCAACACCTGGTACCGGCTGAAGACCCGGGTGGACAGCGATGGCAAGGGTGGCGGCTGGGTGCGGGCCAAGCTCTGGCCCAAGGCGCAGCCGGAGCCCGACAAGTGGACCATCGAGGTCCGCCAGGAGAAGCTGCACGACCGCGGCGCGCCCGGCGTGTTCGCCTTCTCCCCCCAGTCCCTCAAGCGCGTGTACCTCGATAACCTCGCCCTCTCCGCCAATGAATAAGCCCGCCCCCCTCTCCCGCCCCGCCACCCTGCTCGCCCTGCTGGCGCTCTCGGCCGCCCCGGCCGTCGCCAACGACTGGCCGATGTGGGGCGGCACCGCCTCCCGCAACATGGTGCAGCGGGCCACCGGACTCCCGGACGACGTCGTCACCGGCAAGCTGATCCCGAAGACCGAGACCATTGATCCCAAGTCGACCAAGAACGTCCGCTGGGTGACCAAGCTCGGTTCCCAGACCTACGGCACGCCGGTCGTGGCCGGGGGCCGGGTCTTCGTCGGCACCAACAACGAATCGCCCCGGGACACCTCCCAGCAGGGCGACCGCGGCGTGCTGATGTGCTTCGACGAGAAGACCGGCGCCTTCCTGTGGCAGTTGGTCATCCCGAAGGTCGGCGCCGGCAAGGTGAGCGACTGGGAATTCGTCGGCCTCTGCTCCTCGGCCGCCATCGAGGGCGACCGCGGCTACGTCGTCTCCAATCGCGGCGAACTCATCTGCTTCGACGTCAAGGGGATGGCCGACGGCAACCAGGGCAGCTTCCAGGACGAGGCCAAGTTCTCCTCGGTCGACGGCAAGCCCGTCGCGGTGGGGCCGCAGAGCGGCGACATCCTCTGGGTCACCGACATCCGCAACGAGCTGGGCATCTTCCCGCACAACGTCTCGAGCTGCTCCCCGCTGGTCCTCGGTGACCACATCGTGATGGCGACCTCGAACGGCGTGGACTGGTCCCACCTGAACATCCCCGCCCCGATGGCGCCGGCGCTGGTGGTGGTGGACAAGAACACGGGCAAGGTCGTCGCGGAGGAAGCTTCGGGCGTCTCGACCCGCGCGCTGCACGCCAGCTGGGGTTCGGCGGCCTTCGCGACCGTGAAGGGCGTGCCGACCATCGTCTGGGGTGGCGGCGACGGCTGGTGCTACGGTTTCGACCGCACCCCGTACACCCACGCCGAGGGCTTCCCGGCGCTGAAGGAATTCTTCCGCTACGATGCCAATCCCACGGAATACCGGACCAAGAATGGCCAGCCCGTGAAGTACGCCACCCACGACGGACCGAGCGAGATCATCGCCACGGTGATCGTCGACGGCGACCGCGCCTACATGTCGATCGGCCAGGACCCGGAGCACGGTGACGGCGTCGGGATGGTCAGCTGCCTCGACCTCAGCGCCCGCGGGGACGTCACCGGCAAGGCCCTCTGGGTCAACAAGTCCATCGGCCGCTCCATCTCCACCCCGAGCCTGCAGGACGGCCTGCTGTTCCAGGCGGAGTACGACGGCGACATCCACTGCCTCGACGCGGCCACCGGCAAGATCCTGTGGACCCACGCCACCAACAGCCGCATCTGGTCCTCCACCCTGGTGGCGGACGGCAAGCTCTATTGCGGCACGGAAGACGGCGAGCTGGTGGTGCTGAAGGCCGCCCGCGAGAAGCAACTGGTGGCGAAGATCGAGTTCTACACTCCGATCTACTGCTCGCCCGTGGTGGCCAACAACACCCTCTACATCGCGACGATGACCCACCTCTTCGCGGTCGGAAAGTGATCCGGCCGCGCCCGCCAACCGTATCCTCCCCACCTCCTTCCCGCTTCCGACCCGCATGAGCAGCACCCTCACCGTCCCCCAGGCCCAGGCCGCCCTTGATGCCTGGACCCGCGAAATGATCGCCTGGCACTTCTCGCCCGCCACCGGGTGCGATTACTGGCTCAGCTGGGCCAAGCAGGCCGGCTGGGATCCGCTCAAGGAGATCACCTGCTTCGCCGACCTGATGCGGTTCGATCACTTCGACGACGAGGTCCTGCGCAAGGAGCAGCCCGAGCGCTTCGTCCCGAAGGCCTACGCCAACCGGCCCTACAACATCTTTGAGACCGGCGGCACCACCGGGATGCCCAAGCAGCGCGTGGGCTGGGACGACTACAAGGTCGATTACGAGGAGTTCAGCGACCACTACGGCCCGGACTTCTTCCCCAAGGGCACGAACTGGCTGATGGTCGGCCCGACCGGCCCGCGCCGCCTGCGCCTGGCTATCGAGCACCTGGCCAACTTCCGCGGCAGCGCGTGCTATTTCGTGGACCTGGACCCGCGCTGGGTGAAGAAAGTGATCTCGGAAAAGAAGTTCGACCAGGCGAAAGCTTACATGGAACACGTCGTGGATCAGGGCGCA
>CAIOKD010000032.1 GCA_903858835.1 uncultured Verrucomicrobiota bacterium
ACCATGGGTGTGGGTTTCCAATGGTGAGCGCTCCGGTGCCATCCGAGACGATCGCGGCCGGTTCCCCGATCCGGGGCAATCCCGTGGCCGTGCTGCGGCGGATCCGCGAGTCCTGCCAGGAATCCCGGACCGACGGGGGGCGGGAGCTGCGATTCGCGGCCATGGGCACCGCCTGCCGATGGGTGACGGTGGGTTCGACCGAGGCCATGCGCCGTTTCGACGAAGAGGCCCTGGCATGGTTGGCGGCCTTCGAGGCCAAGTATTCCCGCTACCTGCCCGACAGTTGGATTTCCGCGCTGAACGAGTCCGCGGGCGGGCCGGCGGTGGCCTCCGATCCCGAGATCGACCGCATCCTGGCGCTGTGCCACGAGATGCACTTCCTCACCCGGGGCGTCTTCGATCCCACGACCCTGCCCCTGATCCGGTTGTGGGATTGGCGCCGGGCCCAGGTGCCCACCGAATCCGAGATCGAAGCGGCACGCCAGCGGGTGGGTTGGAGGAAGGTCCAGCGTCGGCCCGGGGCCGTCCGGTTGAGCGAACCGGGGATGTGCCTCGACCTGGGGGGCATGGGCAAGGAATACGCCGTGGACCAGGTGGTGCTTTTGGCGCGCCAGCGTGGACTGACCGGGGTTCTGGTCGATTTCGGAGCCGACATCCGGGTGATGGGATTGCCCGCCGACGGACGCCCGGGCTGGCACCTGGGCCTCGAGGATCCGCGTCAACCGGGCCGTGCCTGGTGCGGCCTGGCGGTGAAGGATGCGGCCGTCGCCACCTCGGGCGACTACCATCGGGGCTTCACCGCCGGAGGGCAGCGTTGGGGACACATCCTCGATCCGCGCACGGGCCGTCCGGTGCAGAATGGGTGCCACGCCGTCCATGTCGTCGCCCCGAGCTGCACCCAGGCGGGCCTGCTGAGCACGGCTGCCTTGGTGCTGGGGCCTGAAGAGGGTCTCCGCCTCATCGAATCTCAACCGGGGGCCGAGGGCCTCATCCACGGACCCCGAACCCAACTGAGCACCCGTCGATTCCATGAACATGTCGCTTCCTGATGCCGGTCCCTCTCCGTTCCCACGCCGCCGATTCCTCAAGGTCGCCGCGGCTGGATGCGCCGTCTCGGTCGCCGCTCCGAGGACCTGGGCTGCCGGGCTCCAACCGGGCGATGCGCTGCCGGATCTCAAGAGCCTGCAACTCGAAGGCACCCTGCCGGACCTGTCGGGCAAGGTGGTGCACCTCGATTTTTGGGCCTCCTGGTGCGTGCCCTGTCGGCAGTCCTTCCCGGTGCTGGATGCCCTCCACAAGTCCTACGGGTCGAAGGGGTATGTGTTGATCGGGGTGTCGATGGACGAGAAGCGCACCGACATGGACCGTTTCCTCAAAAAGAACCCGGTGTCCTTTGTCACCGTCCGGGATGCCCAGGAAAAACTGGCCTCCAAGGTTCGCCCTCCGGGCATGCCCACCTCCTACTTCTTCGGTGCCGATGGCCGTCTCGATTCGGTGCATCCGAAGTACGAAGGGGAATCTACCCGCAAGAAGTACGTCGAAATCATTGAGCGCCTGCTCCCATCCGTGAAGGCCTGACACGAACCCCCTGATCCCACCC
>CAIOKD010000033.1 GCA_903858835.1 uncultured Verrucomicrobiota bacterium
GCCCAGCACCTGCATGTGGTCGAGGCCGATGGAGGTGATCACCGAAGCCAGAGGGGTGACGATGTTCGTGGCATCGAGTCGGCCCCCGAGGCCCGTCTCCCAGATCACCAGGTCCACCTGTTGCTCCGCGAAGGCCATCAGCGCCACCACAGTGGTGAACTCGAAGAAGGTGGGCTGCAGGTCGGGTGGCATTCGCTGGCGAAGCTCCGACACCAGCCGTGCCAGGGTTTCGTCTGACAGGATTCTCCGATCCACCTGGATGCGCTCGCCGAAGCGCACGAGGTGCGGCGAGGTGTAGAGGCCGGTGCGGAATCCTGCGGCCCGGTAGACGCTTTCGAGGAACGCGCAGGTCGATCCCTTGCCGTTGGTGCCCGCCACATGGATGAAGCGCAGCCGCTCGTGCGGGTTGCCCACCGAGGCGGCGAGCCGCCGGGTGGAGTCCAGTCCGGGTTGGAACCCGAACTGGCTCAACTGGTGGAGGAATGCGAGCGCTTCGGCCGGCGTCACGGGAAGGGCGGGTTATCGGCGACCCGTCGGAGATTCAGAGGTCCACCCACGATCCCGTGGCCGCGGAGTGCAGGGCCGCGTCCATGACCGCCTGGGTCTGGGCACCGTCATGGAAGGTCACCGCGCAGGCGCGTTGCTCGCGGATCGCGTGGATGAATTCCACCGCCTGGTCGTAGCGGAAGGCCACCAGCGGGTCGCCGACCCCGGGATCGCGCGGGGACCCGGGCCAGACCCAGAATTCGCGGGGGACGGCCAGCGGAGCCATGCCGGGTCCGCCCAGCTTTCCGAACTGGAGTTCGTTCCACTTGCCGGTGGTGAACTCGAAGCTGCCCTCGCTGCCGTTGACCTCCACGTAGTCGAGGCTGCGCCAGCTCTCGTTGCGACCGCTGGCCAGCTTGGAGCTCTCCAGCACACCGGTGGCCCCGTTGTGGAAATCGGCCAGGATGCCCACCCAGTCGTCGGTGTCGTTGGGCTTGCCGTCGCGGATCGGGGTCAGGTTCTTCACGTGGGCCACCATGCGCTTCATCGGGCCGATCAGGTGGTGGGCGAAGTTGATGCGGTGGCTGAGCATGTCGCCCAGTTCCCCGGTGCCGGCCAGCTTCTTGACCATGCGCCATCCGAGGTTGCGGGTTCCCCAGTCCTGCAGGCGGCACGAGCGATAGTGCCGGGGTTCGCCGAGATCGCCCTGGTCGATGAGGTGACGCAGGTAGCGCATGGCCGGCACGAAGCGGTAGGTGAAGGCCGTCATGTGCCGCAGACCGGCGGCATCGGCGGCCCGGGCCATGGTACGGGCCTCCTCGGCGATCATGGAGATGGGTTTCTCGCAGAGGATATGCTTTCCGGCCGCGATGGCCGCCATGGCGATGGGGAAGTGCAGCAGGTTGGGCGTGGCGATGATGATGGCGTGCACGTCGTCGCGGCCCAGCAACTGCGTGTAGTCGGTGGTGGTGACGGCACAGCCGGTGGCGGTGCGCGCCCGCTCGAGGGTCGCGGGATCGCTGTCGCACAGGGCGGCGACCCGGACGTCGGGGCAGAGGGCCAGGCCGGGCAGGTGGTTCTGCAGCGTGATCCCGCCGCAGCCGATGATTCCGATTCCGAGGGTGCTCATGGAGTTCGCGGTCCACGGTACCCGCAGAAGCCCAGGAACCCAACCCCGAGATCGAGGGCCGCGTGAGGCCTCATCCGCGCCAGGGCTCCGATCCGTCGGGAGCTTGGCTCCCAGGCGGGGAGATGCGAGGGTCGCGCATCGCCAGTGCTTTCCGCGGGCATGAATCCTTGGCCAGAGTCGTGTCGCATCCCCGTCCCGGAGTCCCTGGGCGCCGGGTGGGCCCGCCTGTTCCTGGCGCTGGCGCTCTTCCTGGCGACCCGCGTTTCGGCGGTGGCGGAGGTTCCGGCGCTCGGGATCGGCTTCCAACGCCTCGAACCGGGGCTGACCGGCCTCGTCTTCTCCAACACCGTCCCGTCCTCGCGGCATCTCACCAACCAGCTGCTGCTCGATGGTTCTGGCGTCACCTTGGCCGACGTGGATGGCGACGGGCTTCTGGATGTCTTCTTCGGCGCGGCCGGCGGCCGCTCGTCGCTATGGCGCAACCGGGGTGGTTGGCGCTTCGAGGACATCTCCGACAAGGCCTTCCCTCAGCGCCTGCAGTGCCTCGGTGGCGACGTGACTGGCGTGGCGGCGGCCGACCTCACCGGGGACGGCCATCCCGACCTGGTGCTCAATACCCATGCCGATGGCGTGCGAATGTTGGTCAACGACGGCCGGGGCATCTTCACGCCGCGGCCCTTCTCCCAGGAGTCCGCCCGGGGAGGACACTCGCTCGCGCTGGCCGATGTGGACGGCGATGGATGGGTCGACCTCTACGTCTGCAACTACCGCCAGAAGGCACTCATGGACATGCCCAACGCCCGGGCGACGTTCCGGCGCGAGGGCGATCGGACCGTGGTGGCCACGCTCGACGGCCGACCGACTTCCGCTCCGGACCTGACGAACCGTTTCGAGGTCAATGCCGCGGGCGGCATCGAAGAACTTGGGGAACCCGATGTGCTCTACCGCAATGATCGGGGCATGGGCTGGGTGGCCGTGCCCTGGACCGAGGGGGCCTTCGTCGATGCGGCAGGGAATCGCCTGCCGCATCCCCTGTTCGAGTGGGGCCTCGCGGCCCAGTTCTGCGATCTCAATGGCGACGGAAAACCCGACCTGTACGTCTGCAACGACTTCCAGTCGCCCGACCGGCTGTGGTTCAACGAGAGCGAGGTCGGGAAGGTCCGCTTCCGCGAGGCCCCGCCCGGCCTCCTGAGGCACAGCAGCCTCTTCTCCATGGGTGTGGACTTCGCCGACCTCAACCAGGATGGGCGATGGGATTTCGCGGTGCTCGACATGCTCAGTCCGGATCCGGTGCGACGGCTCACCCTGTTGGATGGATCGCCGACCGTGGCCATCGATCCCGCCGATCCACGGGCCCAGACCCAGCACGATGCGAACACGTTGTTCCTCCAGCGTCCCGACGGCTCGTTCGCCGAGATGGCGGCGATGGCGGGAGTCTCGGCCACCGACTGGTCCTGGACGCCGGCCTTCCTCGATGTGGATCTCGACGGGTTTCCGGACCTGCTGGTCACCGCCGGGCAGGAGCGGGGCTCGCGCGACCTCGACATCGCCGAGCAGTTGAAGGCCTACCGCCGGACGGGGTTGCGCACCGATGCCCAACTCTTCCGCGAGCGCCAACGATTCCCGCGGTTGCCGGCGCCCCTGCGGGCCTTCCGGCACCGGGGCGCCTCCGGGATGGACCGACTGCCGACGTTGGAGGATTCGAGCGCCGCCTGGGGTTTCGATTTCAACGGGGTCAGTCATGGCATGGCCCTGGGTGACCTCGACAACGACGGCGACCTGGACGTGGTGGTGAATCACTTCAACGCCCCGGCCGGGATGTATCGCAACGAGGCCCGGGGAGGCCGGGTGTCGGTGCTGCTCCAGGGACGGGCCCCCAACACCCAGGCCATCGGGGCGGTACTGCGCTTCGAATGGCGGGGAGGCTCGAACACGGTGCCCGTCCAGACGGCCCAGGTGATCGCCGGCGGGCGGTACCTTTCGGGCGACTCCCCGGGCAAGACCTTCGCCGCGCCGGGCCCGGGCTCCGGACGGCTGGAGGTGCGATGGCCTTCCGGCCGGGTGACGGTGCACGAGGCGATCGCCTCCGGCGGAGCAGTGCTCCGATTGCAGGAGCCGGCCGCGGACGTGACCCCGCCCCAAGCCTCCAACCCGGTGGTCCCCACCCTGTTCGGAAGCGCGGCGGGGACATCGCCCCGAGCCCGGTGGCGCTTCGAAGCCCGATCCTGGGGTCCGGTGCCCGCGCGCTCAGGAGTGGACGAATCCGCCGCGCAACCTTCGATCCCCCGGCGCTGGATGCGTCTGGGGATGGCCTTGGCCCTCGACCGCTCCCAGGAGTCGCCCCGGGGCGTGTGGCTCGGGGGCACGGGTGACCAGGGACTCCGGCATCGCCTTCCAACGGCGTCGTCGGGCGTTCGTGAGGTCGGCCCGGCCTCCACGGACGCGGTTCTCGTGGCCGGGGTCGGCGGAGTGCTCTCGGTGTCTTCCGCCGGCACCACGGGTCGCGTGGACTGGGTCGTTTCGGCCACCGGTCGGCGGCAGCGGGTGGCCAACGGGGGGTTTTCGGCGGCGGCTCTCGCCGGAGACGAGTCCGGGATGCCGAAGGAGGTCTTCCTCGGCGGGGCGGCGATCCCGGGACAGTTCCCCACGGCGTCTCCGAGCCGGTGGCTCCGGCGCAGTGGTGACGACTACCGGGCGGTCCTCTCTAAGCCCTTGGGCCTGGTGACCGGGGCGAGGTTCGTCTCCGGTCCGGCCGGTCCGGCCACCGAGTTGGTGACTCTCTCCGACTGGGGATCGCCGCGTTGGTTCCGCCGCCAGGGCGACACCTGGGAAGCGGCCGATCCCCGGGTGTCCGCACCGGGAGAGGCCCCTTTGCCCCTGAGCCAGTGGACCGGCCTGTGGCAGCGGTTGGAGGTCACCGATGTGGATGGTGATGGGCAGGAGGACCTGATCCTCGGGAATTGGGGACTCAACGGATCCCCGTCGCTCCTGGTGGGGGCTCCGCGCTCGCCAGCGGGTCCGGTGCGCGAATGGCACCTGTTCCATGGATCTTGGAACCAGGACGGCGTGATGGGGTGCCTCGAGGCCTACACTTCGCCCGAGGGGCGCATCCTGCCGGTGCGGGGCCTGCAGGAGATCGGTCCCTTGTTCCCTGCCATCGCCGCCCGGTTCTCCACTCATCGGGCCTACGCCCTCGCCACGGTGGAGGCCATTCTGGAAGGCCTGACCTCGACCCGCGTCTCCGCGCGCTGGCTGACCTCGCTGGTGCTGCTGCGTCGGGGTGATCGTTTCGAGGCCCGACCCCTGCCCGACGCCGCCCAGCTCGGGCCGATCCGGGCCATCGCTCCGGGCGATTTCAACGGCGACGGCAAACGCGATCTGTTCGTGGCCATGGGATTCGCCGGGCACGGATTCCGTGGGCCTCGGGACGATGCCGGGGAGTCGCTCTTCCTGTTCGGTCGGGGAGACGGAACCTTCGAAGCGGTCCCGTCCGGATCTCTGGGGTTCCGGTTGCTGGGCGAACCCTGCGATGCGGTCGCCAACGACTGGAACGGCGACGGTGTGGATGACCTGGTGGTCAGCGAGGCTCCGGGTGGCGGCCTCTGGTGGATCCAGAGCCGAAAGGCCGATTGAGGGTTGCTCCGTTGCCGCCGGGATCCGGGGGATCAGGGCACCGGCAGTTCGTCGAAGAGCCGCTGGACGATGTCTTCGGAGGTCTTCTCCTCGGCCTCGGCCTCGTAGGTGAGTGTGATGCGGTGGCGCAGGACATCCAGGCCGATGCTCTTCACATCCTGCGGCGTCACGTAGCCGCGGCCGCGCAGGAAGGCATGGGCCTTGGCGGCCAGTGTCAGCGCGATGGTGGCCCGGGGGCTGGCACCCATCTGGATCAAGTCCTTGAGCTTCAGCTTGTAGGCCTCGGGATCGCGGGTGGCGCAGACCACGTCGACGATGTAGTCCTTCACCTTGTCGTCGATGTAGAGGTCGTTGATGACCTGACGGGCCTTGAGGATGGCGGCGGGCTCGATCACCGGTTCGATCACCGGGTGGCCCGAGGTGCGCCCCATCAGGTCGAGGATCTGGCGCTCCTCCTCGCGGGACGGATACCCGACCTTAAGCTTGAGCATGAAGCGGTCCACCTGGGCCTCGGGCAGCGTGTAGGTGCCTTCCTGCTCGATGGGGTTCTGGGTGGCCAACACCAGGAATGGCTCGGGCAGCTTGTAGGTCTGGTCGCCAATGGTGACCTGGCGTTCCTGCATCGCCTCGAGCAGCGCCGACTGAACCTTGGCGGGTGCGCGATTGATCTCGTCGGCGAGCACGAGGTTGGCGAAGACCGGGCCCTTGCGCGTGGTGAAGCCTCCGGACGGGTTGTAGACCTGGGTGCCGACGACGTCGGCCGGCAGCATGTCCGGCGTGAACTGGAGCCGGGAGAACTTCACATGCATGGCCGTGGCCAGCGTCTTGACCGAGAGGGTCTTGGCCAGGCCCGGCACGCCCTCGAGCAGCACGTGCCCATTGGCCAGCAGGCCGATGACCAGGCGCTCGACGAGGTATTTCTGGCCGACCACGCAACGGTTGATCTCCGTCATCAGGGTCGGCAGGAAGGCGCTGGCCTCCTGCACGGCGGCATTCAAGGCGGGCACTCCGGAATTCATCACCGGGATGGATGGCACAATTCCCGTGCCCGGGGCAAGCCATGGCAAGGGCAGGGAGTTACGGATGGGGGTTCTCTCCGGGAGTGGGAGTTCTTGGCCCCGCCGCGAGTTCATTGCCCCACAGGATTCCGACGCGGCTACCGCCGACCTGGGTGAGAGCCGTCGGACAGGGAATCCGGATCGATCCCGGCGGGCGGTGCCGAGTCCCGGAGAACCAACACCGCGTCTTGGTCCAGGAGTTCTCCGGCGGTGCACCCCAGGGCGGATTGGATGCGGGCCAGGGTGGTGTACACGATGTTGACCTGCCCCGCTTCGATTTTCTGCAGGGTTCGTGTGTTCAGGTCTGCCGCCTCGGCCAACTGCTCCTGAGTCAGTCCTTGGGCGCGACGCAGGATTTTTACTCGTCGTCCAAATCCAGACAGGGAAATGAGCATCTCATCATCGAAGCATTGTGTGACAGAATGTGACACGGCCTCCCATGCCGTAAAAAACGGCTTGATAAGGCGTCTTAAGGTTGAAAACCCTTAAAAACGCATTGCACCTTGGACAAGCAATCGAGCCTGCCCGAGACCTTTGTTCAGGAAATGGTAACGGCACCTTTGGAACCATACCCCCTATTCCTCGCAACCGGTTTCTTGCAACCAGCCATCACTGCGATTGGTACTCCGCCGTTCCCTGAAAGGTTGAACCTGACCAGAGATCCATGACGCCGGGATGGTTTCATTCAGTTCCAGGGGCCCTGGGAAGGCGATGGGGGCGGTTTCGGCTTGAACCCGTGGGGGTCCTGATCCAGGCCTGCATGGGCGCCGGCACCGTGCCTGGGTTGTTGAACGGCTTGGTCGGGGAAAAGACCTTCTTGCAGCACCAACTCGACCGAGTGCTGGTGGCTTTCGATCGCCCCCAATGCGTGGTGGTGACCACCGAATTGCCGGAAAACCGCGTGATCCATGGGATCTGCGACCACCTCGAGGTGCCCTGCTATGTCGGGGATCGTTACGATGCGTTGGGCAATTGCCTGCGAGCCGCGCGCCGGCAGCGATTCCGGAGCGTGATGATGATCCGGGCCGACAGCCCGCTCATCGATCCCGCGCTCATGGTGCGGGCGATGGCCGAGTACCTGAGGTGCGGTGAGGGGTCCTGCTATGTGACCAATCGCCTCCGCAGGACCTACCCCGCCGGCATGGAGGTGGAGATCACCGGTGTGGACACGCTCCAGGAAGCCTTCCTCGCGGCCCATCGTTGGGTGGATTTCCATGATCCCACCGCCGTCCTGCGTCGTGGGGACCTGGTCCGTTGCCGTACCGTGGACCTGGTGCAGTCGGTCGATCAATCCCGGTGGAGCTTCTGCTTGGACACCCGGGACGATCATCAGCGCCTTTCCCGGTTGCTCGGCCTGGTCCGCAAGTATTCGCTCGAGGAGGTGATGCAGGTGGCCGAAGCCCATGGTCTACTGGCCGAGGTTCGCGTGGGTCGAGAGCCGTGACCCTCCTGTGTCGTCGGTCACACTCCGCCGGACGCGGTTTCGGGCGCGACCGACCGGCCATTTTCGGTTTCCATCACGGGCATGACGACGGTGTTCATCGCCACCAGCAACGCCCACAAGGTGGAGGAGATCCGGGGGATCCTGGGCGGCCCGGATCGGGTGTTCCTGTCCCAGGGTGACGCCCCGGTCCGGCTCGAGCCCGACGAGACCGGAGCCACCTTCCGCGAGAACGCCCGGATCAAGGCCCTCACCTGGGCCACCTACCTGGCGATGGAAGTCTGCAACCTGGGAGCCCGGTGGGTGCTGGCCGATGATTCGGGCCTGGAGGTCGATGCTTTGGACGGGGCCCCGGGGGTCCACTCCGCCCGCTTCGCCGCGCTGGATACCGGGCGGCGGGGCAACTCCCCCGATGCCGAGAACAACGCCAAGCTCCTGCGACTCATGGCCGGGATCGCCCCGGCGCGCAGGACGGCCCGCTTCCGCTGCGCCTTGGCCCTGACCCCGGTCCTGGCCGGCGCCGATGCCGCGGCCATGGCGGCGGCCACGCGCGACTTCGAGGGCGTCTGCGAGGGGGCGTTGCTGGAGCATCCCTCCGGGAGGGGTGGCTTCGGGTACGATCCGCTCTTCGTCCCGCAGGGCTGGGATCGGCCCTTCGCCGAGTTGGGTGCCGAGGTGAAGAACCGCCTGAGCCATCGAGCCCGGGCGCTGGAGGCCCTGCGGGACGCGTGGGACCGGGAGTGATGGCCCCGCACCGCCGCCCGGACCGTCCCGTTCAAAAACCCAGCAGGGTGCCGACCTGACGGGTCACGAAGGCCAGGATCCAGGCCAGCGAGGTCATGTACACGGTCTGGAACAGCGGCCACTTCCAGGAATTGGTCTCCCGGCGCACCACGGCCACGGTGCTCACGCATTGCATGGCGAAGACGTAGAACACCATCAGCGTGAGGCCGGTCAGCGGGGTGTAGGTCGGCCGACCATCGTCGCGTCGCTCGGACTGCATGACCTTGGCCAGGCTGGCCGTGCTGTCGCCCTCGTCGCCAGACCCGGCGTTGTAGACGATCGACAGGGTGCTGACGAAGACCTCGCGCGCCGCGAAGGAGGTGACGATGCCGATGCCGATCTTCCAGTCGAAGCCCAGCGGCTTCAGGACCGGCTCGATCGCCCGGCCCATGCGCCCGGCGAAGGATTGCCGGAGCCTCTCGCCCGCCTCGTCCTGCTCCAATCGCTGCAGGGCCTCGGCCTGCTCCGGCGTGGGCGGGTTCGCGGCCGTTTGTTTCCAGAGGGCGTGCCGTTGTTCGAAGCGCCGCTCCAGTTCGGCGGGGCGGGGATAGGTGGCCATGAACCAGAGGAGGATGTTGATCCCGAGGATCACCGTGCCCGCTCGGCGCAGGAACAGCCGGGAGCGGTCCCACATCTGCCGGAGCACGGCCCCCGGCATCGGTCGCTTGTAGGGCGGCAGCTCCAGGATGAGCATGGGTGGCTCTCCCCGAAGCAGAGTCTTCTTGAAGATCCAGGCCATGCCCAGGGCCCCGACGATGCCCAGCAGGTACATCATCAGCAGGGTCAGCCCGGGCCATCCGTTCCGCTGCGGGATGCAGGCGGCGATCAGCACCGTGTACACCGGCAGTCGGGCCGAGCAGCTCATGAGCGGCGCCACCAGGATGGTCGCCAGGCGGTCGGCGCGCGTCTCGATGGTCCGTGTGGCCATGATGCCCGGGATGGCGCAGGCGAAGGACGAGAGCATCGGGATGAAGCTCTTGCCGTGCAGGCCCACCCGGCTCATCAGGCGATCCATCAGGAAGGCGGCCCGCGACATGTAGCCGGTGTCTTCCAGCAGGCCGATGAAGAGGAACAGCAGGCAGATCTGGGGCAGGAAGACCACCACCGATCCCACGCCCGCGATGGCTCCCCGGGTGATCAGGTCGTTGAGGTCGCCCGGGGGCATGGTCGAGCCGACCCACTGGGCGAGGGCGTCGACGGCCGCCTCGATGCCGTCCATCGGGTATTTCGCCAGCCAGAAGATGGACTGGAACATCACCGCCATCACGGCGACGAAGATGAGCAGTCCCCAGACCTTGTGGGTGACGACGCGGTCGATCCGGTCGGACAGCGGTTCATCTGCTGGAGCGGTCTCGCGGGTGACGTGTTGCTCGATGGCGAAGAGTCGGGCGTACCGGGCCTCGATGGCGGCGCTGCGCCAGTCGACGCCAGCCGCCTCGAGCCGGGCCCGGGCCGCCGTCACGCGGTCGACCACGTCCTCCGGATAGCGGCCTGCGGCCGGGCGGGGATCGGGGGAGGATGCCTTGGACGCGGCGGTGTTGGCGGCGAGGGAGCGCTCGTCGCTCAGGATCAGGAGCGCCTCGGCGGCCGCCAGCCGGGCCCGGTGGGGGAAGTGGGACTTCAGGACCGCCTCGAGGGCCTGGGCCTCCCGGCCGAAGGCCTCGGGCAATTCATTGAATTCGCGGGGGATGACATGACGGGTTCCCGGCGTCGAGGCCCGGGATCGGATCGTCTGTCGCAGCGTCTCCAGGCCTTCGCCCCGGCTGGCGACCAGGGACAGGACCGGCACGCCGAGGGCTTTGGACAGCGCCTCGGTGTCGATCTCGTGACCGCGGTCTTGGGCCACGTCCACCATGTTCAGGGCCAGCAGCGTTGGATATCCGAGCTCGATGACCTGGGTGGCGAGGTAGAGGTTGCGCTGGAGGTTCGAGGCATCGACTACCACCACGATGAGGTCCGGCGGCGGCACCTCGGCCACGCGCTGGAAGAGGACGTCCCGGGCGATCTGTTCGTCGGGGGACTGGGGACTGAGCGAATAGGTTCCCGGGAGGTCGAGGATGACGACCGGGTGGTGGGGATCGGCCCCCGTCAGGGCCCCTTCCTTGCGCTCGACGGTGACCCCGGCGTAGTTGCCGACGCGGGCCCGGAGTCCGGTCAGCGCGTTGAACAGCGTGGTCTTCCCGCAGTTCGGGTTCCCGGTCAGGACGACGGTGAAGGGGTTCATCGGGTTCAGCCGACCTGGATCTTCTCCGCCTCGATCTTCCGGAGGGAGAGGTGGTAGTTCCGCAGCTTGATCTCCACGGGATCGCCGAGCGGGGCGAAGCGCACCAGTTCGAGGGGAGTGCCCGGCAGGAGACCCATCTCCAGCAGTCGTCCGCGCTGGTCCGGCGGGATGTCGATCCGAACGACCACCGCCCGCTCCCCGGGTTTCAATGTGGACAGAGGTCGCATCGCAGATTCGAAGGCTAGGGAGGGAACCTTCCCCAGGGCAAGGAAACCGGTTGTCGGAGGGTTGTCCCCGATTGTCGGAGGATTGCCCAGGGGTCGGGACGGGGCATTACAGAGCCCCACCCCGGGCCGTGCTTCCTCGACTGGAACTCGACCGCCGGCCCGCGCCTCAAGCCGCCAGTCGCAGGGGTGCCGTCGGGGCGAGGGGTTGGACAAGGATGGTCTCGGCCAAGCGGTCGCTCAGCCCGAGGCGGGCGTTGCAGACCTGGCACAGGAGATTGTTGGCCAAGCTGAGCACCTTCACCCGTTGTTCTTCGCCGAAACCCATCTCGCGCAGGCGCTGGTTCATGTCGGGCGAGGCGGTCAATTGCTTGACCACCACGGTGGTGCCGGCCCGCACCCGGTTGAGCGGGCACACCGCAGGCGTTGCGCAGCGGTCGGGAGCGCAATGGGCGACGGGGCAGGCCTCGGACATCGCCGTTGAACCTACCGTGCTCTCCGGGGGGCGGCAAGGCACGGGGTTGTCGGAGACTTGTCCTGGATTGTCGCCCGGTTGCACTTCGGCGTTTCGCTCAAAGTCCGGCAATGGCGGTGTCGAGGATGTCGATCAGGGCGCCGATGGTCTCCGGGGTCTCGTCGCCCATGTTGGAGATGCGGAAGGTGGTGCCCTTGATCTTGCCGTAGCCGCCGTCGATCAGGATGCCGCGGTCTTTGATGCGCTTTTGGAAGGTGGCCACGTCGATGACTCGGCCGCCGGATTTGGCGCCGTTGTTCACGCAGACCAACGTCTTGGACTCGAACCCGGCGTCCGGGAACAGGTTGAATCCCTGACGCGAGGCCCAGTCCTTGAGCATCTGGTTGGTCTTCGTATGGCGGGCGTAGCGGGCCTCGAGGCCCTCGGCGAAGAATTCCCCGAGCTTGGACTCCAGCGCGTAGATCAGGGGGATGGCCGGGGTGCTGGGGGTCATGTTGTCGGCAGCGTTCTTCTCGAACTCGAGGAGGTCGAAGTAGTAGCCGCGGGTCTTGAGGGTCGCCGCCTTGGCCAGGGCCGCCGGGGAGGCGACGAACACGGCCAACCCCGGGGGCAGCGCGAAGGCCTTCTGGGTGCCGGCCAGGAGGATGTCGATGCCGAGGTCGTCGAAGCGGTGGGGCACGGCCGTCAGGGAGCTGACGGCGTCGACGATGAACATGACGTCGGGGTACTTGCGCTTGAGAGCGGCGATCTCATCCAGCGGGCTCATGGTGCCGGTGCTGGTCTCGTTGTGGATGAGGGTGAGGGCGTCGAATTGGCCGGTGGCGAGGCGGGCGTCGATCTGCTCGGCACGGATGGGGGATCCCCAGGGGACCTGGAGGGCCTCGGCGTCCTTGCCGAGCTTCTTGGCGACGTCGAACCACTTGTCGGAGAAGGCTCCGCACATGCAGTTGAGCACCTTCTTGCTGCAGAGGTTGGTCAGGGCCCCCTCCATGACGCCCCAGGCGCTGGAGGTGGAGAGGTACGCGCGCTGCTTGGTGGACAGGAGGGTCTGGAGCTGCGGTTGGATGCGTCCGTAGAGGTCTTTGAAGCCCTGACCGCGGTGCCCGATCATGGGCTGGGTCATGGCTTGGAAGGTCTTGGCGCTGACTTCGACGGGTCCGGGAATGTGCAACTTCACGTGTGCCATAAACTAGAGACGGGGACTCTCGGGCCAAAAGCCGGGGATTCAAGGGCACAGTTGGGCTCCGCGGGATCGGTCTTTCGCCCGCAGGGAAGCTCGAACAAGCACGAGCCTTCGCGCTGCGCGCGAGGGGAAGGGTTTGATCGCTTCCAGAGCGGGCTTCAGACCGATCCCGCTCCGCCTCGGTTTTGGAGGGCTCCGCTCGTGCCGGGGTCGGTCCAACATATTTACACAAAAGGGGCCACTGCCTACTATTTTAGCTCACGCTTTCAGGGAAGTTTCGGCATCTGGATGGAAGGGGGCTTGGGTGGCTGGATCTCTGGGTTGGGCTCTGCGAGATCGGTCCTGCGCCCGCAGGGAAGCTTGGACGAGGACGGAGCTTTCGCGCTGCGCGCGAGGGGAAGGGTTGATCGCTTCCAGAGCGGGCTCCAGACCGATCCCGCTCCGCCTCGGTTTTGGAGGGCTCCGCTCGCGGCGGGTTGCGGGGGTACTCCCGACGATCCTTCGCGATCTTTGGCGGTACAGTGGTATCGAAATCCGGCGGGTGGGTGCGGGCAGAATCCTCAGCTTCGGACGAATTCGGCGTGCATCCGGGCGTAGGTGCCGGACTGGGCGAGGAGTTGTTCGTGGGTGCCGCGTTCGACGATGCGGCCGTGGTCGAGGACGAGGATGAGGTCGGCGTTGCGGACGGTGCTCAGGCGGTGGGCGATGACGAGGCTGGTCCGGCGTTGGAAGAGGGTTCGCAGGGCCTCCTGGATCAGGCGCTCGGTCTGGGGGTCCACAGCACTGGTCGCTTCGTCGAAGATGAGGATGCGCGGGGCGGCGACCATGGCCCGGGTGATGGTGATGAGTTGGCGTTCGCCTGCGCTGACGTTGGCGCCCCGTTCACGCACTTCCGTGGCGTACCCGGCCGGGAGTCGCTCGATGACGGCATGGGTTCCGAGGGCCTTGGCGGCGGCGATGACCTCGTCGTCGGTGGCGTCGGGACGGCCGAAGCGGAGGTTGTCAATGATCGTGCCGGTGAAGAGGAAGTTCTCCTGGGTGACCATGCCCAGTTGGCGGTGCAACGAGGCCAGGGTGTGCTCGGCGATGTCGAGGCCGTCCACGCGGATCCGGCCGGATTGGGGTTCGTAGAACCGGGCCAAGAGGCTGATGATGCTCGTCTTGCCGGAGCCGGTATGGCCCACCAGGGCCACAGTGGATCCGGCCGGGACCGAGAAGTCGATGTCCTCGAGGATCCATCGGTCGGCCGGGGTCGTGTCGTAGCGGAAGCAGACGCTCTCGAAGGTGACCTCGCCGCGCAGCGGTGGGAGTTCGGTCGCCGTCGCCGAATCCCTGACCTGGGGTTTGGTGTCCAGGAGGGCGAAGATGCGCTCGGCGCTCGCGGCGGCAGAGAGCATGGCGTTGTAGAGGTCGCCCATGGTCTGGATGGGACCGAAGAAAAGCCCCAAGTAGAGGACGAATGCGGCCAGTCCGCCGACCGTGAGGGCCCCCTGCTGGACCCGCCAGGCCCCGTAGCCGAGCACAATGGCGGTGGCCAAGCCCGACAGCAGTCCGACGGCGGGCATGTAGGTGTGGAAGACCCGGGCCGACGCCACCCAGCGACGGGTGAAGTCGTCATGCAGGCCCCGGAATCTCCGCAGGTTCTCTGCTTCGCGCACGAACGCCTGCACGACGCGGACGCCCGAGATGTTCTCGGCCATGGCGGCGATGAGGCGGGACTGGGTGCCGCGGAGGCTGCGGTAGGCCTCGCGCCCGCGCCGGTGGAACCAGTGGGTGATCCAGGCCAGCAGGGGAAGGACCGAGCAGACGGCGAGGCTGAGACGAAGGTCGTACTGGATCATCAGGACCACGACTCCCACCAAGGTCACGAGACTGGACAGGGCCTGCCCGGC